>VFKP01000002.1 GCA_009885495.1 Gammaproteobacteria bacterium | reverse complement strand
TGAACCTAGGAGTGTAGCTAGGAGTGAGGCTAGGGGTGAGCTTAGGGGTGAGACTAAAGGTATTGAAGAAATGCTCAATGCGGTTGATCTTATTAGCAAAGGGATAGACAATGAGACCGTGATAAAGGAAACAAGCCTTAGCCTAGAGATTATTGAGCAATTGCGTAAAAAAATCCTGCATTAGCCTTGGGTTGAGAGGATTGTTCGTCCGCTTTATCTGCTAAGCAAGTACTTAGGGCTGAGGACAGTACTGCAGGAAGCCTAAGAGAAGAGTCTATTCCTCTATCCTGCGATATTCCAGATACTCGGGTGTCCACATGGTTTTTTGGATCGCTTGGTCTAAATCTTCAGGGATCACAGAGGCTTGTCCTTCTGCGATGATTTGTGTTGCAACCGCGCGAGCAATTTTAAAAGCGACTGTTTTGGCTTCGGCTAAAGAGGGTAATAGAGGAGCGGTTTTATCTTTGAGAATAGGGGCGCATTTGGCTAAAGCTTGACAGGCCACCCATAAACATTCATCGCTGAGCATTTTCGCTTTAACCGTTAAAATCCCTAAACCAATCCCCGGAAAAACCAAGGCATTATTACATTGTGCAATTTCGCGTTTTTGATTTTTGAATTGTACAGGAGCAAAAGGACTGCCGGTGGCCACCAAAGCTTTGCCCTCGCTCCAGCGGATCAAATCTTCGGGCGTAGCTTCGGCATGTTCTGTAGGATTGGATAAAGGCAAAATCAAAGGATGTTCGCAGTATTGGCATAATTTTCGAATCAGCGTTTCAGTAAAGGCTCCCGCCATGGAAGAGGTGCCAATTAAAATAGTAGGCTTTACGTTTTCGATCACGTCTAATAAGCCGATGGTTTCCGTCTTATTTAAAACCCAATCTTTTACTTCAGCACTATTCCGGGCATAGGGTTTTTGAAATGCAGCCAGTCCCGGTGTATTTTCCAAGAGTAAACCGGGCCGATCAATCAACCAGAAATGAGAATAAGCCGAAGCCTCATCTAAGCCTTCTTTCAGCATAGCGTCTTTAATCTGATCGGCAATACCGGTACCGGCAGTGCCGGCGCCAAAAACAACAATGCGTTGCTGAGCTAAACTTTGTCCTAAAGCTTGCACACCGCCTAAAATAGCCGCCAAGGTCACAACACCGGTGCCTTGCATATCATCGTTAAAAGTGCACATTTGTTTTTGATAAAGTTCTAAATGACGACGAGCATTATCGCGGCCAAAGTCTTCCCAATGTAAAAAGACATTAGGAAACAGTTGTCGCACAGCGCTGACAAAATCATCGACGAAATCATCATATTTTTGACCTTCAATACGCGGATGTCGCCAGCCTAAATAAAGCGGATCATCGAGCAAGGCCTGATTATTCGTGCCAACATCCAAGAGTATGGGTAAGGTGCGATTGGGATCAATACCCGCGCACAAGGTGTACACCATTAATTTAGCAATCGGAATATCCATACCGCCCACGCCTTGATCGCCAATGCCTAAGACCCCTTCACCATCGGTCACGACAATGAGATCGATTTCAGGATTTGAACGATTTTTTAAAATCTCGATTATTTGATCGCGTTCAGGGTAGCTCAGATAAAGGCCGCGTGCATTGCGGTATTCTGTGCTGAATTGCTTGACGGCAGTACCGACAATCGGTGTATAAATGATGGGTAAAAAATCCATTAAATGTTCACCGACCAAACGATAAAAAAGTGTTTGATTATGATCATGTAAAGAATTTAAAAAAATATTCTGTGTAAGAGAATCATGATAATTCTGAAACTGTCGATAGGCTCTTTGCACTTGTTCTTCTAAGGTTTCTACTTTGATCGGCAATTTGCCTTGGAGATTAAAAAAGAGTCGTTCATTTTCGCTAAAAGCGGTGCCTTTATTGAGTTGTGGCGTTGTCAGTAAAGGTTTGCCTGATAGAGAAGTGAATATAACCGTTTTGCCGGTCTTTTCGTCGTGCTCATATTTAAAATCTAACATAATCTTATCCTCAGTTTTTTTTCAGAAAGCCCATATTTGGCGCATCTTACACGCAAAATCCATCAAAAAAATGCTCATTAACGCCCCTGTTAACTCCGCTTTTTCCGCTGAATTTTGCGTGTAACCTGCATCCAAATCTGAGCTTTATCGTACCCTCCCTCTCTTAAAGGTGAGTCGTTAATATCCTCAGTTTATTTATTTTTTTCCCAGGGCAATTGATGATATAAAGCACTTTCATTGAGTTCAAAAATAGGATATTTGATAATTTCAAAAAAAGGCGAATAATCAAAGTCTTTGGGCGTGTAGAGTTTTGAGTTTTTGGGATTTAATTGCATATCCTTATCCGCATTGTATTTGATAATGGGCAGTATGGGGAAATGAATCTCTTGGAAAGCCTCTGCAATCAAAGAAGAACAGATCTGTCGGGTTGAACGGTTATTTTCTTTAAACAAACTTGAGCGCCAGCGGCGAGGGAAAATTTTCCATGGTAGAAAAAATCGCCAGAGATCTAAAATTTGACGAACATCATATTCATATCCTAATTGATTGATCGCATAAGCAATCACTTTTTGCGCATCCGAGCGAGCAATCCCCTTAGGGCGACAAATGCGGATATGCTCTTTTTCATAGCGGGTTAAAGGAGACACGATGGTACCGCTGCCCAATAAACTTTCGATCACCAATTGTTCCGTGGGTTCGCCATTGTAGAAATCTTTGATCTTTTGGCGGAGTATGGGGTGCTCAATTTCATGCAAACGACCGATATACAACACGGCATGCGACCAAGGGCTTTGCGTTACACTTTTGGTGAACTCGCTGATCCGAGTACGGCCTTCGACCAATAGTACGTCACTGGGTCTTATTTCATACAATAAACGGTCAAAATCACAGAGGGGTATCTCTGGAAAGGGTTTTTCACTCATGAGATAATCGATAATTTTGCGTCGAAACGATTCAAAAACTGACACGATACAACCTTGTTTGTTAAGTTCTGATGCTTTCTATTATATGCTACTTCTAAGATTTATGGGAGTAAAAGACAGTTCTGACTTGAGTTTCTCAAAAGGCCAGAGTATGATCCAAGACTGGATAGTTACACGAGGAATACACGCATGTTTCATGGCAGTTTAGTTGCCCTAGTCACTCCTATGGATGAGGAGAGCACGATTGACTACAGTGCTTTGGAGCGTTTAATTGCATACCACTTAAGTCAGGGTACGGATGGCTTGGTGATTGCCGGTACTACTGGCGAGGGAGCTACTCTAAGCGATGAAGAAATCAATAAATTGATTCATTTTGTCGTGCGAAAAGTGGATTCTCGTATTCCAGTGATTGCTGGAACGGGGGCTAATAGCACTCATAAAACCATCGATAAAACTTTTCATGCGATGGAATTGGGAGTGGATGCCTGTCTGTTAATGACGCCTGCTTATATTCGTCCTACTCAGGAAGGTCTTTATCAGCATTTCAAGGCGGTGAGTGAAGCAGTGCCAGTTCCCCAAATTTTGTATAATATTCCTTCACGAACGGCCTGTGATTTACTGCCTGAAACTTTGGCGCGCTTAGCCGATTGCAGCAATATCATCGGTATTAAAGAAGCCGTTCCCGATAGAGCACGTTATGAACGTTTATTACAGCTCTGTGGAGATCGCTTAAGTATTTTCAGTGGTGAAGACAGCACGGCAAAAGATTTGATCTTAGCCGGTGGTAAAGGGGTTATCACTGTTGTAGGCAATGTAGCGCCTAAGCTTGTGCATGATATGGTTAGGGCCGCTCTAGCGGGTGATAAAGCCGTGGCCGAAGAATGTGATCAAAAGCTCAGGCCCTTATACCAAAGTCTATTTCTAGAAAGCAATCCTATCCCTGTTAAATGGGCTTTACATCAATTGGGTTTGATTGGCCCTGGGATCCGCTTGCCCTTGACTCCCTTATCCACACAACATCGAGCGGCTGTCTTGAATGCTTTAAAGCAAAGCGGCTTATTGGAATTAATGAATGAAAGGCAATAATAGATCCATGTTAAAAAATAAAGTCCGCTTATTGGTTTTGGTTTTACCCAGTCTATTTTTGCTGGCCTGCTCCACGGAAGGCAAAAATGATTATGGCAGTTATTATGAAAAGCAAAGCAGTTTGACCTCGTTGAAGCTCCCTACAGCGATGGCTTCGCAGGAAATGGATAACTATTATACTGTTCCGCCTGGCCCTATGGCCGATGTGAAGACGGTTTCCATTTTACCTCCTGGCAGTTTAGCGTTTCAATTGGCTTTGGCCAAAGAGCAGGCTAAAACTAATCCAGGAAAATCATAATGAGCGATCTGCGCCGAGAGCTCTATCGTGGTAAATCAAAAACAGTCTATGAGATCGGCTCAGAATCTGAGCTTTTAGTTCAGTTTCGCGATGATGCCACAGCTCATAATGCTGCTAAACATGCCATCTTGGCGGATAAAGGACGCACCAATTCTGCAGTTGATGGGTTTATCATGCAGATTCTAGCAGAGCAGGGCATTAAGACCCATTGGTTAAAGCGAATCAGTGAAACCGAAATCATCGTCAGACGTTTGGATATGATCCCGGTCGAATGTGTGTTACGCAATAGAGCCGCGGGTGGTATTTGTAAACGATTAGGCCTTGAAAAAGGGCGCTCTTTTGCTCCCCCCATCTTTGAATTTTTTTTCAAAGATGATGCCTTGGGTGATCCTTTAATCAACACTGCGCATATCTTAAGCTTAAATTGGGCGACTGAAGCAGAGATCTTGGGCATGAAAGCATTAACGCATCAAGTCAATGCGATTTTAACCCCTATCTTTGATCAAGCGGGTTTCATCTTAGTAGATTTTAAGTTAGAATTCGGTCGCTACCAAGGCGAGCTCATTTTAGGCGATGAATTTACCTTAGATGGTTGTCGTCTTTGGGATAAAGTGAGCGCTGAAATTTATGATAAAGATCGGTTTCGCCAAGACTTAGGCGATGTGATTGCCTTCTATCAAAAAGCAGCCAGTAGATTAGGCGTTCCTCTAAAGGTTTAGCGCATGCTTTTCAAATTCCAGGGGAAGTGAAAGCTGCCCTCGCACTCTTTCCGCAGTACTGTCCGGGAAAAGTGGAAACTCCCCTCGCCCGGTACCCCGGGAGAGGGGTTGGGGGAGAG
>VFKP01000103.1 GCA_009885495.1 Gammaproteobacteria bacterium | reverse complement strand
CTTAGGGAGGGAGTAGTTACTAACTAGCTTAAGAAAAAATGAAGCTATGCTCTATTCTATCCTCTCCCCCAACCCCTCTCCCGGGGTACCGGGCGAGGGGAGACTCAGATTTGAAAAGCCTCTCAAAACGTAACTACTCCCTCCCTAAGGGCGGGTACGACAAAGCACAGATTTAAAGAAATAAGCCTTCATTTCTTTGAATGAATCAACAGCCTTTCATGGTCTATACTCTAGATTAAGATCAAACAATAAATAAAGCAGGGGGCCCTATGTCCAATCTCTTAGAGAACTACCAACGCCGTTTTGATGAACGTCGTGAAGAAGAAATGAGTTTAATGGAGTATTTAGATCTTTGCCAGAAAGATCCTCTGGCCTATGCCAATGCGGCTGAACGCTTATTTAAGGCTATTGGCGAACCTACTCCGGTAGACACGCGCAGTGATCCCGTGCTCAGTCGGATCTTCTCAAATCGCATCATTCAACGCTACACCCCTTTCACAGAATTTTTTGGGATGGAAGAAACGATTATGCAAATTGTTTCTTATATCAAACATGCCGCTCAAGGCCTAGAAGAACGAAAACAAATTTTATATCTTTTAGGGCCCGTAGGAGGTGGTAAATCTTCTTTGGCTGAATGCTTGAAAAAATTAATGGAGCAAGAACCCATTTATGCACTGAAAGGTTCACCCATACAAGAAAGTCCTTTAGGCTTATTTATGAAAAGCGAAGATGGGCCCTTGTTAGAAGAAAAATATGGGATCTCCAGTCGATATCTCAATACCATTATGTCCCCTTGGGCTGTAAAACGTCTGAATGAATACAATGGCGATATTACGCAATTTAGAGTGGTTAAACTCTACCCTTCTATTCTAGATCAAGTGGCCATCAGCAAAACCGAACCCGGTGATGAAAATAATCAAGACATTTCATCCTTAGTCGGCAAAGTGGATATTCGAAAATTAGAACGATTTTCACAAAATGATGTGGATGCCTATAGTTTTTCAGGCAGTTTGTGCAGGGCCAATCGTGGGCTCATGGAATTTGTGGAAATGTTCAAAGCACCCATTAAGGTTTTACACCCTTTGCTAACGGCAACGCAAGAAGGTAATTATAATGCCACTGAAGGCATTTCTTCTATTCCTTTTGATGGTTTGATTTTAGCCCATTCCAATGAGGCGGAATGGTATGCTTTCAAGAATAATAAAAATAATGAAGCTTTTATCGATCGAGTTTACATTATCAAAGTCCCCTATTGTTTAAGAACTTCAGAAGAAATTAAAATCTATGAAAAACTTATTGAACACAGTTCATTAAAAGAAGCCCATTGCGCACCCGATACTTTGAGTATCATGGCGCAATTTGCCATATTGTCGCGTTTAAAAGAACCTGAAAATTCAAGCATTTATTCTAAAATGCGCATTTACAATGGTGAAAATTTAAAAGACATTGACCCCAAAGCAAAATCTTATCAAGAATACAAAGATTATGCGGGCGTAACCGAAGGTATGACAGGTCTTTCTACTCGTTTTGCTTTTAAAATATTATCCAAAGTATTTAATTTTGAACACTCTGAAATATCAGCTAATCCCGTACACTTGTTTTATATCATTGAGCGCCAAATTGAAGACGAACAATTTCCAACTGAGGTGCATGATCGCTACCTTCGTTTCCTCAAGGAATATTTAGTTCCACATTACATTGATTTTGTAGGCAAGGAAATACAAACCGCATATTTAGAATCTTATTCTGAGTATGGTCAAAATATTTTTGATCGCTATGTCACCTTTGCTGACTTTTGGATCCAAGATCAAGACTATCGCGATCCCGACACGGGTGAGATTTACGATCGAGGAACTTTAAATGCAGAGCTGGAACAAATTGAAAAACCCTCCGGCATTTCAAACCCAAAAGATTTCAGACATGAAGTTGTCAATTTTGTTTTGCGCGCTCGCGCCAACAACAAAGGAAAAAACCCTTCGTGGAACAGCTATGAAAAGTTAAGAAGCGTGATCGAGAAAAAAATGTTTTCTAACACTGAAGATCTCTTGCCCGTCATTTCATTTAATCCAAAATCCTCTGAAGATGAAAAGAAAAAACACGAAGAATTCATTAGCCGAATGGTAGGGAAAGGTTACACACCACGCCAAGTCAAACTGCTGTGTGAATGGTATCTTCGCGTTAGAAAATCAAATTAAGGGCTAATCATGATAACTCCTCTGCCTTATTTTCTGAAAATATTCACATGGGGAGGCTCTAACTTCTTGGAGGCTGGGGGTTGTCTATTATGTCACAATTTATAGATCGCCGTAAAAATGGAAAAAACAAAAGCACAGTAAGCCGACAGAGGTTTTTAAACCGTTTTAAAAAACAAATCAAAGAATCTGTGTCCAAAGCCATTGGAGAACGGAGCATCACCGATATTTATCAAGGTGAAAAAATAAGCATCCCCAAAAAAGACATTAACGAACCCTTTTTCCATCACACCAAGGGCGGAATCGTCGAGCGAGTTTTTCCGGGCAATAAAGAATTCAGCGCAGGAGACAAGATCCCAAGGCCTGCCGGTGATAATGGCGGTGCTTCTGGATCACAAGCCTCTGACGGCGAGGAAAGCGAAGATGAATTTAGTTTTGAACTTAGCAAGGATGAATTTTTAAATATTTTTTTGAAGATTTAGAGTTGCCCGATTTGGTTAAAACCGAATTAAAATCATTACCCCAATATAATTGGGTTCGTGGCGGGCTGTCTATGAATGGTTCCCCACCTAATATTAATCTCGTGCGTTCGTTTCGAAAAGCCTTAAGCCGACGCATTGCCTTAGGCACATCAAAGCGCGAAAAAATAAGATGTGCTGAAGAACGCCTTAACCACCTTGATTCAAAATGGAAGGAATATTCTTTTAGACGGCAACATTTAAAAAATTATATTTTATACTTAAAATCAAAAATAATAGCGATCCCATTTTTAGACACTTCAGATGTATTGTATCATCGCGTTACACGAGAACTCAAAGCCTCTTCCCAAGCCGTGATGTTTTGCATTATGGATGTTTCCGGATCTATGGATGATCAAAAAAAGGATATGGCTAAACGGTTTTTTATTTTGCTGTATCTTTTCTTAACCAAAACCTATCAAGAAATAAAAATTGTTTTTATAAGACATCACACTACTGCAAAAGATGTTGATGAACAAGAATTTTTCTATTCAAGAGAAACAGGCGGGACGGTAGTGTCCAGCGCTCTGGAGCTCACTTACGAAACGATTTTAAAAAAATACCCCACCAGCGACTGGAACATTTACGTCGCACAAGCCTCTGATGGAGACAACTGGAATGCTGATTCTCCACATTGTCAAAGCTTACTTGAAGAAAGCATTATGCCTTTAGTTCAGTATTATGCTTATGTTGAAATTATGCCAAGACATCATCAAAGTTTGTGGCACTCCTATCTTCAAGTTAAAAAGACCTATCCTAATTTTTCCATGGAGACCATTTCAAAACTCTCGGAAATATTCTCGGTGTTTTATGATTTATTTAGAAGGAAATCAGCATGAACGCAGTCAAACATTATTTACCTCAAAGCAGTGACTGGGATTTCTCCACTTTGGAATTGTATGAAAAAGAAATTGCTAGTATTGCCGATGAATTTCAACTGAGCACCTACCCCAATCAAATTGAAATCATTTCGACCGAACAAATGATGGACCTCTATTCTACTGTCGGTCTACCTTTGAATTACAGCCATTGGTCTTTTGGAAAACAATTTGTAAACACTGAAAAACTCTATCGCAAAGGATACACTAATTTGGCCTATGAGATGGTGATTAATTCTAATCCTTGCATCAGTTATCTTTTAGAAGAAAATTCCATGGTCATGCAAGCTATTGTTTTGGCTCACGCAGCCTATGGACATAATTCATTCTTTAAAAATAATTATTTATTTAAAACCTGGACCAATGCCGATTCCATTATCGATTATATGCTCTTTGCTAAAAATTACATTTATCATTGCGAACAAGTCTATGGCGTGGAAGCGGTTGAGAGCGTTTTAGACGCTTGCCATGCCCTTAAAAATTATGGGGTTGACCGTTATCAAAGACCTCAAAAACTATCGATTCAGGAAGAAAAAGCAAGGCAAAAAGAAAGGGCTATGTATTTGCAAACTCAAGTCAATGATTTATGGAGAACCATCCCCGAAAATTTAAAGAAAAAAACACATACCAGCGAACAAGAAGAACGTTTCCCAACAGAGCCTGAAGAAAATTTGCTTTATTTTCTGGAAAAAAATGCACCGTTGTTAGAGCCTTGGCAAAGAGAGCTTATTCGTATCTCTCGAAAAATCGCTCAATATTTTTACCCTCAAAAACAAACCAAAGTCATGAATGAAGGCTGGGCAACTTTCTGGCATTACACCCTCATCAATGAACTTTATAACCGTAAAAAAATCTCTGATGCTTTTATGTTAGATTTTTTAAAAAATCACACTAATTTAGTCTATCAAGCCCCTTACGATCATCCTGGATATTCCGGGATCAACCCTTACACCTTAGGATATCATATGTTCTCTGATATCAAACGTATTTGTGAAACCCCAAGTGCAGAAGACCGCTTATGTTTCCCGGGTTGGGCTGGAAAAAACACCTTAGAGGTTCTGGATTTTGCTATGCGTAACTTTAAAGATGAAAGTTTTGTTTTACAATACCTTTCCCCCAAACTTATGCGCGATCTAAAATTATTTTCCATCATTGACGATGATAGCCAATCAGAAATCACGGTCAACGCTATTCACGATCAAGCTGGGTATGAGACTTTACGTCAAATGTTAAGCCGCAGTTACAGTTTGTCTTATCTAGAACCTAATATTCAAGTCTACAATGTCAAATTACGTTCCGATCGTTCTATCACTTTAAGGCATATTGAAAGCGATCGTAGACCTTTAGATCCCAGCTCTGCCAATGAAGTTTTGAAACACTTTCACTTCCTTTGGGGATTTGATGTCATACTCGAAACCGTTTCACCCGAAGGCAGCTTATTGAGAATAGTGCGCTGTCCCAATCGTGCAGAACCCAGTGTAGAATAAGATCCCCGAGTTTCAGAAGAACACGGATCCGAAGTAAGGGCCATTCACGAATTGCCCTCTAGATACGATTTGTATTTTTATTCTATCCGTCAATTCCTAGAGTCCTAATCTAGGGCGATTTGTGAATCGCCCCTACGCATTTGAAGGAGTTAAAGCTTTAGGGTAAATGCGGTTTACTCGGCAAATGAATCACCGTATTGCGCTTGCGATGCCTGTAGTCAAGCGTCACCTTCAACAAATAATACCCAAGGATGGCAGATAAAATAGAAGCGATAAAAACCCCTGTTTTAACCATTGCCCGATACTCCTCTGTTGGAAAAGCAATTGTACCAATAAAAAAACTCATGGTAAAACCGATGCCGGCGAGAATAGAAACACCATAGATTAATCTAAAATTAACCTCGCGCGGCAAAACCGCTATTTTTGTTTTCACTGCAAAATAAGAGGCAAAAAATATTCCTAAGGGTTTTCCAAAAAACAAACCCGCCGCAATGCCTATGGTAATAGGATGCATTAAAATACCTAAATGAAGATGCGTAAAAGAAACCCCGGCATTGGCAAAAGCAAAGATGGGTAAAATAAGATAAGACACCCAGGGATGGATATACGCTTCTAATTTACGGG
>VFKP01000117.1 GCA_009885495.1 Gammaproteobacteria bacterium | reverse complement strand
TTCAGGCGTTAATGAAGCTTGCGCGTCTTCCAAAGAAATCGGTTGAGCTGCAATTTGTTCTTGTAAATTTTGCTGACGTACACTACTGGCTTGATGTGATAAACGATATTTTTCCAAAAGCTGTCGTATTGCTTCAAGGCGATCTTCGATCTCATGTCGGCTCTGGGTTAATTCACGTAATTTAAACTCGACGGCTTCCAATTGAACCCGGCCTTTTTGCATCCTCGCTTCAGCCTCTAAGCGTTGACTTAAGGCCCTTTGTAGATGGTCTTCAGCTTCGGTTAAAGGTTCCAGACTTTCTTGCAAGGAAGTTTCCAGCTGTCGGTGACGTTCTTGTATCTGCGTTAATTGCTGTTCAATACGTTTTAATTGCTGCGTTTTAGCATCCCATTCGCTTTTTAAACTCTGTTCTTTTAAACGCAACTCTTGCATACTGGCGTGTCGGGCTTGTGCTTCTTTACGCACTGTTTGCAAGCTTTCTTGTAATTCATTCTTTTGTGCGACCAATTTTTCTCGATGTTCAGCTTGCACTTCCATAGCAGCCATCGCTTCCTGCCAGACACTGCGGGATAAATTAAGATCTTCGCTCATTTTTTCTAAACGTTGGGTTTCATCTAAAATTTCTTTCTCATTATGGGCTATTCTTTGGCTGATTTGCTCTAAGCGACTACGCTTAATTTTCAAATTGGCGCTGGCTTCAGAGGCTTGCGCTGCCGTATCCTGTAATTGTCGGCGAGTATTCTCCTGAGCTTGTTCAGCCCTCTGCACTTCATTTTGCATTTCAGAAATTTTAGCTTGAAGTTGGTTAATCTCTTCTTTGATCTGCTTCAAACTGGCTTGTAAAGTTTTAATTTCGGATTCTCGGCGTAAAATACTGTTTTCCGCACGGCTGGATTTAGGAATGGCCAGGCCGGTGCGAGAAATCCAAATCCCCTCTTTGTTGATGACGGAAGCTTCGGGACCTAAGATCTCCAATACATTCAAAGCTTCTGAGATATCATCAATGATATAAATATTTTCTAACAAATAAGCCCAAGCCTGTCCATCAATAATTTTGCTGGACAATGGGTGTAAGACAGCTGCTGAAGTTTTTATGTCTTTGCTTTTATTTTCCGCAATAAATTTCAAACCCTCCGCCGCGCTTTCCTTCAAAAAAGATAATAAGGGATGCAATTCATCGATACAAATGGCTTGCAGCTTTTCACCCAAAATGGTTTCTAAGGCCATTTCATATTCAGGTTGAATGCTTAAGACTTGGGCCAATCGCGGTTTGGAGGCAAAACCCTGAGCATTCAGCCAACTCAGATTTTGCGTTTTATCTTGACCTAAGGCGGCTTGCTGCAAGGTCTGCAAAGATTGTAATCGCCCCTGACCTTTTTGTGAATTGAGTTTTAAACTGTCTAGCTCTTGATTGAAGGTTCTAAGCTGTGCTCGAGCCTCTTCGATCGCTTTTTGATCGGCCAGCTTTTGTTGATTCAGGGTTTCTTGTTTTTCTTTTAAGGCCTGGGAGTGCTGTTCTAAACCCTCCAAATCGCTGTCATCATTTTTGATTTGATTCTGTAAATTAAGATTATCCGTCTGAATGCGATCGATGCGGGCACGCGTGGCTTGCTGCTGCCCTTCCAAATGACGAATACGCGTCTGTTCGACTTCGGCTTGCTTCATACTTTGCGCTGCCAATTGATTAAAAACATCCCATTGCTTTTGCCAATCTAACATGGCTTGTTCCGTGGCCCCTAAATGTTCGGCGGCAATCTCAGCCGCTTGGCTTTGTGAGGCCAGCGGATCGGCGATTTCAGCCAAGGCTTGTTTCAGCCAATCAATACGAGCGCTGTCTTCTTTCTGATGCGTTAAAGCTTCCTGCAAAGCTTTTTCTGTACTGGTAAAATCATTCTGCCATTGTGTTCGCCGTTCTTTTTGATAGCTGATGGCTTGTTCAATACGCGTGACTTCGCCACCGGCAGAATAAAACGCGGCTTGCAATTCATTGAAGGCTTCATTGACTGAACTATGATTGTCTTGAGCTTGTTCTAAAAATTTTTCAACTTCACGTAAAGCGGCCATTTCGCTTTCTAAAGCCAGCTCTTCTGTGCGGATCTGCTGATCCAAACTGGATTGCTCGGCAGTTAAGCGTTCAAAGCGTCGCGCAAACAATTGAGCCCGAAAACGATCTTCTTCAATTTTAAACTCTTGATAGCGCCTGGCATTGGCCGATTGGCGTTCTAAACGCTGTAATTGCTTGTCTAATTCTTCTCGGATATCGCTTAAGCGATCGAGATTTTCACGGGTATGCCGAATACGCGTTTCGGTTTCACGCCGTCTTTCTTTATATTTGGAGATGCCCGCGGCTTCTTCTAGATAAACACGCAATTCTTCGGGTTTAGCTTCAATCAAACGAGAAATCATGCCTTGTTCAATGATGGCATAACTTCTAGGCCCCATGCCCGTGCCTAGAAAAATATCCAAAATATCACGACGCCGGCAACGAACATTGTTTAAATAGTAATTAGACTGCCCTTCACGCGTCACGGAACGCTTGATGGCGATTTCAGGATAATGGGCATAAGTTCCGCCCAAAGCGCCATTGGGATTGTCAAATAAGAGCTCCACTGAGGCTTGGCCAATAGGTTTACGTGTAGTCGAACCATTGAAAATGACATCCGCCATGCCTTCGCCGCGCAAATGCTTGGCTGAGCTTTCGCCCATCACCCAGCGGACTGCATCGATAATGTTCGATTTACCACAACCGTTCGGCCCGACAACGGCGGTTAAGGCCCCCGGAAAAGAGACTGTGGTGGGATCTACAAAGGACTTAAATCCTGCTAACTTGATGTTTTTTAAACTTAATTTTGGTTCTGTCATTTTGGCAATCAGTCCTCATCCTGGAATGCATCAGTATACCTGATTGGCAGAACTTTGTTAAGAGCTTAAAGAGAGTTTTAGCAATTTTTGTAGTTGATTGGCAAAACCCTGAAAAAGCTAGAAGTAAAGATTGCCATGAAGAAAGTTATTCACTTGTCTTTTCTTATGTGAATATGATACTATTTTTATACCATTATGATGGCTTCGCTAATCCGTAGAATACAGCCGATATCCCATGAAAAAATTTAATTATATATACATAAAAGAGGTAATGTCATGTCTAACGGCAAACAAAAAATGATAGCAGCTTTGCCCAGCGAAGAAGAAAATCAGAATGTGTCGCAGACTACTCCAGATCAAAAGCAAAATATTTTCTCCCTAGAGGATATTATAAACGCCTTGGCACCCTTTATCAGCAATTGTTGGGATATGGTTAGCTTGTCAATGGTCAATAAACTGACCTATCAAGTATTAAGCCGCAATATTCATTGGAAGCGTCTCATGAATATCTATTTTCCAGGGATGACCCAAGAGGGGGATAAAGCATTATATTCTGCTACGGCATCATTTCGTGAAGGGGATTCTCGTCTATGTTTTTTTACTTTTCCGAAAGGAACGAACAACAATTCATTTGAACAATTCATGTCTCAGCAATTTAAAGCAGAAAATATGAAAGTAATTGATGATGAGCACCTTATGAGACAGGCTATTGTACACCATCCCCTGATCTTCCAATATCTTAGTCCTCGCTTAAAAAATATGGAAGAGATTGTAAGATCACTCACCCAGTACCCTAGAGGGAGTAATCCTGATATTCAAAATCAACTTAAGTTTGCTGGCGATAAATTCCAAGCCAGTGAATATATAAAAATAGCCCATAAAAAAATAGACCCCTCAAAAAAAGAAAAAATTCTAAAAATTCTTTTTATGAAATGTGAATTAAAAGGTATCCACCCAAATTTTTTCAATCACCATAAACGGCGCATTGAACAATTTAAAGAAGAATTCAACAAAGCAGAATCACTTGAGGAAATACGCTCTTATCTATTGAAGTCTAAGCATAGTAAGGCTCTATCGATGGCTTCGGGCGCTTTTTTCTTTTCAAATTTAGAACTGGCGCAGGAACTTAAATGGGCTGATTATAGTCTATTGCGCGAAACTGAATCACTTGACACGAGAGAAAGTTACAAGCCAAGATAAATTCACTATTTGCACAGGGCTAGTTTGAAATAGATTTAAATTCCCGCCGGGTAAAAACTGTGTAGGGGTGATTCATGAATCGCCCCTACACAGGAGGATCTCGTCAATCCCCCTAAACGCTATAGCCTCAGACATAATTTAACTCTAACCTAAAATTTGAAAAGTCTTAAAACTCAAACTTTATCCCTTGGGCCAAAGGCAATTCTCGGCTCCAATTAATGGTATTGGTTTGTCGACGCATATAGGCTTGCCAAGCATCGGAGCCCGATTCACGGCCGCCGCCGGTTTCTTTTTCACCGCCAAAAGCGCCTCCCACTTCAGCCCCTGAAGTGCCAATATTGACATTGGCGATACCACAATCGCTGCCTAAGGCCGATAGAAAGCACTCGGCTTCACGCAAATCATTGGTGAAAATGGCTGAAGATAAACCTTGCTTCACACCATTATGCAGAGCAATAGCCTCTTCCAAGCTTTCATAGCTCATGACATAGAGAATGGGCGCAAAGGTTTCTCGTTGCACCACAGGCCAATGATTTTCAGCCCGAATTAAAGTTGGCTCGACAAAATGCCCCGCTCCTGGCAAACGATGGCCACCCGCTAATACTTCAGCGCCCATAGAACGCGCTTCTTCAATAGCCTGTTCGAATTCTTCAACCGCTTTTTGATTGATTAAAGGGCCCATATGATTATGCTTATCCAGAGGATCGCCCATTCTAATTTGCTGATAAGCCGAACGTAAACTGGAGATGAGTTTTTCTTCTATAGACTTATGCACAATCAATCTGCGAGTGCTGGTACAACGCTGCCCTGCTGTGCCTACCGCTCCGAACACAATACCCGGGATCGCTAAATTTAAATCCGCCGATCCACTGACAATAATGGCATTATTGCCCCCTAGTTCCAAAATACTTTTGCCAAAGCGATGGCTCACCACTTCCGCCACATGTCGGCCTGCCGCGGTTGAACCGGTGAAGGAAACCAAAGCCACCCGTTCATCGGCAATAAATGTTTCAGCCACATCACGCGCACCAATAAACAAGGAAAAAATACCGGGATATCCTGAATCTTTTAAGACTTCATTACAAATATGCTGCACGGCAACTGCACATAGAGGCGTTTGACTGGAAGGTTTCCAAACCACAGTATTGCCACAAATGGCCGCAATAAAAGCATTCCAAGCCCAAACAGCCACTGGAAAATTAAAAGCTGAAATAACCCCCACTACACCCAGCGGCTGCCATTGTTCATACATGCGGTGCAATGGACGTTCAGAATGCATGGTTTTGCCATACAACATCCGTGATTGGCCCACGGCAAAATCGGCAATATCAATCATCTCTTGCACTTCACCATCGCCTTCTACTTTGGATTTACCCATTTCTAAAGCAACTAAAGAGCCCAAGGCATCTTTATGGGCACGCAAGGCTTCTCCCATTAAACGCACCAATTCACCGCGTTTGGGGGCCGGCACTTTACGCCAGGCTAAACTGGCCACTTGTGATTGTTCGATGATCGCTTGATAATCTTCTAGACTCACGCATTGAACTTGCGCTAAACGCTCGCCAGTGCTGGGATTAAAAGAATCCAGAACTGTAGAGCCGCTCTGATACCAATGCCCGTCTCCCGTACAGCCGCCCGCGTTCAATGCTGTCAGCTTTAAACTATTTAAGATAGTCATTCTATTCTCCGAATAATATCAGTTAATTCTATTAAGCCCTCTCCCCCAACCGAAAGTACTGCAGTGCTGTCCGGAGAAAACTTATAAGCTCCCCTCCCCCAGTATTCTGGGGGAGGGGTTGGGGGAGAGGGCGTTTAAAAATACGACCTCTTTGGCTTAAAAATTTCAAGCCTCTCAATCTACGATGGCTATTATCTCTTCAAGATCTCTTTTTCTAAAATCGAAAAACATGAACCCTAAATTCGTAAAATAGACTTCATATTTTAGATCTCTAAAGAACAGTATCATCACCTATTAAGAATCTTATATTTTAACACCCTCTCCCCCAACCCCTCTCCCGGGGTACCGGGCGAGGGGAGCTCACTCTTTTCACAGACAGTCCTGCAAAGTAATGAGCGAGGGGAAAATTTTCGTTTATCCTGGCATTTGAGTATAATAAGCCCCAAAACGATTTCCCAAAAAATCCTCCAAACGAGTATTTTCCTGATAAATAAAGCCTTTCAACGATTGGTGCAAACTCAAATCCATTAAGGCGCAAATGGCTGCCGCCGTAGTCACTTGTATTGCAGACCAATGATGGCCAGCAATTATTTTAGGGTAGATTTTATACAGTAAATTTTCTTCCATAAAAATATCATGCATTTGACCCGATACAGAAACATAAATTAAAACCACATCATGATAGGTTTTGGGGATTGCCGCTTCTAAAATATGTTTTAAGGTTTCGCGATCTTCGTTCAACCGTAGATCATTCATTAAAAATTTAATTTTTTCACAATGTCCAGGATAACGCATAGTGCGATAATTCATGGTACGCACCTTGCCATGATACATCTGGGCAAGGCTGCCTAAACCACCAGAAGTATTAAACGCTTCATAAGCGACCCCATCCAATTCAATAGATTCTAAGCCTTCCAAAGGTTTTACCCAGCAGACTTCCTTATCTTCAATCGCTTGGCAAGGATTGCCATACTCATTGATCAAACCCTCTGTAGACCAGGTCAGAGCATATTGTAACGCATTGTTCGAATTAATCGGCAAGGCCCCTACACGCATTTTCACCGTATCAACACTGCTAAACTTCTTCATTAAATGATGCGCAGCAATCGAAATAAATCCCGGGGCCAAGCCACATTGAGGTACAAAAGCGGTATCCGCGCCTTCTGCAATGCGTTTGACTTCAGCAGTGACTTCGGTGTCTTCAGTTAAATCAAAATAATGCATATTCATTGCCCGTGCACATCGAGCCACTAAGGGATTACAGTAGAAAGGTAAACTGGAGATGACCGCTTGATGTGAATTCGCTTTTAAAAAAGCCATCAAATCTTTCTCATTTTGGACATCTAAAATTTGTTTTTTTAAATGTTGACTCTCTTGTAAACGTTTAGAATCGTTTCCAGAAAAGACACTGTCGAGCAAAGTAACTTGATAATCCCCAGTTTCCAATAATAAAGCGGTGATCAATGAACCAATTTTTCCAGCACCCGCAACGATAACTTGATGCATATTTTACTCCTAAAATTAACTTAATCCCTAACTGTTGGGGCCTCTTTTCCAGAAAAGCCGATGTTAACTTCAACGATTCATAAACCGTCTCTAGGACTAGAATACCAGAAATTTAAATTCTCTGCCAAGCGATATCCTGCTAAAACGATCTGCTTTTTACAGACTGTTTGTGCTTTTTTTTCTCTACTTGCAGAGATTTGATGATCAAAGAACAAATCGTAGCCGTAGCTGATAGCCAAGTCATGGCTGTCTTGAGCCCAATGGTTCGCATTACGATCTTTTAATTGTGTTTTAAACGCACTCATAGGATAAGTGTATTGCCAGTTGCTCGCTAAACGTTTAAGTTCGGTTTTCGAAAGCTTATGCTCCACAGGCCATAAACCACAACCCTGATCCCAAAAAGTATGCAAATTAGAATACTGCGGATCATTCAAAAGAAAAAAATTGCCTCCGGCATCGCCTTTAGGATAATCTGGGCTGTAAAAATTAATCGCATGCATAGGTTGATGAATATCACCGATCCAATGTAAATAGAATCTCAAAGCCTGTGCCCGATCTTTTGATGATGATTTTGTATGGCTTAAGATATTCGCTTCGTATTCTAAGGCCCAAACCAAATTAGGCTTTTTAATCGCGGCTGCAGCGCAGGGCTTTTTCTCACAATAAGCTAAATTAATATAATGCCAGGCATCATATTGTGAGGTCTCATCACGGATCCAATCGGCCCAAGCGGCCGCATTGCTAAAAGACAGTGGATGTCGATAATAAGGGCCTGGAATATCTAAATCGCTCAACACGGCCTTTTGCACAGAGGGCGTTAAATGTTCATAAGCAATTTCGCCGACTAAGCGATGGCCATTGCTGTCCCAAGCAAAGACCGAAGCTGCAAAACAAAAAAACAATACTCCTACAATAACTCTTAATTTGGACATGGGCTTAAATCCAAACCCAATGCTTGCAAGATTAAACGATTTTCCTGAGGTAATTTATAGTTTAAAAGATCGGGCTTATTGACCCATTCTAAGGCATCAGAAGCCAATGGCTTTGGAACCCCTTCATAAAAGCGAACTTGCCAAACACTGAAAAAAAACTTCAGCGTTGTTTCATGCGCATAATCCAAAAGCCAATCCGCCGATTGAATGCGTATGCCCAGTTCTTCATGAAGTTCACGTTCCAAGGCTTGATATGGCGTTTCCTCCGCTTCAATCTTGCCACCAGGAAATTCCCAGAATCCAGCCATGGGTTTACCCTGAGGTCGCAAAGCTAAAAGATAAGGGCCTTGTTTATTTTGAATCAACCCTATCACCACTCGCATCATAGCATCAACTCACGCTACCATGACATTGTTTATATTTACGTCCCGACCCGCAGGGACAGGGATCATTACGCCCTAATTTTTGTTCAGAGCGAGCAAAAGGTGCTGTTTTGATCGACTCAAACTCATTTTCTTCCCGAACCTGTTCAGGATCGCCATGCAAGAATTGAACTTTTTCAGCCGCCATGGCCTGTCTTCGATTTTCTTCGATGGCAGCCGCTTCAGCCTCAGAAGGCATTTCTAAACGCATGAGAATACTGATCACATCATAGCGCAAACTTTTTAACATATGTCCAAACAATTCAAAGGCTTCACGCTTATATTCTTGTTTAGGATTTTTTTGAGCATAGCCGCGCAAATGGATCCCTTGTCGCAAATAATCCATCGCCGCCAAATGTTCTTTCCAATGCAGATCCAATTGCTGCAATAGCACCGATTTTTCAATCTGACGCATCATATCGACACCCACAGAATTCCACTTAGCTTCATAAGTTTGTTTTATTTTTTCTTTGACCGTTTCTCTAATTTCCTTCTCATTAATTTGATCATCCGCGGCCAAATCCGCTTCAATGTTCACCCCTAAGCGAAAATTATTATTCAATTCGGAGTCTAGAGCGGAAACTTGCCATTCTTCACTGAAACTATTTTCAGGCATTAAAGGTTCAACCACCTCTTCAATCACATCAATCATCATTAAATGAACGGTTTCCGAGACATCATTGGCCAACAACATGCCATCCCGTTGGTTGTAGATCACTTTACGTTGTTCATTGGCAACATCATCATATTCCAGTAATTGCTTACGCATATCAAAATTGTAACCTTCCACTTTGCGCTGCGCATTTTCAATAATACGATTCAACATCGGATGTTCCATCGCTTCACCGGGTTGACCTAAACGCGTGATGAATCCAGCCACTTTTTCAGAAGCAAAAATTCTCAATAAATTATCATCTAAGGCTAAGTAAAAACGACTGGAACCCGGATCGCCTTGACGACCCGAACGGCCCCGCAATTGATTGTCAATACGCCTGGACTCATGGCGCTCGGTGCCTAGAACATGTAGGCCCCCTGCAGCCACAACAATTTGATGGCGCTCTTGCCATTGCAGTTTATGTGCGGCAATGTCTTCAGGACTGACATCCTGAAGTTGTGATAATTCGGATTCAAGATGTCCGCCCAAGACAATATCTGTACCACGACCGGCCATATTGGTGGCAATGGTCACGGCGGCCGGCCGGCCCGCTTGGGCAATAATCGCCGCTTCTCGTTCATGCTGTTTGGCATTCAGAACTTCATGTTTGATATTTTCAGCAGTCAATAACCCTGATAAATATTCTGAAATTTCAATTGAAATGGTCCCGACCAAAACAGGTTGTTTACGCTCGACACAATCTTTAATTTCCCTGAGTACCGCTTTAAATTTTTCCTGATTATTAACATACACTTTATCGGGATAGTCTTTACGCGCCACTTTTTGATTAGACGGAATGACAATGACTTCTAAACCGTAAATTTGATGGAACTCATAAGCTTCCGTATCCGCCGTTCCAGTCATGCCCGCTAATTTTTCATATAAACGAAAATAATTTTGAAAGGTAATCGAGGCTAAAGTTTGATTTTCATTTTGTACCTTAACGCCCTCTTTGGCTTCCACCGCCTGATGTAAACCATCCGACCAACGACGCCCCACCATTAAACGTCCGGTGTGCTCATCTACAATAAAGATCTCATCGTTTTTAACCACATAATCCACATCGCGTTGATAGACAAAATGCGCACGAAGAGCTGCATTGACATGATGCATCAAGATCACATGCTGGGGATCGTATAAACTTTCATTGTTTTTAATTAACCCCGCTTCGGCAAACATCGCTTCGATATGGGCATGCCCTTCTTCCGATAAAAAGATTTGCTTGGTTTTTTCATCCACATAAAAATCACCGAGGCCTTTTTCATCACTTTGACGAATGAGTTTGGGTGCCAATTCATTAAGCTGTTGATACAATTCCGCGCCACCCTCAGAAGGCCCTGAGATAATTAAAGGCGTGCGCGCCTCGTCGATGAGAATCGAATCGACTTCATCGACGATGGCAAAATAATTGCCACGCTGCACTTTCTCTTGCGCGCTAAAAGCCATATTATCGCGCAAATAATCAAAACCAAATTCATTGTTGGTGCCATAGGTGACATCGGCTGCATAAGCGATTCGTTTATCGCCTGCATTCATCTGTGTTAAATTAACGCCCACGCTTAAGCCTAAGAAAGCATAGACCGGCTTCATCCATTCGGCATCGCGATTGGCCAAGTAATCGTTGACGGTGACCACATGAACGCCCCGCCCTGTTAAGGCATTGAGATACACCGGTAAAGTAGCACTTAAGGTTTTACCTTCACCGGTCAACATTTCAGCAATATTACCCTCATGCAAAGCCATACCACCAATGAGTTGAACATCAAAATGACGCAAGCCTAAGGTCCGATAGGCCGCTTCGCGCACAGCGGCAAAGGCTTCGGATAAAAGATCGTCCAGTTTTTCACCGGCTGTAAATCGTGCTTTAAATTCGGCTGTTTTGCCTTGCAAGGCTTCATCGCTTAAAGCTTTAAAACTAGGCTCTAGAGCATTTATGCGACCGACTGATTGGTACATTCTGCGTAAAATACGATCATTTCGGCTACCAAAAACGCTTTTGACCAAATCTGTCAACATCATGCTCTCACCCTTATCAAAAAATACATTAGGTCCATCGGACATTCAGGGCGCCATTGTATCCTAATTTAGGGAAAATACGAAGGCTTTGCGACTCAAGGCTCATATTCAGTCGGCGCAATCACCAGATCACGGATGCAAATATGTTTGGGTTGCTCATAGACCCATAAGACCACCTGAGCCATTTCTTGAACGGCGATGCTTTCGCTTTCAGGTAATGCTGAGGCAACCATCATCGGCGTATTTACTTTGGCCGGCGCAATATTACAAACGCGGATCCCATATTGGCCATTGGCCTGCCGCAAAGATTCACTCAGGCTTTTAACCGCCGCCTTGCTGGCTGCGTAGCTTGGGAGATTCGGCCTTACAGAGCGATCCGCCACAGAGCTGATATTAATAATCGTTCCAGAACGCCGTTCCCTCATCTTAGGTAGAACCGCTTCAATGCCATGCAAAACCCCAAATAAATTAACTTGAAACGTTTTCTCATGCTCTTCGGGCGTGAGCGTGCAAAAATCGCCTGCCTTAGCATAGCCTGCGTTATTAATTAAACATTCCGTAGGCCCATAGCGATCTTCGGCCTGTAAAACAGCTTGTTCAAATGCTAGACGATCGCTGACATCAGTTTGAATGCAGATTGTGTTCGGTAAATTTAAAGCTTGCATCGCCGCTTGATCTCTAGCCAATAAGGCTAAACAATAACCTGCCTCTGAAAATGTTTTTGCAATCGCGGCGCCAATGCCTGAACTGGCACCCGTAATCATCACTAAAGGTTTTGACATTATGGAATCCTCGGTTAATAATACACTCAAATAATGCTAAGCAGTTTAACATGAAAAATGAGCTATAAAACCATAGACAAAATTATCGCCAGCTCTAAAGAGCTCTTGAGCTTAAAGGTTCAAGGTGAAAAACTGGAACAAATTCAGGTTTTGCTACTGGCCGAGCTAGCGCCCGAACTCCAGCCCCATGTTAAAGTGGCTGATTATAAAAATGCCGTTTTATTTTTAGAATTGGACAGCGCCGCTTATGCCACTCATCTGCGTTTTGTCCTACCCACTCTCACGCAAACCCTCTGTTTAAAACCTTTGTTACAGCGTTTACGCCGAATTGAATATTATGTGCAGCCTAGGCAGTATGAGCATTTGAAAAGGGCGATCTCAGGAGCGCTTTAAAAATTTGCCCTCTCCCCCAACCCCTCTCCCAGAGTACTGGGCGAGGGGAGCTTCGCTTTCCTCGGACAGTACTGCAAAGTACTGCGCAAGAGCATTTTAAAAAATCATTCTTAATCATGCACAAGATAAAAAAGAAGAACTCTTAAGCCAAGCCTTATCGGGATAATAAGCAAAAACCACTGATCCACCTTTTATAGCATTAATCGTCTGCGAAGCTTCATTACGCGGCAAGGCCGGACAACCCCAACTGCGGCCGATACGCCCCTGCGATTTAGCATAACTTTCATTGACATAATCAGCCCCATGAAAAACTACATTGCGTTGAAGCGCTTTATCGTTAATGCCAGGTTCTAGACCATCGATCCGTAAAGACAGGCCATTATGGCCTTGATAAGTTTGCTGCGTGACAAAAACGCCTAGGCTGGAAGTATGTGAATTACTCGTATCTGAAAATTTGGTGGGAAGATTATCACCACTGCCCTGGCCATGAGCAACCAATTCATTAAATTTAACTTCGGCTTTTTTCATATCGATCACCCAGAGGCGTTTTTCGCTGGAAGGCTGGGAATAATCAATGATCGTTAAAAAAGGTTTATGAACAGAACCGCGTTTGCTGGCGCAATAAAAAGCTTTTTCGGCTAATTGTAAAACTTTTGGATTCAAAGTGCTGGCTTCACGTAAAATACTGCCATCTAGACTGGATTGTGCCAAGACAGTCTGACTGACACTTAAACTCAATACCATAGCAGCCATTAAGGCTGTTCTTCTAAGATTCATTCCAAATTCTCCTATTATTGTGAAGAGGATAACCCGTTGTTCCTCTAAACCCCTCATTAATATTTGTGTACTCAATAATTAAAACACGCTCTTCTCGCTTAACGCGCGATATAGCGCGTCTGCTGCAAGAAGAGATCCCATTGATGATATCCTTTTCAAACCCCTCTCCCCCAACCCCTCTCCCGGAATACCGGGCGAGGGGAGTTTCCACTTTCCTCGGACAGTACTGCAAAGTACCGGGCGAGGGGGGCTTTAAAGAGTCTTCCTTTATTCGTATAAAACCGCTTCAATCTCATAAGATAAAACACCCGCTGGTGTTTTCACTTCCGCGGTATCGCCCTGTGATTTGCCAATTAAAGCTCGTGCCACAGGAGAATTCACTGAAATTTTACCGTTTTTAATATCGGCTTCATCTTCACCCACCAATTGATAACGGATTTTTTCATCGGTATCTAGATTAATGAGATCGACCGTGACGCCAAAAATAATACGTCCGGTATTGGGCATTTTATGAATATCAATAATCTGCGCATTCGAAAGCTTGGCTTCAATGTCTTGAATACGCGTTTCCACAAAACTCTGCTGCTCTTTAGCGGCATGGTATTCAGCATTTTCTTTCAAATCACCATGGGCACGGGCTTCTGCAATGGCGTCAATGATCTGACGTCTTGAGACTCGAGTCAGTTGCTCTAGCTCTTTTTGCAAGCGCGCTGCGCCATCCACGGTCATAGGTACTCTGTCACTCATCCTGATCATCCTCTTAGATATTGAGTTCTTTCAACCTGCGGCAGTATATCACAAATAAGTATATTTTCATAATCTGTTGCCACATTGATTCTCTTCTTGGCCTGCATAGGCTTTAACCTATTGATCTCTATGGAACTTTGCAAAAACAGGCGATTTCAGAAACCCATTGTACCGGATCTGAGGGGAAATTTCTATAAGGTAGAAAAAAGAGCAGATTTTCTGTATTCCTCTCCTCCTTCGACTTGACCTTGCTTTAGGCAAATCGTATCATGCCTTACTATTTTTGACAGAGTTTTAATCGCCATGGATACAAACCGTCCAAAGGTTTCAGCCCCAAGAATATTACAAGCCTTATCTTGCATTATCCCGGTATACAATGAGGCGGAAAATCTAGAGCGCTTCATTCCTGCGCTCATGGCTGAATGTCAAAAACACAGTCAGCAGATTGAGTTGATCGTAGTCGATGATGGCAGTCGCGATCAGACAGTGCCTATTCTAGAAGCCTTACAAGAACATTTTCCAATCAACCTTCTTGTTTTTTCACGAAACTTTGGTAAAGAAGCAGCCCTCACCGCGGGTTTGGCACATGTTTCAAATCAGGCTTCCGCCACTCTAATCATCGATGCTGATTTTCAGCATCCTCTCAATTGTATCACTGAATTTGTGACACAATGGCAAGCCGGCTATGATATGGTGTATGGCGTACGTGAACATCGCCAGGATCGCCCCCTGTTTCTAAGGCTATTTTCACATTTATTTTATCGCTTAATCGATCGCATTACTCCCATTAAAATTCCCCATGATGCGGGTGATTTTCGTCTGTTAGACGCTAAGGTAGTGGTAGCGCTGAATCAATTGCCCGAACGCGAACGCTTTATGAAAGGTTTATACGCCTGGGTAGGCTTTAAAACAAAAGCCATTACTTACCAACCCGAAGAACGTAGACATGGGCAAAGCTCTTGGGGCTTTGGAAAATTATTTGAATTGGCGATCACCGGCATCGCTTCGTTTTCCAGTGCGCCCCTGCGCATGTGGTCGGTGATAGGCGCCATCATTTCTTCTTTATCATTGCTGTATGCCTTTGGCATTGTTTTCGATACTTTAATCAATGGCGTTGATCTACCCGGTTATGCCACCATCACTGTAGCGATCACCTTTTTAGGTGGGATCCAATTATTGTCGATTGGTATTCTTGGCGAATACATCGCCCGCATCTTTACTGAGGTGAAACAACGACCGCCCTATATTATCGCCCGCACATTGCTTTCAAAAAACAGCGAACAGATATGAGCAGTTTAAAAAAAATCATTGTCTGTGCCGATGATTTTGCTTTAAATGCCGGCGTGTCTGCAGCCATTTTAGAATTGCTCAGCAAAGGCGCCATCAGCGCAACTTCTTGCATGAGCACCAGTCCCTTATGGCCTGAATGGGGTCAATATTTAAAACCTTTAAAATCCCAAGTTGATTTAGGGCTTCATCTAGACCTCAGCGAATTTTTGCCTTTAAGTGTTGATCGACCTCTAGGATTAAAAAAACCGCAAAGCATTGGCAAAATTATTCTTAAATCTTATGGGCATCGTTTTTCTTTAAACGCTTTAATTGCTGAGATCCATCTGCAATTAGAACAATTTAAAACTGTATTAGGCTTTACTCCAGATTTTATCGATGGTCATCAGCATGTCCATCAATTTCCAC
This sequence comes from Gammaproteobacteria bacterium, assembly GCA_009885495.1. GTDB lineage: Bacteria > Pseudomonadota > Gammaproteobacteria > UBA1113 > UBA1113 > VFKP01. Next base: position 2,472 of record VFKP01000117.1, on the reverse strand, counting down.
AGATCAGAGACGCTTTAATCACGGTGTATACGAATTATTTTAAGAATAATGAATCGCCTCCCGTTTTGCGCTTAGTCAATGGCCAACCCTTTTTCCGACCGCTTAAAGACAGTCTGGGCAAACTGTTGATCCATGGATTAGGCCGAAATGCCCTTAAGCGTCGCCTGGATAAAGCCAAAATCGCTTATTATCCTGATTTTAAGGGGATCTATGTCTTTAAAGGAAATCCCCTGATCGCTGAATTATGGCCGTATTTTCTACAAGACATCAAACCAGGAGGGCTGGTCATGTGCCATCCAGGACATTTAAGCGATCCTAAAACCGATCCTATCGCCTCAATCCGTGAAAATGAATATTGTTTTCTAAACTCTGATCGATGGCCCGCGCTCTGCCAAGAAAAATCCATACAATTGTGCCGATATAAGGAAACTCTTTAAACCCATGAATACTTTAGAAGCCCCTCGTATCAAAGAAGCCCTAGCTCTGTTCTTAGGCTTTGGCTTATTTTATTTTTTATTTTTAGGCGGACATCCGCTTTTTTTACCCGATGAAGCGCGTTATTCGGAAGTTGCGCGCGAAATGTTGGTTTCTCATGATTTCATCACGCCCCGTTTAAATGGATCGGTTTTTTTTCACAAACCCATACTTTTTTATTGGCTACAATCCCTGTCTTTATCGCTGTTTGGTTTAAGCCCTTGGGCCATTCGGTTTTTTCCAGCAGTTTTAGGCGTTCTAGGTTTGGTGTTTTGCTATTGGAGCAGTGCTCTATTATGGGGGCGTAAGGTAGCGCTTCTCGCGGCCATTATTTTAGGCACCACCCCTTTATATTATGGCGGTGCTCATTATGCCAATATGGATCTAGAAGTCGCCGTTTGGGTAAATGCTTCTCTGTTAAGTCTACTCGTGGGTGTAATTCAAGAGAAAAAAACCTGGGTGTTATCGGCTTATCTGTTTGGCGCCTTAGCCTTTCTCACCAAAGGCTTAATCGGTTTTGCCTTTCCTGCGGCCATCATGGGCCTGTGGATCCTGGCAACAGGCCAATGGAAATATGTGAAACGATTGCATCTATTTTGGGGTCTTATCATTTTTTTAGCCCTAAGCCTACCTTGGCTCATTGCCGTGAGTCTTAAAAATCCTGATTTCTTGCATTTCTTTTTTTATAATCAACAATTGCAGCGTTTTGCAACTCAAGGCTTTAACAATAAAGAACCTTTCTATTTTTACCTCTTAGTGAGCGCTCTGGGATTTCTTCCTTGGAGCCTATTTCTTGCCCGCTTAAAATCTAAAATCTGGCCTTTAGCTGAAAATAAACTAGAACTTTATTTGATATTATGGGCCTTAGTTGTGCTTGTCTTTTTTTCTTTGCCCAGTTCAAAATTGGTGGGTTATATCATCCCTATTTTTGCTCCCCTGGCTATTTTAACCGCGTTGATCATCGATCGCAGCCTTGAGCTCAAAATTTATTATCGCAGCTTGTCGGTACTGTTTGCTCTTTTAGGGATTTGCTCGGCCTTTTTAGGCTTAAATCATTTTTCTTTTTTAAACCCTTTATACGTCTATAGAGCGGATTTTATCCTCGGCGCTATCATTGCCTTTATCGCTGCGGGCCTACTCTGGCGTAATGCTAAAGCGCCTGGGCTCAAAGCCTTTTATCTTTTGGCCAGCCTCTGGGCGGTATTGTGTGGAATGACCGCCCATGGCATACAGCATATTAACACCAGAGCCGTGACGCCCTTATTACAAGCCGTTCCTCTTAATGCGTATACCGATCTCATTGCTTACAATGCCTATTATTATGATTTGCCTTTGGCCGCTCAAAATAGGATCCGCGTAGTGTTACCGGATTGGACAAAAATAAAGGGGGATGATTGGAGAACAGAGATTGGTTATGCTTTATCTCAAGATCCACAGCAAAAACAGCGTTTAATCAATGAAAATGAGTTCTGGAAACTTTGGTTTTCGACACAAAGATATTATGTCTTTGTGCCCAAGCATCATCTGTCTGAATTTCTTCAAAAAGCGGGAGCCGTTAAAATCTTGGGGAAAACAGATCGGGTAGTGTTATTGACTCAGGGCTCTTGATACTAGAACATTTCAACCGAAATTTGAAAAAAAGATGGCAGATACCGGCGAAAATTGTAAATTAATCTGCAATTTTCTGGATTGCTTCGCTGCGCTCGCAATGACGAGGCATTTGGCGTCCCCAAGGGGATTCGAACCCCTGTTCTTGCCGTGAGAGGGCAACGTCCTAGGCCTCTAGACGATGGGGACTTAGCTCAAAGCCCATATTTGGCGCATGAACACGCAAAATCCGGGTTTTCTCGTACCCACTCTTTAGAATAATGAGTACTGATCTGAAAGCTGAGTACTGAACTGTGCTGCATCTGCTTTTTAAGCGGTAAATCTTATCTTAATTCAAAATATGAAAAAGTATCTGCACATTGGCGTCCCCAAGGGGATTCGACCCCCTGT
>VFKP01000003.1 GCA_009885495.1 Gammaproteobacteria bacterium | reverse complement strand
TAGCTTGAAAGGCAGCGATAGAGTTATTAATTTTTTCTGTCATTGTTGCTCGAAAGGCTTATTTAGATACGAATTGATTTTTTTTAGCCATTTAGATGCGGTTGCCCTGGGAGCTCCAGCCTCATTTTATATTGAAAGAGACGTAACTACTGCATCCTTAAGGGCGGGTACGAGCAAGCACGAGTCGTTACAAAAAAACTTCTATTTGCATTTACCCTGCCAAAGTTTTAAAATTGAGGACTATTTAATACGCTATAAGGGTAATGCCCAATGCACAAAGACGCCTTTGCCACTCGAGTGATCCATGCTGGCCAAAGTCCTGATCCCAGTACGGGTGCGGTCATGCCTCCTATTTATGCCACCTCCACTTATGCTCAAAAAAGTCCCGGAGAACATTTGGGGTATGAATATTCACGCACACAAAACCCAACCCGCCACGCTTATGAACGCTGTGTGGCTGATCTGGAAGGCGCTGAGGCCGGCTTTGCCTTTGCCTCCGGCATGGCCGCTATTTCTACAGTCTTAGAATTGTTAAAAAGCGGCGATCATGTTATTGCGGCCGATGATCTCTATGGCGGCACGGTACGTCTTTTTAATCGAGTGCGCAGCGAAAGTGCTGGGCTATCCTTTAGCTTTGTCGATTTAACGCAAGAAAATGCCTTAGAACAACACCTGAATGCTAAAACTAAATTATTGTGGTTAGAAACACCGACCAATCCCCTGCTGAAAATCATTGATTTAGAAAAAATTTTAAAACAGGCCAAAGCCTTAGGTTTACTCACAGTGGTCGACAATACCTTCGCAACGCCTTTTTTACAACAACCCTTAGCCTTAGGCGCTGATATTGTGGTGCATTCAGCGACAAAATATTTGAATGGCCATTCTGATATGGTGGGCGGCATAGCCGTAGTCGGTCGCAATCCAGCATTGGCCGAACGCATGGCATTCTTGCAAAATTCTATAGGCGCGATAGCCGGTCCTTTCGATTCTTTTCTAGCTCTGCGTGGTGTTAAGACTTTGGCTCTGCGGATGGAACGCCATTGCAGCAATGCAAAAGCATTAGCCGAGCACCTCCAAGGTTTGACACAGATCCAAGACGTCATTTATCCAGGTCTTGCCTCACATCCCCAACATCTGATCGCTAAACGACAAATGTCGGATTTTGGCGGCATGATCAGTCTACGTTTAAAGGGCGATTTAGCGCAGGCTAAATTATTCTTAGAGCATTTGCGTTTATTCACCTTGGCTGAAAGTTTGGGCGGTGTTGAAAGCCTAGTTTGTCATCCCGCCTTAATGACGCACGCCTCTTTGCCGGAAGAACGGCGCAAACAACTGGGGATCGGTGATAATCTCATCCGCCTATCCGTAGGCATTGAGGATGTTCGCGATTTAAAAAATGATCTCGAAGCCGCTTTAGCCCAGGCCTTTTAAATGAATAAACAAATGACTCCTATTCGATACATCTCACGTTTCTCATTGATCCTGTTTATCACGGGAGCCATCGACAGCATTCGCAATTTGCCGGCAACGGCCTTATTTGGCAGTTCTTTGGTGATGTATTTTTGCCTAGCCGCCATTACTTTTTTAATTCCCATCGCTCTAATTTCTGCAGAGCTTGCTGCCAGCGATTCGGGCACCGGTATTTACGAATGGGTCAAAACAGCTTTTGGTTTTAAACTGGGTTTTTTTACCATTTGGTTACAATGGATCAACACTCTAGTTTGGTTTCCAACGATTCTTTCATTTATTGCCGGCACGGCTTCTTATTTTATCGATCCGGCTTTAGGCGATCATAAAGCCTTTCTGCTTATGTTAATTTTATCCATTTTCTGGGGTTTAACTTGGCTTAATTTACGCGGCATTCATTTATCGGCCCGCGCAGCTGGATTAATGGCCTTATTTGGCATGGTGATTCCTTTAACGCTGATTTTATTGGCCGGTGCTTTTTGGTTGTTAACCCATCACCCCTCTCAAGTCCCTTTAAGCTTCAGCGCTTTTTTCCCTTGGCATTCACAGCACAGTGGCTTTTCTTCTTTAACGGCCATCATCGCAGGCTTTCTGGGGATCGAATTGGCCGGAGTACACATCAATCATTTAAAAAACCCCGCCAAAGATTATGGCAAGGCCTTGGCCATTGCCGTACCCTTTGTCTTGATCACCATGATTCTGGGGGCTTTAACGATTGCCGTCATTTTACGTCAAGATGATATCAATATCGTCAATGGTGTGATTGAAGCCTTTGATAATTTTCTAAAGGCTTATCATGCACAATTTCTACTCCCCATTGTCGGCGTCATGATTTTGATCGGTAGCTTGGGCGGCATGATCTCTTGGGTGATCTCTCCAGCCAAGGGTTTATTGCAAGCGGGCGAAGATGGCTTTCTACCCAAAAAACTCTGTTATAAAAATAAAGCACAAGCGCCTTCACATCTGTTGATCGTGCAGGCGATCTTAGTCAGCTTAATTTCCGGGGTTTTCTTATTGTTTCCCAGTGTCAATGGTGGCTATTGGCTGTTAACGGCTTTAAGCACCGAATTGTATTTGATCATGTATGTCATTTTACTCTTGGCCGCAGTTTGGATTAAATGGAAGAATCTCGGCAAAGCGCGTAGCTTTCAATTGGGCTCTGGCATTTCCGGAACACTCTGTATAGCCTCTTTAGGTCTAATCGGTTGTATTATCGCTCTTATTATCGGACTCATTCCCCCCAGCGATATTGATATCGGCTCTCCCCTGCACTACGCCTGTATCTTTGTCGGAGGACTCGTTGTCTTTATTGCACCGGTGTATGGATTTTATCTGTTTAGGAAAAAGAAACATCCTTTTCCGGAGTTGAGCTAGAGATAGATCCATGACTTCTCAAGATGCGCAATTTAAGATCATGAGCAGATCGATTCATGCCTTAATTGTATCCCTTACAAAAATTAGGGGTTAAAACTCATAAAGAATTTCGTAACCCTCTCCCCCAGAATACCCAGTACTGTCCGGGGAAAGTGCCTAGGCTCCCCTCGCCCGGTAATCCGGGAGAGGGGTTGGGGGAGAGGGTGTTAAAATATAAGCTTTTTAAGAGGTGTTAACACTGTTTCTCTTGAGCAATGATTTCTGCTTCTATTTTATTTGATGCCATATGTATATTTTTCCATCATAACACCTTAATAAAGGTGTTTCGCTATTACACGAAAGTCTCCCAAGTTCCAATCCCGGATCCAACGCTAGGTAGCTTTTGGCCTAAGGAGATGGTGTAAATGCGGCTGAACTACTGTCCCGTGGTGAGCCCTGCAATATACGTATCAGCTCCACCTTTTCATCACAACTATCTATAAAGCGACCGCGTAATTCACCCGCTTTATGACTCTGATTAAATTCAAAAAGACAAATAGCCTTCCCCATATCTCTTGCTGATAACTCATTATCCTCCGCGCTCCATTTTTGGTCTAATTGAGCGCCTCTTGTGATCAGCGCTTTAATTAAGTTTGATAAACGGACTCCTTGGATACTGTCTTGGACACGAGATCGCTCTGGATTATTAGGGTCAAAATGACCTAATGCAAGAACAAGCGGTGTTATACCATCTTCTTGCGCAAGATTGGCATCAACATTCTCTTCTTGTAATAGCTGCATGGCTACTGAAAATTGTTTTCTTTCTATGGCATTTGACAAAGGCGTTCCTCCATAACAATCGCGCGCATTAATATTTTCTGGCGTAATCAATAAAGGAACAACCTGGCTTGCAGCATATATACAAGCAAGATGTAGCGGCGTTCTTTTTTCAAAAAAACTTGCATCAGCGGAGGCACCTTGATTCAATAGATATTTTACGGATCCCGGATAATTACACATGGCCGCATGATTCAAACAGCTTTTTTTGAAACAATCCATTTTATCAGAACTATAATCAGCCTGTACGGCTGCTAACTCTTCCCGTAAGAATCCGTTGAACATATTGTCTGTGTCAATATGCCAGTACATATCGTTATCAGCCCTAATATACAAGCCGAAAGGGGCAGCTCCTTTAGGGGCAGAGAGCTCATCAGTAAAAGTGATTCGCCCACCAAAAATAGAGGTTATTTTTTTTGCGTTTACTTCCGCAGCAGATATGTGTAACCGTTTCTGGTTATTTTTTTGCTGTTCATTCGCTCGAGAAGAGCCCCCTGAATTCAAGAACCCCGGATTGAAACCACAATACTCTTTACTGCTAGATTGTTTAGGAGGTACTATTTCTGCAGGGTTTTTCCCCTTAGGCGCTTGCCTTATATCTTCAAGCAATCCTGATGTCGTTGATGCCATTTCTTTTTTCCTGTATTGTGAAATTGTTTTTGAGTTGAAAGGGATACCATCTAAAATTATTTGTAATAATACAGGAATATGAAAACATTTAAATCCGTATAAAATACTGGGGGACCGACACGCAAATCATAAAAAGCAAAAAAACCCTTTTAAATCAAAAGGGTAATTATTTACAGAGATGCGTGGTAACATAGAATTTTTTTCAAACTACGAAAAAAACAAGGGAGTTACCCTGCATGTGAAGACATTTTTACGAGAATGCGAGGTTGTCATTTTTATTTTTCAGTTTATCATTCAAAGAACAGCGTCTTCGTCATTGCGAGCGCTAGCGTGGCCATCCAGAGAATCTACTGCGGGATCGTGGGCTGTTCAATTGCTTCACTGTGTTCGCAATGACGGATCTCGCATCTTCAAGTGCAATGGGTATAGTCTATTTCTAGTTGTAAACTCCTGACAATAACATTCTCGGGATAAAATTTAAAAACCCTTTACTGATGGCTTTTTCAATAATCTGAGATTTTGTTTTGCAGTTTAATTTTGTTTTTATATTTTCTATATGTGTTTCCACCGTACGTTTACTTAATGCTAGAATCGCACCGACTTCTGAAGAAGATTTTCCGCGAATTAAATAATATAAACATTCCAGCTGTCGTTTGCTAATATCAAATTGTTCTATAGTATCCGTGATGGTGTAACTAAATTGTTTTTCTTTAATAAACTTTGATTGCACAAATTGATGATCATCCATAATGGAAGACAAATTTATAAAAGAATTATGGGTAATATCCGTGAATTGATCGATGATAGCAATGGTGTTTCCCGTATCATCAATCACAGGAGTTTTTGTCCCAAAAAGCAAATACCATTTGTTATCCGCAAATTCTGTAAAACCCAAAAACTGCCGTTGTTTTTGACTGTGCATCACTGTGTTATCTTCCTCATACACAATCTCAGCAAGGGCAGCAGTCTTACATTTAAACTCTTCTGTTTTGACATGCTTATCCATCACTTCATAGCCATTGGAAAACCCAGTCCATTTTGCCATGGTATTATTAGCCACAATAAAACGGGAATTTAAATCCTTAATGCCGTAAAGACAGGGAAATTGATCAAAGAGATTTTTGATCGTGCCTAGTTTAGCGTTATCGTTTAAATCACTCACAGACAATTGCATGGGTTATGGACTCCAGTGTTTCAGAAGCTCCATTTTAGCACAAAATTATGCGTCATAGATTAATTATTTCTTAAGAGAGCGCTTGCATAGAGTAGCGTAGAATTGATCTCACCCCGAAAAAGCGGATTTTACTGTAGAATATTTCAAAAATTTCAAACTAACCGAAAGGCAGTTGCTAGCTATCGCCTAGAGTCTATTCCAAAATCAAAATGAGTCTAAAGGCCCTCTTAAATTATGTGCTGGCCTTACAACATAGATTTTGTTTTCGAGAATCACTCATCAGGCTGCTCCAACATCTTCATATCCGCTTCAATTTCTTCTACGGTGGGTAATGAACCTTTTAGCTCTTCAGGTAAAATTTCGGTTAAGGTAAATTCGCTGATCCCCATGGGCTTGTTAATATCTCGCAGAGCAAACTCTGTTTCAATTTTATTTTTATGCCGACATAACAAAATGCCCATAGTAGGATTGTCACTTTCTGACTTCAATAAACTATCAACGGCTGAAAGATAAAAATTAAGTTTCCCCGCATATTCAGGGATAAACTTAGTATTTTTCAGCTCTATCACCACATAGCATTTTAATTTTATATGATAAAATAACAGATCCAGATAATAATCTGTTTCACCGACTTTCAAATGGTATTGCCGTCCCACGAAAGCAAAGCCTTTTTCCAGCTCCAGTAGAAATTTGGTCATATGTTGAAGCAACTGACTTTCAATGTCCCGCTCATTATAAGGCTGAGTCATTGTCAAAAAATCAAAAATATAGGGATCTTTGATGGTTTGTTCTGCCAGATCAGATTGAGGCGCTGGCAGGGTCTGCTTAAAATTGCTAATGGCTTTGCCTTGTCTAGCGTATAGATTCAATTTTATCTGTAATGCCAGTACATCTCGGCTCCAGCCATTTTCAAGAGTTTGGTTGATGTAAAAGTGGGCCTCATTGAAACTTTCAGCTTTTACAAAAATATGAATATTATGTCCCCAAGGGATCTGACTTGTTAAGGGTAGGACTATTTGATGAAAATTAATATCTTCTTTTTCGGCAACAAGCTGTTGCCATTTATCAGCTTCTGCCACTTCTTCCAATTTGGCAACAGCTTGTTGCCAAATTTCAGCACCCGTATAAAAATTATAAAAAGCTCTGCAATAACGAAGATTCTTCGATGAAAATCCTGCAATATCTGGAAAATCGTTTTTTAAATCTTTGCTGAATTGATCAATAAAACCGCTTCCCCATCTTGCATTTTTTTGTTTTTTAATAATTTGCTCGCCAAGATACCAGTATAAATGGATTAATTCCTTATTGACAGATAAAGCGGCTTTAACCTGTGTTGAACAGATTTTAAGCTTAACTTCTTTCAGCCAAGCGGCATAATCAGGGGTTAAGTTGAAATTATTCATCCTATTTCCTCTTTCTTGTCTTGTACGGAATAACGTCTCCCTTGATGATCAAAGTTTAACTGTAACTTTATCTTGGGTTTGAAAGAGTGCTACACAGACAATACTCTTGCACTCATTCACTCCCAGCAATATACTGAAATAAAACGCATAAATCAAATATTTCCTCAAGATTTTAAGCAAATTTTACTCTGTTTTGCCGGATAAGAATCACTAGACTTGAATCCAGGATAGCTCAATATAATCCTTTCCACCCCCCCTGCAAAACCGCCCGTTTTCTGATATCATTAAGGCCTGAAATGATAAAATAGGTAGAATATGATGCAAAACACACACCACAAACTGATTATTTTAGGCTCCGGCCCCGCGGGCTATAGTGCCGCTATTTACGCCGCCCGCGCCAATTTAAAACCCTTATTGATCACTGGCATTCAAAAAGGCGGACAACTCATGACCACTACTGAAGTGGATAATTGGCCAGGAGACATTGAAGGGCTCTTAGGGCCTAAACTCATGGAACGTATGGAAGCCCATGCCGCGCGCTTTGAAACCGAGATCCTTTTTGATCATATTCACAAGGTCGATTTAAAAAACCGCCCTTTTACCCTTTGGGGCGATATGGGTTCTTACACCTGCGATGCCTTGATCATTGCCACCGGTGCCTCGGCAAAATATCTGGGCCTAGATTCAGAAGAAGCCTTTAAAGGCCGCGGCGTTTCGGCTTGCGCCACCTGCGATGGGTTTTTTTATCGTAATAAAGATGTGGTGGTCGTCGGTGGCGGAAATACGGCTGTCGAGGAAGCCCTGTATTTATCCAATATCGTACGTAAAGTGTATGTGCTCCATCGCCGCGATAAATTTCGCGCAGAAAAAATACTCATTGATAAACTCATGGCCAAATCGAAAACCGGCAATGTTGAGATCCTTTTTGAACACACTCTGGCTGAGGTCTTAGGCGATGCCAGCGGCGTCACTGGCGCTAGAGCCCAACACGCCAGCACCCAAAAAACACGCGATTTAGCCGTAGACGGCGTTTTCATTGCCATTGGCCATCAGCCTAATACGACTCTTTTTGAAGGGCAGTTAGAGATGAAAGACGGCTATATCTGGGTTAACAGCGGTATTAAAGGCAATGCCACGGCCACTTCTGTAGAAGGCATCTTTGCTGCAGGCGATGTGGCCGATCCTATTTATCGTCAAGCGGTCACCTCTGCCGGTTCGGGCTGTATGGCTGCTTTAGATGCTGAGCGATTTTTGGATGATTAGTTTAGGGTTCGCCTATTCATCTTGATCTATCGGCATGATTTTAGGACGGAGCCCTCTCCCCTAACCTCTCTCCCAGAATACTGGGCGAGGGGAATTTTGAATCTAAGCATTGAAAAAAATACTACCAAGACTCCCTGTAGAGATGAGTCGTTATTCCCCCAAAATTGGCATGATCTTGCATTATCATCAAAATTAAGAGAGAATAGGCCGATTGTTCCGCATCAGTTTGCGGTTATTTTTTAATTGAGAGAACATATGTCCAAAGAAGATTGTATAGAAATGGAAGGGGTGATCCTAGAAACCCTGCCGAACACGACTTTTAGAGTCAAACTTGAAAATGATCATGTCTTAGTAGCCCATATTTCGGGCAAAATTCGAAAAAATTATATTCGTATTTTAACCGGAGATCGAGTCACTGTAGAACTGACCCCTTATGATCTGAGCAAAGGCCGGATTGTCTTTCGACATAAAGACAGTTCTACAGGTGGTCCTGCGCCTAAGCCAAGCTAAGAATATTAGGCCATCGCAAACAAACCAAATAAAACCCTCTCCCCCACCCCTCTCCCGGAGTACCGGGCGAGGGGAACCTATGCACTTTCCCCGGACAGTACTGCGGAATACCGGGCGAGCGGAGTCTCTGATACAAAAGGACGATTCATGAATCGTCCCCACAGCTGATCAGTTCACTCGCTGCAAAATCCAAGCCTTAGCATTGTCTAAGGCTGCTTTTAATCGGCTGGGATCAGTTCCCCCGCCTTGAGCTAAATCGGCGCGCCCGCCGCCCTTGCCACCGACTTGTTCAGCCAGAAAGCTGAGTAACTCTCCAGCATGCAATTTTGGGGTGAGATCGGCACTCACACTGACCATGAGATTGACTTTATCGTTTTGCACGCTGGATAAAATAATCAATCCAGAACCCAATTGTTCTTTGGTCTGCAAAAGCAGTTCGCGCAACGATTTGGCATCCAGATCATCAAGACGAGCCGATAAAAATTTAAGCTTGCCCAAATCTTCAGCTTGTTGAAGTAAGCCTTGACTTCGAAAACCTGCCAATTGCGAATTTAAACTCGCCAATTCTTTTTCCAAAGCCTTCGATCGTTCCATCAACTGTGTGGCTCGCGACACCGCATCTTCTTTATTGATTTTAAAAATATCGCAAAGAGCTTGAAAATCTTCGGAGAGATGATCTACAAAGAAATAGGCTCCCATACCGGTCAATGCTTCAATACGTCTCACACCAGAAGCAATACCACTTTCCGATACAATTTTGAAAAGACCAATATCGCCACTGCGACTAACATGAGTTCCCCCACAGAGCTCTTTTGAAAAATCACCGACCTGTAATACCCGCACCGTTTCATCGTATTTTTCACCGAATAAAGCCATGGCACCACTGGCCTTGGCTTCTTGTATCGACATTTGATGCGTTTCAACCAGCGTATTTTTCAAGATCTCAGCATTCAGCAAAGCTTCAGCCGCTTTGCATTCTTCTTTAGTCAAAGCTCTAGGATAAGAAAAATCAAACCGTAGGCGATCGGGTGCCACTAAAGAGCCTTTTTGCATGATCTCAGGGCCGACCACGGTTTGCAAAGCCGCATGCAATAAATGTGTGGCGGTGTGATTCCGCGCTGTGGCTGCGCGAAGATGGCCATCCACTTCTGCTTTTAAACTCATACCCAAACGCAATTCACCTTTTTCAACAAATCCTAAATGAACAATGGCTTTACCTTGCTTTTGCGTATCTTCAACCACAAAATGAAAATCAGAAGTGGATAAAATTCCGCGATCGCCCACTTGGCCGCCGCTTTCAGCATAGAAGGGTGTGTGTGAAAGCACAATCGCTGCTTTCTGTCCTTGTTGCAAATGATCGACTTTTTGACCGTCGACCAGCATCGCTATGAGATCGGCGTTTTCCACTAAGGAATGATAACCCCTAAAATCGGTTTTATCTTCAAAAGCCATTTTCTCATGATAATCAGCGGCAAAGGTATTGGCTTTGGCTGATAATTCGCGTTGCGCTTTCATTTCAGTTTCAAACCCTTCCCAATCTAAATGCAAATTGCGTTCACGGGCAATGTCTGCTGTGAGATCAGGTGGAAATCCATAAGTATCGTATAATTTAAAAATAATACTGCCCGGAATGCATTGTCCAGTTAATTTGGCCACTTCTTGATTAAACAATTTTAAACCTTGTTCCAGAGTACGGCTAAATTGCTCTTCTTCTTGTTTTAGACTGCGTTCTATCAGGGCTTTTCGCTCTTGTAATTTAGGATACGCTTGACCCATAACATCGATTAAAGCGGGCAGCAAACGATAAAAGAAAGGGTCTTTCAAACCCAAAGCATGTCCATGACGAATGGCTCTTCGAATAATACGACGCAAGACATAGCCGCGTCCTTCATTGCTGGGCAAAATACCATCGGCGATTAAAAAAGAACAAGACCGCAAATGATCGGCAATGACGCGTAAAGAGGTGTGGGTCAAATCATCGATTTTGGCTAAATCTGCAATCGCTTGAATCAAGGGCACAAACAGATCCGTATCATAATTGTTGTGAACACCTTGCATCACGGCCGCCAAACGCTCTAAACCCATACCCGTGTCCACAGAAGGTTTGGGTAAGGCAACAAGCTCTCCCGAAGTTTGGCGATCAAATTGCATGAACACCATATTCCAAATTTCAATATAGCGATCGCCATCGGCATCGGCAGTTCCCGGAGGACCGCCAAAAATATCGGCCCCATGATCGTAAAAAATTTCAGAGCAAGGTCCGCAAGGCCCGGTATCACCCATACTCCAAAAATTATCTTCGGCGCCACAACGTGAAAAGCGCTTGGGATCAATTTTCATTTCCTTCAACCAAATGTCTTCGGCTTCTTGATCGTCTTCAAACACGGTCACCCAAAGTTTTTCCGCGGGCAATTTCATCACCTGGGTTAAAAAATCCCAGGCGTATTGGATGGCTTCACGTTTAAAATAATCCCCAAAACTAAAATTACCCAACATCTCAAAAAAAGTATGATGACGCGCAGTGTAACCCACATTTTCTAAATCATTGTGTTTACCCCCTGCACGCACACAAGTCTGAGAAGTACAAGCCCGAGTGTAAGATCTAGGATCCAATCCTAAAAAAACATCTTTGAATTGCACCATTCCCGCATTGGTAAATAATAAAGTAGGATCATTATGGGGCACCAAAGAACTAGACTCTACAATTTCATGTCCTCTTTGTTTAAAATAATCTAAAAAGGTTTGTCTTAATACTTTACTCTTCATCATCAATCTCGCGTATAAAAGAATTAATTTGATCGGGGCTAAAGCCACGGTATTGTAAATACCGCGCTTGCTGTAAATAAGCCTTGCGATCTTTAGGTTTTTGTTTAAAGCGTTTGCTCCAGGTCTTGGCTAGAACGCTGGACCAATCCCCAGCTTTTAAGTTCAATTGTTCTGAAATAAGCTCGGCTTCTATGCCTTTGTCTTTCAACGCCAAGGCAATGCGTTTAGGTCCCAAACCCTGACGCAGACGATTGTCAACAAAAAATCCCACAAAACGTTCATCATTGAGCAATTGCAAATCTATAAGCTCTGCAATTAAGACATCTACGAATTGTGGTTCTGTAGTTTTACTTTTTAGTTTTTTATCAAGCTCATCTACGGAATGATCGCGGCGTGCCAACGCTCGAAAGGCAACACGCCGTAATCTTTTGATTTCATCTAGCTCATTCAGAACTCAGTTTCCTCAGCCAGATCCGCCGCTGCCGTTAACAAGGCTTCAGGATGTGCTAAGAGTTCTGAACGCAATTTAGCATCAATTTCTTTAGCCATCGCTGGATTGTCTTTTAAGAATTGACGCACATTGTCTTTGCCCTGCCCCATGCGTTCACCCTGATAGCTGTACCAGGCGCCGGATTTTTCAATGATTTTATGCTTAGCGCCTAAATCTACCAATTCACCATGATAGGAAATGCCCTCACCATAAAGAATATCAAATTCAGCCACTTTAAAGGGCGGTGCGACTTTATTCTTAACCACTTTCACTTTGGTTTCATTGCCATAGATCTCTTCACCGCGTTTCAATGAACCCGTGCGACGAATGTCTAAGCGAACGGAGGCATAAAACTTAAGCGCATTACCGCCCGTTGTTGTTTCAGGACTGCCAAACATCACACCAATTTTCATTCGAATTTGATTGATGAAAATCACTAAAGTATTGGAACGTTTGATATTGGCCGTGAGTTTGCGCAACGCCTGTGACATTAAACGCGCTTGTAAGCCCATATGTTGATCGCCCATATCGCCTTCGATTTCTGCTCGAGGCGTTAACGCGGCAACGGAATCGATCACAATAATATCGACTGCGCTAGAACGCACCAACATATCGACAATTTCCAAAGCCTGCTCACCGGTATCCGGTTGTGAGACTAAAAGATCCGCCACATTCACACCCAATTTTGCCGCATAACTGGGATCCATAGCGTGTTCAGCATCGATGAAAGCCGCCATGCCCCCTACTTTTTGAGATTCAGCAATGGCTTGCAAGGATAGCGTCGTCTTACCGGAAGACTCTGGACCATAAATTTCAATCACTCGACCACGAGGATAACCACCCCCCAAAGCAATATCCAAACCCAAAGACCCCGAAGAGACTGTTTCGATTTGGGTATCTGGATTTTCACCCAAGAGCATCATTGCTCCTTTGCCAAATTGACGTTCAATTTGATCACGCACGGCATTTAATGCCTTCAGTTTATTTTCATCCATTCTAACCCCCTTTTGATTTAACATTTAAACTCATTCTGCTCCCGCAGTACTGTCTTGGCTATTCACCTTAATCTTTACCTTGGCCTCATCCTTCATACTTAAAGCGTAAAATGCATAATCCATTTTACCTAAAGTTTGCCTCCACTGCTGTGATAATTGCGATTTCTCCGCTTCGCTCAGATCATTGATTTGTCCCAAATGCACGCTTTGCAAACGCAAGATCAGATAATCGCCATTGCTCAAACTCTTGCCCTGGAGTGAAGCTTGTCCTTGTTTGCCTTGAGGCAAAGTGAAAATACTGCTCAATAATTCAGGATCTAAATTCAGCGCCGTTCTAGAAACATGATTCACTTCCTGCCAAACCAAATTCGATTTCTGGGCCAAGGTATGAGGAACCGCACCTTGCTTTAAGGCCAAAAGCAAGGCCTGGCCTTTGTCTTGTGCTGCTTTTTGAAGCGCTTGTTTCATCAGGATGTTGTTTATATTTGCTTTAACTTCTGTCAAAGGTTTGGCTTCAGAGAGTTTATGTTGATCGACCCGTAAGACCATAGCACTGCCATCGGTTAAAGTCAGTAGATCGCTATTATAACCTTGTGCCAATACAGCATCGCTAAAAGCCGCATTGATGACAGCAGCAGGAAAACTAGAAGAACTTGGCGTATCATTATGGGTTAGCCAAGTACTCTTTTGAATGGGTAAGTCTAATTGTTGTGAAACCACCGCTAAACTCGTAGGGTTTTCATAGGATAGACTGTCTAATTTATCGCTGAGTTCTGCCATCAATTTTTCAGTTTTCTGATTTTTTAATTCTGTTTGGATCTGTTGCTTGACTTCAGTTAAAGGTTTCACTTGCCCTAATTGCTTAGCGCCTACTTTAAATAACAGTAGGCCGTCGTTATTGACGATAGGCGCTAAAAATTGCCCTTCTTGGCTCTGTGTTAGCACCGCCGCCAAGGCCGGAGGCGCACTGGCCAAAGTCACAGAAGTTTTATTCACCGTTAAGCCTTGATCAGTGGCGGGCTTAAATGAATTCATTTTCAGCATTTGTGCTTGTAGCGCATTAGCCTTCTGCAAAGCAGCTTTGGGATCATTACCCTTAGGCAGCGCTAATTTAACAAAACTCACCTGCCAAGTGCTGGCTGAAGAAAAATCAGCCTGATGTGTTTGATACTGCGTTTTTATTTCTGCATCGCTGACCGGAGCGCGCGAGATGAGATCAGCCGGTTTGATTTGAATATAATCGATGGTCACTTTTTCAGGCGCCATAAAATTTTTGAGATGCGATTTATAATAATCATTAATAGCCGCATCGCTGATCTTAATTTTATCTGAAAATAATTGTGCGGGAATTCGCAAATAGCCCAGATCTCGAGTTTGATACAATAAGCCTGCGGCCTGAGCCAATTCCTCTGGCAAAATAAAATCAGTTTGCACAAGGCCATATTGCACTTGGCCAATCAATAAATCATCCTGCAGATCTCTTTGGAATTCTTCTGGCGTATAACCCATATAATCTAATTTTTGCTGATACAATTGCGCTGAAAACTGCCCCTGTTCTTGGAACGTCTCTAGGCTGAGCAGAGTTTGCTGTAGGGCTTCTGGCGAAACAGAAAACCCCGCTTTATCTGCGGCTTGGCTCAAAATAGCGGTTTGTACCCATTGCTTAATGGCTGATTGTTTTAATTGAGTTTGCATCGCTTCAGTCAATGAAGCGCCCGGACGTTCAATAGAAAACATGCGTTGATCGCGGCGTAAAATGCGATCAAATTGTTCCTGTGTTAATTTAGCACTATTAACTTGAATAGCGACCGTATTGGTTTTACTTTCCTCAAGATAATAATGAATACCCCAGATTGCAAAGGTAAAAGCAATCACACCGACCACCAGTGAGGCAAAAATGCCTTGGGTCTTATCACGAATGTTTTGTAACATATCCTTAAATCCGCCTTTTAAATGACTTGCGCCGCTATCATACCTGTTTAGCCTTTAGAAATAAAGGGCAAGTCAGCCCTAGATATAAATTCTAAAGGCAAACATTTTTAATTCTTCTAAGAATAGTGCGGGTGTATAAAAATAAAGCGAAATGGCCTGCTGAAAAAAAATATACTTTTCTTTTCAAAAAGCGTAGAATAAGAGCTCTCATCAGACTACAAAAGGACTTTGTTATGAAAAGATTTAAAATATCTCTCTTGGCCAGTTTTTGCCTCTTGTGTTTAACAGCCTGTAACCAACCGACTCCTAAAATGGCCACGAACACTCAAACGCCAATCCCCGCTACAGCGAAAGCTCCAGACACTCAAGCGATGCCTAAACAGTCCACTGTCGTAGAGAACGATAATAGCGGTTATTATGTACAAAACCGCGTATTGGCTTCGGGCAGTGCTGTGAGCGGCGCCATCTTAGGGAGCTAAACGAGTGCTGAAAACTTTAACTTGGACTTTTGTCCTAGGTTTATTTCTTTGCTCATCGATTTTCGCGATGCAAGACGATCCTCTGCCCGCCTCTTCTATGGTCACGGCTGACAGCGAACCTTTTAGCGATCCTGCCAAGGCCATTACAGTAACAGCTGATGATTCTCATTTTCGCATCCGTCTGGCCTCTAATCCCACGACGGGCTATCGCTGGTATTTAAAACCTTGGTCAACGCCTTGGCTTAAAGTGATCAGTCAAAGCTCTACTCCCGGCGATGACAATCGCCCAGGCAGCTCAGGCAGCGAAACCTGGGAATTTGAATTATCGCCTTCAGCTTTTAATGCATCCTTTCTTTTACCTATAGAGTTTATCTCTCTACGCTCTTGGGATCTGAAAGATTTAGCCAGCGCCAAAAGCACTGTGTTTTATGTGAGTACTGAGGCTAAGGATGAGAGTCAATAGAGAGAGGATAAAAAGGGCTCTTTCGAATTTGAGAGAAATCCAAAACGCCCTCTCCCCCAACCCCTCTCCCGGAATACCGGGCGAGGGGAGTTGCCAAGCTTTCCCCGGAGAGTGCTAGCGAATACCAGGCGAGGGGAGAGTTTACTCTTCTAGACCTTCTCTATCCATTGCAAGCCTTTCATATAAGGTTGCAAGACTCTAGGGATCATAATCCGCCCCTCTTCGTCTTGGTAGTTTTCCATGATCGCGACCAAAGTGCGGCCAACCGCTAAGCCCGAACCATTTAAAGTATGCACAAGCTCCGGCTTACCGGTTTCAGGATTGCGATAGCGTGCTTGCATACGCCTGGCTTGGAAACTTTCAATATTAGAACAAGAAGAAATTTCACGATAACAATTCTGTGCCGGTAGCCAAACTTCTAAATCATAGGTTTTAGCGGCGCAAAATCCCAGATCGCCCGTACACAAAGACATAACGCGATAAGGCAATTCCAAGCGCTGTAAAATCACTTCTGCATGCCCGACAAGTTTCTCTAAACATTCGTAAGAATCATCGGGATGAGCAATCCACACCAATTCTACTTTTTCAAATTGATGTTGACGGATCATGCCGCGCGTATCTTTACCATAAGCACCTGCCTCAGAGCGAAAACAAGGGGTGTGCGCGGCCCATTGGATGGGCAGACGATCGGCTGCAACAATTTCATCGCGCATGCGATTGGTTAAAGACACCTCTGCCGTGGGGATCAAACACAATCCATTAGAACTGGTGGTGACAAATAAATCTTCTTTAAATTTTGGAAATTGTCCTGTGCCAAATAAAGAATCTGGATTCACTAAATAAGGTACATAGGCTTCTTCATAGCCATGTTCATCAACATGCGTATCTAACATCCATTGGGTTAAAGCCCGATGCAAGCGCGCTAGGTTTTTATTTAAAACCACAAAGCGTGCGCCGGCTAATTTAGCGCCTTCTTCAAAGCTCATTTGTTTCAGATCTTCACCCAAAGCCACATGATCTTTGACTTTAAAGCTAAAACTACGGGGCGTGCCCACACGGCGCAATTCAACATTATCGGCTTCATTCTGACCGATAGGCACAGAAGTATGCGCTAAATTAGGAATACCGGCACAAAAATCATGTAAAGCGGTTTGCACTTCGTTGAGTGCATGGCTTAAGCGATTCAATTCATCACCCAATTCTGCCACTTGGGCTAAAGCTGGAGCGATGTCTTTTCCATGCGCTTTCATTTGACCAATATTTTTGGAATAGACATTACGCTCATTTTGTAATTCTTCAGTCTTGATTTGTAAATCTTTACGTTTGCTTTCTAGACTTTCAAATAAACTCAGATCGAAGACAAAGCCTCGAGTGGCTAAAGCTTCTGCAATTTTAGCGTAATTTTCACGTAAATTTTTAGGATCCAGCATTTTAAATACCTTAATAATGACTCTTTTTCAAATTTCAGGGTTTAATCATTTTTTAAAAACCCTCTCCCCCAACCCCTCTCCCTGAGTACAGGGCGAGGGGAGTGTCTAAGCCTTCCCCGGACAGTACGGCAAGGTACCGCGCGAAGTAAGTTTCTAAGCCTTCCCCGGACAGTACTGTAAGGTACCGCGCGAAGTAAGTGTCTAAGCCTTCCCCGGACAGTACTGCAGGCTACCGGCGAGAGGAAACTCCCTCAGCTAAGATGTTTTCTGCCTGGCAGAATCTAAGGATTTTAGAAACGCCAATTTTTCAGCGATCTTCAATTCTAAACCACGATCACTGGGATGATAAAATTTCTGCTTGCCTAATTCCAAGGGCCAATAATGTTCAGCCGCCGCATAAGCATACGGTTCATCATGGGCATAACGATACTGTTTAGCATATCCCAGCTCATTCATCAAGGCCGTTGGCGCATTGCGTAAATGCAAGGGCACTTCCAAACTGCCTTGTTCTTTGGCAAAGGCCCGAGCCTTGGCAAAAGCGGTGTACACGGCATTGCTTTTTGCCGCAATGGCTAAATACACAATGGCCTGAGCCAAAGCCAATTCACCTTCTGGGGAACCTAAACGTTCCACCACTTGCCAGGCCTCTAAGGCTAAAGTTAAAGCCCTGGGATCGGCATTGCCAATGTCTTCTGTGGCCATACGAACAATGCGTCTAGCCAAATACAGCGGATCACAGCCCGCATCTAACATCCGCGCAAACCAATATAAAGCCGCATCAGGATCGGAACCTCGCACCGATTTATGCAATGCTGAAATTAAATCATAAAAAGCATCGCCATGATTGTCAAAGCGATAATGCCCCGCTTGCACCAGATCGCGCAATACTTCTAGACTCAAAGGAGTCTCTGAATCCGGATCATAAAGCCCTATAGCCATCTCTAAAAAATTTAACGCACGGCGTGCATCGCCATCGGCTGCTCGGGCTAAGAAAGCTAATCCTTCGCTCGTCAGGCTTAAAGGCTGTTCTTTGATAGCAGAGCTTAAGATTTGAAAAATCTCTTCTGGGCTCAGCGCTTTTAAAATATAAATTTTTGCCCGTGATAATAAAGCATTATTCAAGGCAAAAGAAGGATTTTCCGTCGTGGCACCCACAACCGTTAAAAGGCCCGATTCCATATGCGGTAAAAAAGCATCTTGCTGCGCCTTATTAAAACGATGGATCTCATCGATGAATAAAACGGTCCTTTGCCCGGTTTGCTGTAAAAGCAATTCTGCTTCCCCAACAATCTCACGGATCTCTTTGACACCCGAAAAAATAGCAGAGATCTTAACACACACCGCTTTAGCTTTATCCGCCAACAAATGGGCTAAGCTGGTTTTGCCTGTACCTGGTGGTCCCCAGAAAATCAAAGAATGCAATTGCCCTTTTTCTAGAGCGATGCGAAAAGGTTTTCCAAGCGCCAATAAATGGCTTTGTCCCACGAAATCGTCTAGGGTTTTAGGTCGTCGTTCCGAGGCCAGCGGCTGTGCTGAACTCATTGCACCACGTCCACATCGGCGGGTAAATTCAAGGCAAATAAATTAGGCTCTAAACTTGAATTGATTTTTGGGTTTTGAAATTGAATGCGTGTGATTTGATCCATATTATTGGAAATGATCATACTGATTAAAACCTCATTATCGAAGCGAAGATCAATTTGCTTAAACTCATTGTCTTCATCTTTTGCCATTAAGCGATAACTCTGACTTTTACCCTTTACGGTTCCCGTAATCGTATATTGTTTTTTTAAAGCCGCAATATCGCCACTCAATAAAATAGCCGGGGTGGCACCCTGCCCCTCATCAACATTCTTATAAGTCACTTGCTCTAAATCCACATCATAAATCGCAAGTTTATCGCCTTGATTGATAATCAATTGCCGTGAGGGCGTTTGGGTGTACCAGCGAAATAAAGAGGGTTTCTGAAAGGCCATATCGCCCAGAGTTTTTTGTAACACTTGTCCATGTGTATCTTCGGTGGTTTCAACAAATTTGGCCGATAAACTATGATAAGTTTGTAAGAGCGCGCCTAAGTTTTGCTCCGCAGTTTGCGCCCAGCCGCTGCTGCAAAACATCAGCAGGTAAAGCGCGATCAGACTTTGGGAAGCCTTTAGGCTAAAAGACAAGCTTTTTGAGGTAAAGGACATTGTTTTTCACTCACTGCATAACCAAAACGCGTAAACTCATGCGGGAATAGATATTTCATATCGACCACTTGCTGGCTTTTATCATCCATAATGAAAATCGCTTCACATCGGCTGGGCGTAAAATAACTGAGATAGTCTTGACCGTTAGCTGTAAAACTACGCTCAGGATTGCCCATACATTTTTTAACCTGTGCCATTGACAGCCCAGAATACATGGAGGTCTTCTTAGGGGCTGGGCTCTTGCCTGGAGCTGCCGTTTGATCTGAACTGGGGCTAGTCGAACAAGCCGAAACAGCCAATGCAGTACAAATTATTGCCAAATACACGCTTTTCATGCTCAAAACTCCTTGTGAATGTGCGTTGAATGCTGGGATGTTAACATACAGAGAGCATTGTCTTCAACCGGACAATATTAATCTAAAAGTACTTCCCGTAGGTCCTTTCAAGAAAAAATGAAGATTTGGCATAAGCACCAACCATCACCATAAACGACCGAATGGTAAGAATTATGTTCTAAAACCTTTCCCTTCCAATAGGGCCTGTTTATCCCCCGCAGAAGAAAAAAAAGAGTGCATTTGTCGGTAAGCAGACTATACTCAAATGAGAGCGGTTTATGGAATTTTTAATTTAATGGGTTGAAAATGACTATATTATTAAGAATGGGTGACTCTATCCTGCGGGCAATTAAAATACTCCTTAGTTTGGCAATATTTTTTTTTCTCTTTGGTTATCTCAAAAACTATATTCCCGAAATTAAACAATACCCCTATTTAGAGAAACTAGCGCATCAAGAACAATCTGTGACCCATTATCTTAGAAACAGTATCCAACCCTTCATTCCAACGACAATAATGACTATTGATATAACACGGCCCTTGTCGATTCTCTTCTTGATATTCCTCTCCTCTATTCTAGGCAGTACTCGAGAAAAGATAAGATCGCTCATCTATCAGCGTAAGCACCAACAAGCTTACAAGGAAACCACTGACAAACTCAAAAAAATCAGTCGCGGTGATGTCATTGATCAATTAGAACATAAGTTGCATGCTCTTGAACGCTCAAAAAAGAAAGATCGCAAACAGTTAGTGAAAGAATTTATAACTTTGAAAAAAGAAATTGATTCTATGGGGCGCCATTTAGCCTTTTTATCTATAGATGTTGTTGACTCTACCCTCATAAAAAAAGGAGGCGATCCTATCGACATTGCTTATGATTTTGATCATTATAATACAGCTCTAAAACAGGTATTAGAGCGTTGTCATTGCTTGAAGTTTAGCAGTAATCCCGATGGAACCATGGCCTGTTTCACTGATGTTGATGCTGCAGTTTTCTGCGGACAAGAAATTTTAAGAGAACTTATTCACTTTAACGCCGAGATTAAACACACCAAAATGGATTTTAAAGTACGCATCGGTATTAACTCTGGAGTCATCATTTACGATGCAGAAGAGCCCTTAGCCCATGCGGTAGATAGAGTGATCGATATTGCCGCCCATATGCAAAAGCATGCCGAACCTAATACTATTTTTATCGCTAAACATGCCATTGAACCTCTTATCCATCGAGAGGGCTTTAACCAAACGGATAAAACAGTGGATGAAGTACAGGTCTACTCCTGGAAACCACCCTAACGTATTGATGTGTCTACACTTTAGCGGAGAAAGAAATTAAACTAATCCCTAACTACTCCCTCCCTAGGGCGGGTACGACAAAGCACAGATTTGGATGCAGGTTACACTAATCCTTAATGGCTTTGAATAAAACACGCTCCTCTGCCGCATTTAATTCGAAAGAACGTGAAGGCAGCAGATCTTCAGGTAAAACAATAGGGCCAAAACGCACGCGTTCTAAACGGTTAACCACCAACCCTTGCGATTCCCATAAGCGTCTGACTTCACGGTTGCGTCCTTCAGCTAAAACCACATTGAACCATTGATTACGGCCTGTAGCCATGCCAGGCATAATACGCTTAAAAGCAGCGGGACCATCGCTTAAGATCACTTCAGTTTGTAGAGCCTCTAAGATCGCTTCAGTGACTTGTCCATACACTCTGACTCGATATTCACGCTCTAAACCGTAACGAGGATGCATCAAGCGATCGGCTAATTCTCCATCGGTGGTTAATAATAATAAACCCGAGGTGTTAAAATCCAAACGTCCTACAGAGATCCATCGTTCGGCAATGAGTTTAGGCAAATGTTCAAAGATGGTGGGACGACCTTCCGGATCATGGCGGCTACAGATCTGCCCCACGGGTTTATGATACAACAAGATCCGTACGCGTTTGGCTATAGGCGCAGTATTGATGGCTCTATCGTCTAAGCAGAGCTCATCACCCACTTCAACCCTCATGCCTAAAGTCGCCAATACGCCATTGAGCTTAATGCGTCCTGCTAAGATCCATTTTTCAATTTCACGTCTGGAACCTAAGCCTTTTTCAGCTAGAAATTTTTGAATACGTTCTGCCATTATGCCTCTGTTAATTCTTCGCGATGTGTTGAATCAATCTGTTCGGTTTCTAAGGCCTCTATTGCTTTTTCCGTCTCAGCGGTTTCTGTTATCTCAGCGGTTTCTGTTATCTCAGCGATTTCTGTCAGCTCAGCGATTTCTGTCAGCTCAGCGGTTTCTGTCAGCTCAGCGGTTTCTGTTATCTCAGCGGATTTGATTTCTTCAGCAGCTTCTACATTCATCTGTGGCTGCAATTCTAATTGACGGCCCAATTTTTCAGCCGCCAGATCTAAATTCTGGATCTCATCTAAAGTTGGCAATTCATCCAAACTCAATAAATTAAAATAATCTAGAAATTTTTTAGTTGTAGCCAGCAATTCAGGGCGTCCTGGAATTTCTTTATGACCCACCACACGAACCCATTCTCGTTCAAACATCGTTTTAAGACTGTTGGGATTCACCGCCACACCGCGGATCTCTTCAATCTCTGAACGAGTAATGGGTTGGCGATAGGCAATTAAAACCAAGGTTTCTAAAAAAGCTCTGGAATAACGTTGCGGTTTTTCTTCCCAGAGTTTAATAATATACTGAGCATATTCTGCTTTAATTTGAGCACGAAACCCCGAAGCCACTTCAACCACCGCGATCAGATCGCCCAAAGGCTCGTCCATACAGTCTTGCAAAGCAGACTTTATCTCCAAAAGACTAGGCTTATCTTCTTCATCGAATACCGAACTCAAACGTTCCAGAGTAAAGGGTTCTCCTGCTGTCAGCAAAATACTCATGAGGATTTTTTTTAAGGCTTCTTTTTCCACGATCTACTCCAGTGTCAGCACTTTAATGTGTAAGGTTCCATACGCTTCAGTTTGCACAATATCAATTAAACTTTGTTTCAATAATTCTAAAATAGCAATAAAAGTCACCACCACTCCTAATTTACCTTCTTTTAAAGAGAACAGATTTGAAAATTCAGCAAATTGAATACGATTGATCTGTTCTAAAATTTCCGTCATCCGCTGGCGAATGGATAAGGGCTCTCTGGATATTTGATGATGCGTATTTAATTCAACACGTTTCATCACTTCTTTTAAAGCCAAGAGCAATTCTTTTAAATCCAGTTCAGGCAAGGGTTTGACATGTTTCATCTCGGGCAATTGCGGCTGGGGTAAATGAATTTCTCGATCCAGACGGGGTAAAGCATCCAGATCGAGTGCAGCTTCTTTAAAACGTTCATATTCTTGTAAACGTCGAATGAGTTCTGCTCTGGGATCGGCAGTAGGATCGTCTTCAGGCGCATCTTTAGGTTTAGGCAGCAATAAGCGCGATTTAATTTCCGCAAGAGTGGCCGCCATCACCAAATATTCAGCCGCCAATTCTAAGCGAAAGGCTTTCATCAACTCTACATATTCAATGTATTGTCGTGTGATTTCAGCAATAGGGATCTCTAAGATGTCTAGATTCTGACGACGAATTAAATAGAGCAGTAAATCCAAAGGCCCCTCAAAAGCTTCTAAGAAAACCTCTAAGGCATCAGGAGGAATGTATAAATCTTCAGGTAATTGACCAAAAGGTTCGCCTCGAATACGGGCCATGATTTCCGGGATCTCTAGGGTTTGTGCTGCCATAGGGCTCTCTTCGGATATGCTGACTTCTTCCACTGTATACTGCCTCTAGGGTTAATCCCGGTATTATACTTCAATAGCCTAGATCATGGCAAATACTGTTTGTGACTGCAATCCTCGCCTTTCTAAAATATCGTTAAAAATCAATCGCATAAGCCATTTAGCCTCGACCAAGGTTTGCCCTTTGCTCCAGTCTTTATTCTGCATGCTTAACAGAGTCTGCCCCGAGATGCCCTGCTCTTTTTGCTGCGAAAATAAAAGGGAGGCGCCTTGCTGCCAATGGAAGCGATAAAATCCTTCAGCCCGAACTTTCTCATCCGTATTGACTTGATAAGTCAAAGGTAGACTGTAACCTAAACAAGACAGCAAATCCAATTCAAAAGAACGCAATAAAGGCTCCAAAACGATTTCGCCTTGCTGAGATAAATTGAATAAGAGATCAGCATAAAGAGCCAATAGCTTCGATTCAGGTTCTAATTTTTGCAACAACCTATCCACCAGCTCATTAATATAAAGGCCGGCCATCAAAATCTTGCCCTGAAAGAAAAAAGTTCGCCCCTGAGCTTCTGCCTGAGTCAGCGTCATCACCTGACCACGGCCTCGCCATTCCAGCCAGAGTTCTTGAAAAGGTTGCAATAAACCTCGCCAGCGTGATTTAGCCGAACGGGCTTTTCGCGCCACTATCATCACCCGACTTTTTTCCGTCAAGCAATGCAGCAATAGACTATCCTCTAAATACGGGCGGGCGTGTAAAATATAGCTTTTTTCGGGCATGCCGCGTTTATCCTAAACTTTATCACTCCACATCATAGCCCAACTCGCGCAGATTGCGTTCATCATCGGCCCAACCTTCGCGAACTTTCACCCATAATTTTAAATAGACTTTTTTTTCTAAGACTCTTTCCATATCCAATCGTGCTTCGGTGCCCACTTCTTTCAATTTAGAGCCTTGCTTACCAATGACAATTTTCTTTTGACTGGCCTTATTCACCGTAATCAATCCATGGATCTCAACGGCTTTAGGTTTTTCATTAAACAATTCAATTTGCACGGACAGCGCATAAGGCAATTCTTCACCCAGATAGCGGGTTAGTTTTTCACGAATGATTTCAGCCATATTAAATCGCAAAGAGCGATCACTGATTTGATCGTCTGGAAATTCATGTTCTGCTTCTAAAGCCAATTCAGCAATCACTTTTTCCAATTCAGGAAGTCCAGAGCGTTGTTTGGCGGAAACCAGCATAATTTTGTGAAAGGCATAACGTTCGCTTAAAGCTTGAATATAAGGCAATAATTCTTTTTTCTCGGGAACATTATCGATTTTATTGATCCCCAAGATCACCGGCACTGAAAGATCTTTCAAACGAGATAAAACTTGCTCATCTTCCGCTGTAAAATTTAAAGCTTCAATCAAAAATAAAACCACATCCACATCATCAATCACCAAAGACACCAAACGATTCATATGTCGATGCAAGGCTTGTATCGGCTGTTGTTGTAAACCAGGAGTATCCAAATAGATCGTCTGTAATTCGTCTTGAGTTTTAATACCTAGAATACGATGCCGCGTGGTCTGAGGTTTTCGCGAGGTGATGCTGATTTTTTCACCGATAATTTTATTGAGTAAAGTGGATTTGCCCACATTAGGGCGACCGATAATGGCCACACGAACCGATTTTTGAGTCATTTTTTATTCTCTAATAGATGTAACATTTTTAAGGCCGCCTCTTGTTCCGCTTTACGGCGTGTAGAATGCTCGGCATGCGTGGTGTAATTCAAATCATTTAAGCGACAAGACACTGAAAAAGTTTGCTCATGCGCCAAACCCAGTACCTCCACTACTTCGTAAACAGGCAGATTTAAACTCTTGGATTGCAACCATTCCTGCAATTGTGTTTTAGGATCTTTATGCGATTTTTTAATCGTGCTCATTTTTAAACGCGAATCAAACCAGGCTAAAAGCCGTTCCTGACAAAACGCAAAACCGGCATCTAAATACAAGGCACCAATGAGTGCTTCAAAAGCATCGGCTAAAATAGAAGCGCGATCGCGACCCCCTGATTTTAATTCGCCCGCCCCTAAATTTAAATACTGTCCTAAATCCATCTCACGAGCCAGATCCGCTAAGGTTTCTTCACGCACAAAAGAAGCGCGTAAACGGCTTAATTCCCCTTCTTGAGCCTGCCTAAATTTCAAATACACCGCTTCGGCAATCACAAAATTGACAATGGAATCCCCTAAAAACTCTAAGCGCTCATAATTCAAGCTTTCCACACTGCGATGTGTTAACGCCGCCGTGAGTAAACTGGGATCCGAAAAAGTATAGCCGATGACCTTCTGTAATTGCTCAATCGAATACCTCATCAAGCTCACCTATTTTAAGACTTCGCCAAACCGCGACCAGCGCGGTTTACCGCTTTGGTTATCATAGCTTAACAATATAAACTGTGCTCGTCCCACAAAATTTCTCTCGGGTACAAAGCCCCAATAACGGCTGTCTTCACTGTCATCACGATTATCACCCATGGCAAAATAAAATCCCTGAGGAACATAGAGATCATAAGTGCCCTCGTCTGGCTTATCGGGATTGATCAAGATGGCATGCTTTACGCCAAATAAATCTTCTTCATATTTCAACACAGGGATTGGGTTATCATCTTCAATGTCGACAGCAGGACCGATGTAAGTTTGTTTGGCTTCAACGCCATTGACGAATAAGGTTTTATCTTTATAAACGATATGATCGCCCGGAAGGCCCACAATGCGCTTGACATAATCAATACTGGGATTGAGTGGATAATGAAATACAGCAATTTCGCCATGCTTGGGTTCTGAAATATTTAAAAATTTTATATTCGTGGCCGGTAATTTCAAACCATAACTGTATTGGCTGACCAACAAAAAATCATTGGGTAATACCGTAGGCTCTAATGATCCCGTAGGCACGCGATAAGGTTGAACGAGAAAAGAGCGGATCAAAAGTACGATTAAAAATACGGGGAAAAAAGAATGTGAAAATTCAATCAGCGCTGGTTTTTTAGCTTCAGCAGATCTCTTTTTAGCCCAAATAATTTTATCTAAACCGTAGACAATGCCCGTTAAAACAGTGATCGCGGTTAAAATCATCGGGAAATAATAGCCGATGTTAACCTTGGAAAAAAAGAGTTGATAAATGCCATAGAGTGCCGCACAGATAAATACAATGCGAGAAAATTCAACTACACTTGGGCGTTCTTCAATGGCCGCCTGTTTGCGTTTAGGGGCCCAAAATAAAATATCCGCAAGGCTTAAGAGCCCTGTGCCCACTAGAATCACGGCATACAACACTAATCCCATACTCATTTTTTGGTCTCCACTTGTAATACTGCCAGAAAGGCTTCTTGAGGAATTTCCACACGCCCCACCATTTTCATTCGCTTTTTACCTGCTTTTTGTTTTTCGAGTAATTTACGTTTTCGGCTGATGTCACCACCATAGCATTTTGCTGTCACGTTTTTACGTAAAGCCTTAACCGTCTGGCGCGCGATAATCTGCGCGCCGATCGCCGCCTGTATGGCCACATCAAACATTTGTCTGGGGATCAATGCTTGCATACGTTCAACTAAAGCTTTCCCACGATGATAAGCTTGATCATGATGCACGATCAGCGCCAAGGCATCCACTTTTTCAGAATTGATCAATACATCCAAACGCACCAGCGGGGCTGCTTGATAACGGACAAAATGATAATCAAAGGATGCATAACCACGACTCACCGATTTTAAGCGATCAAAAAAATCTAAGACCACTTCGTTTAAAGGAATTTCATAACTAATAGCCACTTGCCGACCCAAATACAGCATTTTGGTTTGCACGCCGCGTTTTTCAACACACAAATTAATGACATTGCCCACATGCTCTTGCAAGGTTAAAATATTGGCCAGCACAATAGGTTCGCGGATCTCAGAAATAGTGCCTGGGGGCGGTAAATGTGAAGGATTATCAATCAAAGAGACTTCACCCTTGTTATTCAAGACTTCAAAAACCACGGTCGGTGCTGTGGTAATGAGATTCAAATCATATTCGCGTTCCAAACGTTCTTGCACAATTTCCATATGCAGCATACCGAGAAATCCACAGCGAAAACCAAAGCCGAGCGCATCGGAAGTTTCGGGCTCATAAAATAAGGATGCATCGTTTAAACTCAATTTAGCCAAAGCTTCACGAAATTCTTCATAATCATCAGCACTTACGGGGAATAAACCTGCAAACACCTTAGGTTGCACTTTGGTAAAACCAGGCAAAGGATGTTCGGCACTGCGAGAAGCATGCGTTAAGGTATCCCCTACTGGCGCACCATTAATATCACGGATACTGGCCACTACCATGCCGACTTCGCCGGCAGCCAGTGTATCTTTATCCACTAATTTAGGGGTATAGATCCCCATTTTAGTCACTTCATACTGCTGACCTGTGGACATCACTTTGACTTTATCTCGAAAACGTAAAACACCGGCTTTCACTCGTACCAAAGACACCACACCCAAATAACTGTCAAACCAAGAATCGATGATCAAGGCTTGCAAGGGCGCCTCATCATCGCCTTCAGGCGCAGGCACACGCGCAATCAATTGTTCTAAGAGATCCTCAATACCCAAACCGGTTTTAGCGCTGATCTCCAAGGCATCACTGGCATCAATGCCGATGACATCCTCAATTTCCTGACGCACACGCTCGGGTTCTGCTTGTGGTAAATCAATTTTATTCAGCACCGGGATCACTTCTAAATTTTGTTCAATGGCCATATAACAAACCGCCACCGTTTGCGCTTCAACGCCTTGAGCGGCATCCACCACCAATAAAGCGCCTTCGCAGGCCGATAAAGATCGTGAAACTTCATAGCTAAAATCCACATGTCCGGGAGTATCGATAAAATTAAGCGTGTAGATTTGGCCATCGCGCGCCTTATAATGCAAACACACGCTTTGTGCCTTGATGGTAATACCCCGTTCTTTCTCTAAATCCATGGAGTCCAAGACCTGAGCTGACATCTCGCGAGAAGATAGACCGCCACATAATTGGATCAGCCGATCAGAGAGCGTGGATTTTCCATGGTCAATATGAGCAATGATCGAGAAATTTCTAATGTTTTTCATGCTATCCCAGTGAATACAGTCGGCAAAATGCAAGGCCCATTCTACGGCTAAATGGGTTAAAAGTAAAGCAGATTTTGAGCATTCCTTTCAAATCTTAAGCTGAGCGAACTTTTTCCCGCATGTTTGCCAGGTCAAGGGCGAAAGAGTCTTAACGAGCCCAGAGCAGCTTATCCTCGGTCAAACACGCCGTGAATACATCCTTGTAGGCCGGCAAAAACTCCCCTCGCCCGGTACTCCGGGAGAG
>VFKP01000014.1 GCA_009885495.1 Gammaproteobacteria bacterium | reverse complement strand
CAGCAAAAATCTCTTCAATATTGCGATAACTTAATGGATATGCAAGGTACCAGCGGACTGCCATCAGAATGATCTGTTTAGGGTAATGTCTCCATTTAAAACTAAGCATACTGGGATCCTCCTGTTTCTCTTTGATCACCTACTATACAGCATGCCCGTTCTTTTTGCGACACAACCCTATTACGAGCACTTTTGTTCATTAGCGAGATAGTTGCGTCAGGGGATATTTTGCCGTACAATTCCCTGAATTTTATTAAAAAATTGCGACAGAACCACATCTTCAGCATTAAAAAACTGTGATACAGTTTATTATAGAAAGCATAGAGGAGCATGCAGTGTCACTCGAGAAAGAGAAAGCAAAAGCTATTATTGATAGTATTTTCGAAGCAAGATCCGTTAAAGGTCCAAATACACTCACGTTAGCGCAATCTATAAACTTGCTAGCTAATGATACATTATCAGGTGATAAATATATTGGTGAGTTATTGCAAAATGCTGATGATGCAGGCAGCGATAGTGTATCGTTTATAGTAATAGATGGATATCTTATTTTTACCCATAAAGGCAAGCATTTTACTGAACAAGATATCCAAGCAATATGTGATGCAGCAAGCCCTCATCGTCTGAAAGTAGAGCAGCATGATCAAATTGGTAATAAAGGTATTGGTTTTAAAGCTGTTTTTAGTTTGGCCTCTGAAGTAAGTATTTTGTCTAATTATGCGTGTTTTCGCTTCGATGAAAATTATGAATGTTGGGAGGGTCATTCAGAGAGATTTCCGTGGCAACTTATCCCTATTCACACCGAATTAAATTATTTTCCTCAATCGGTAAGTCAGCATTATCATAAAGACAGTGTGCATGTTATTTTTAAATTACGACCGGCAATGGTTGATAAAGTTCACGAGCAACTTAAAAAGTTTCGTGGTAGACATTTGCTCTTTTTACGGCACGTTAAAAACTGCACTATTTTCTTTCCAAATGAACAAGAGCGTAGGTTTTCTGTGCAAAAACCGAAAAGAATACTTAAACCTAAAAATGGTGAGAATGCAGATTATACCATCTACAAATTAGTGAAAAATCAGTCAGAACAACAGGCATGGTGGATTTATCATAAAGAATGTCCTTTGCCTGCATCACTTAAAACGCAACTATCACAAGCAAGTAATATCCCTGAAAAATATAAGCGTTTCCAAAGCATTCCTATTTCTATCGCTTTTTTAGAGTCAAAAGGGGAGTTACTGCCATTACCGCCCGGGCCAAAAATATTTTGTTATTTAGCAACAGACCTAGACTTTAACATTAATTTTGCTTTTAATGCAGAATTTCTACTTGATACTTCGCGTATGCATTTGCGAAATGATCCAATTTCTGATGCCTGGAATCAATTTATTTTAACGTGTATGTTAAAAGAGCATGTACGATTTTTACATATACTAGCACTCAACAGCTTTTTCTGGAAAGATGTTTTTCATGTATTAAGTCATGAATTCATAGTTCCTGAACGATTCGAAAGTGCTTGTAAGAAGAATTTTGACGAAGCTATTATCACCGATCCACTTGTAACAAACTTGCCAGACAAAAATTTATTACGTTGTCGAGATGCTTGGGTAGACTGCTATGACTTTGCTGTGAACTTGGGTGATGATGCATTAAAACAAAACACAGCCCATCCACAAATGAGAAACCGGGATATTATTATAAAACTGGGTGCAAAGCGATTTCAAAGTGCAAATGTAATGGCGCTATTTAAGGAAAATTGGTTTTTAAATAAAATTTTAATGCCCGAGAATAATAATATTTTTATTGAATTGATGATCAAGATGATAGCTGCGGTTAAGCCAGAGTTTAAGGCTAACATTCAAAAAGCCTTCCAAAGCCACTCACTTATCTTAGATAATCAACAACATTTGAGAAGACCAACAGACGTGTGTTTCCCAAATGAAAAATTGAAGTATGCTACTAGAGATTTTGACTTTATTGTGCTCCTTCACCCCATTTTATGCAGTGTGGAGCCTAAATGGCTTAGTGAACAGGGTGTTAAGCAATTATCATTATCGCAAATTGTAGAAATGGCTAACAACGAGCGTTCTTCTTTAGTACGATTCTTGGTGGCGCTGGCAACAAGTTCGCGAGTTTTTTCACCAGAAGATTGGAAAATTCTCGCATCACTTAAAGTAGTTACCGCAGAAGGGAAAGCTGAACTAGCAGCTAATGTTTATTTATCTGATGCTCTTACCCCAACCATGCGCCTGCAAGACTATTTTGCACAAATGAATCCCTTAATATGTCATCCTGACTATACACAAGGACAAAGTGAAGACAATTTCAAAAGGATAAGAATATTTTTGGTAAAAATTGGTGTGAAGTTTGAGCTTTGTAAATCAATATTAACACCTATAGTCGCAGCAGCGAATCAAACTAGCCAACCGAAACAATTAATATCTTTAACTTTGGCCTTATATCGCCATTATTTTAATAAAGAAGAATGGAGCAATAAAGTCATTAAAGCATTTTCCTCATTAAAAATTGTTTGTCTTGATAACATAGTTAGAGCATCAGCCGAAACCTATTTAGCCGACTGCTATAATCCTCAAACACCCTTGCAGAATGTTGTTGATAAATTACCTTTTGTCTCTGAAGCTTATTGTGTCGATGATTTTGATGCAGCTCAGTTAGCACGTTTTTTTGTTACTATTGGTGTGACTCAGACGATAGCGATTAGTGTCCATGATAATAATCCGCATAGGACAGCGCTTGAGAAAAAGGGCCAAGCAAAAAAATACTTTAATTATCTAGAATCCACACACACTCCTTTATGCACTTATGCTACTAGAAAATATATGGAACAACATTTTATTGCCGGTGTGTATGTCGACATTCCTTTTGTTGATCAATTATTAGGTACACCTATTTTTTGGGAAGTGCTGCGCGATAACTGGGATAGATTTAGTGATGGCATAAAAGATGTACGCTATAAAACGCATTATGACGATAGAAAAATCATTTCAAACGTTCATTATTTGGTGATATTGGCGATGCAATGCCATTATGGAGAAGATGCAAAACCAGAAGATTTTTTTTCGCAAGCATTTGCAAATGAGTTATCCGGGTTTATGGAAGAATTTAAAATTGCACAGGAAACTGCACCATTAACCTTAGAGCAAAGTCTCATCTTAGGATTTAAGGGCGATATCACTGTCCAAGAAGGCCGGAGCTTGCTAACGCGTATTGCTGATGCAAATCAGCCTAAAAGAGACTTTTCTAAGATTGCATTTTTATATAGAAAACTGATTGATACTCTCATCGCTGAAGACCCATCATGTACAGCAAGCAATATTCGCTTATTAGCACGTGACAATCAATTTAAGCCTGCCACACAGTTAAATTATATCCTAAGAGATTGTTTGCCAGACTCAAAAAGTGAACGCTTAATTAAAAAGCCAAAGACAATAGAAGATGCTGATTTTATACGGATTTGTCAATCTTTTAATATCCGTCGTATCACTGTTTCTGAGTTAACAGTTGTCTTTGCTGATGAGCAAGCATCTGAAATAGCAGAAGTGCTACAAACAAGGATAGAATTTTTAATTTTTGCGATAGCATCTTTAAATGACTGGAGTGAAGCGATATTTAAAACACAATATAAAGAGCTCGCAGTAAAGTTCCGTGAGAAACTTTCCAGGTTGACATTTATCTGTGCTAATAAAGTTGAAGTTCAGGTCGATGATTTTATAAAAGAAGAACAAGAGTATTGGGTAGATGAAGAGAGCTATACTGTTTATCACCTTCCCTATGTAGAGCTTGATCATTATCACAAACAAGCCTTGTTAGAGTTTTGTGCGAAAGCATTTGGCATAACAGACCATCAGGATGTTTTTTTATCGATTATGACGTCTCCTGTGCGCAAGCTAGAAAGTAAATATGAGTATGAAATGGAACAGGCCGCTGAATTTGATATGGCTCCTTCAGTCTGTCCTCAAACAAACCCGCTAATAAGCGGAAAAGTAAAGCCGCTTACTCCTATTGGCGCAGAATTCTCAGATGATGAGCAAGTGGCAGAAAGTCCCACAAGAAAAAAGAGGCATTTTGATGCAGGAAACAATTATAGCCCCAACACAGTTGGAAGTCATAATCATTCATCATTAGGTGGTTCGCATAAACGTCGTAAAGTTGGAACTCCATCGAGTGATGGATCTTCAGGCTCATCGATAGAAGAAATCTCAGTAAAACGTTATGGTGCTTTTTTCTCAGAACGTTTTACCGAAGAACAACGCAAAGAATTAGGTCGGAAAGGGGAAGCTCAGGTATATGCATATCTTAAAAGTAAACATACTGAAAAATATCAAGTAACAGCTATTACAGAGAATGAAGAGGGTTATAATATTCAGCGTGGTGATGGTAGCACAAAACAAGTGTCTTGGTTGAATAAAAATGGTGAAAGATCCAAACCCTATGATTTTGAAATTATTATTCAAAGAGCTGATGGTTCCCAAAAAAAACGTCACTTAGAAGTAAAAACAACAATGAACGCCCTCAATAAAATAGAAATCAGTTATTCAGCACCTGAGTGGACATTAATGCAAGCAGATGAAGAAACGGAGAATACGAGTCATCGATTGTTCGTGGTTAAGGCAAGTTTTTATGAAGGCAATATGGATTTTTCAAAACCTGAAAAAATAAATGTCATTAAAAATTTAGCAGATAAGAAAATACAAGCAACACAAATGACAAAATTGACTATTCCTCTTACGCTATAGTTTCGGCTCTGAAGTCAATAAAATCTAGATCGGGGAAATTTGATACTTTATTTCATATAGAAAATTTTATTGAGTGCTACCTAATATAATTCCTGCAGCATTTTGGTCGAAACGTTTACCTTCATCAATATACCCGAGAACTGTGCCCTCATGTCGCCATCGTCCTTGACGCATAATGGTGCCAAAAGGAGCGCCTTTTCGGCTGGCTTCGGTCGCAAAACCACGGCGCAAACTATGGCTGCTGTAAGAGTTGGCCTCGGGGAGCTGGCAAGCCAGAGCAAGTGATTTTATAATTTCATTGACTTGGTTGCCATTAATGGATGATCTACCGCTTGAATTCTTTCCTACTCTACAGAACACATAATCAGATTTTTTTTGTATGAGCTCTTGCCATGTGAGTAAGGCGGTGACGGGGCAAAGTTTGCCCTGGCCATAAGGGATAGCACAGATCTGACCTTCATTACTTTGATCGGTTTTCGAATGAGGCAATAAAATCTCTACGCCTTGCGGTACAAAGTGTATATTGTTCCAGGCTAAGCTGACTAACTCGCTGCGTCTAAAAGCGCCAAAAAAGCCTATTTGCAATAAAGCTGAATTTCTATAATCGATTAAACGAGAGCTGGTGCTGAGATAATCCGCCATACAGGTTAATGTTTCTAGGGTGAGGGGTGGTGCTTTATCTTTAGGCTTGCCATGGATATTTTTGATCCCGGATAGAGTCTTACGTATGTTGACGTTGGCAGTGGGATCTATAAAGCCTTGATACAGATGCCAGTTTTTTAGAGCTGTTAATCGCCGTTCTAGGGTGCGTGGATTTAAAGTGGCCGCATAATTTTGTAAATAATTAAGGACGCTATCAGAGCTGGCGGGTAGCATGGCACCAGATTGCATAAAATGACGGATATCGGCTTGATAAGCGCGGCGAGTATTGTGGCTGGTGGCTGCGGCGATATAATCGTGAGGCAGGGTATTTGTGAGTGTATGATTATCAACTATCGTTGTGATATTAGGTAAGACAAGAGCATTGTTACTTTCTTGCTCAAAATTCATAGTGTATTTCCAAATAAAAAAATCAGAGGCAATAGGTCATTTCGTACCATATTTTAGGAGTGTAACAAGATCCTTGTCCTGTAACCAGTAATAACCTTCCTTGTTAGCGCGAATTTTTTTTCGCAATTAGTATAATAAAATAATAAGCAAATTAACGGTATTAACTTAAGCTGTTGATTATTAAGTATTTATAACGCTTTACTTGGGTCTAAAATTGTCGCATAATTGAAAAGTGTTGTGTCGTGTTTTTGAGAGGTGATTATGGCATTAAAAACGCT
Organism: Gammaproteobacteria bacterium; assembly: GCA_009885495.1. Lineage (GTDB taxonomy): Bacteria > Pseudomonadota > Gammaproteobacteria > UBA1113 > UBA1113 > VFKP01. The sequence continues at coordinate 1,006 of VFKP01000014.1, read as the reverse complement.
AAAAAGTAGGATAAAATACCGTATTAGTCGAAGTTGCGATAATGTATTCTTGGTAAAAGATTTTTTAGACCTTTCGGATCGAGATCAAATAGGCCGTGCTCTACGGGAGCTTATTAAACAATACGGTTTAGTTAAAATAGGGCAAGGTTTGTATGCCAAGGCAAGGATCTCTTCTTTAACCGGTAGGTGTATGCCCATTCTTCCCTTGCCAGAGTTGGCAAGGGAAGTGGTCAAGAATAAATGTAATGGCACAGTGGTTTATACGAAAGCAGAACAGGCTTATGATAATCATCAAAGTATGCAGATCCCTGTAGGGCGAGTTATTTCAGTAAAAGGACGAATACAGCGGAAAATATCATTTAATGGGGTGGATATTCATTTTGAAAAAGTTGCCTGATCAACAGCTTGTAACAGTGCCTCTGGAATAGAGGAAGAAAAATTTAGCCTATTTCCCTCTATTGGGTTTTGAAAAATCACTTTAATATCATAAGGTTACAAATCTCCTCATTCCAATGCCCCAAGATAAATTATGTACAAATATGGAAGATTTGACATACAGCAATTTTATATATATAAATGGAGATCTCAAAATGAAAACAACGACTATCTTTAAAAATGGGCCGAGTACGCAGGCTGTAAGGATCCCTATGGAATATCGTTTATTGACTAAAGAAGCATGGGTTGAGAAAGTGCATAATGGGCTATTGATTACGCCAAAAGCAGATTCTTGGAATGACTTCTTTCTGTCAACACCTAAAGTTTCAGAGGATTTTTCCACTGAACGTAATCAACAGAAGCCACAAACCAGGGACGATTTATCTTGATAAAATATATGCTTGATGATGTGTCTACACTTTACCGGACAAAGAAGTTAAACTAATCCGCGGTAAAGGAGACCCTAAAATGACCAAAAGAAAGACAAATCGGTACGATAATGAGTTTAAAAAATCAGCAGCTGCATTGGCCTGCCAATCAGAGAAAAGTGTTGCAGACACCGCTAAAGAAT
>VFKP01000072.1 GCA_009885495.1 Gammaproteobacteria bacterium | reverse complement strand
TACGCCAGTGATAGCCATCGAAGCATCATAGCTGACCACAAAATCATTCAAAGCATGAGCCGAAAAGGGAATTGCTGGGATAACGCGGTATCAGAAAGTTTCTTCCATAGCTTAAAAACGGAGCTGGTACATCTTGTGATTGTTTTGACTTCAACCGCAAATTCTAACCGATGGCCTCTTTCTTTTCCAGGCCGAGCAATTTACAGAAATAATGTTACACTACCCAAAAAAAAGAGAGAGCATGCTAGTCTAGGCCAATAATTACCTAGTTGTATATACGTTTTAGACCCAAGAAGTAAAACAAATATAATAGAGGACATAAACGAGATTATAGCTGTTAGGATAAAGATGACCCAGGACTACCGAAGTGGCACATGGTCGCCGCTTCAGAGTTACTTCTCGCTGCTGATTTCCCTTTAGATTTTTCTTTAAAGGGAGTATTCAATTTCGGTTTAAATACGCAAAACTGTAATAAAGTAGACATCTTACACTCAGAATTGTGATTATCTGATTCGAAAAAAAATCTTCTATCAGTCTCCTTCCGTCTTAATCCTACTCTTCTGCAATCGGAAAGAAACGTTTTAAAATGTGGGTGGAATTGAACATTCATGCTATGCAAATTCACAAAATCATAACATCTATTTAAATACATCGATGCATTTTCTTGATTATGTATATGCTCTGAAATTAACATCATGCCATAATTGGATTCAAGCTCTTGCAGTGGCCATGGTTGTGATGACAATACTGGAAGGTTGTCATTGACTGCTGATAAGACCTTAGAAAAGAATGCTTCAGCTTTTTCTATATCTTTTAAATAATGAAAATAACAAAATCCCATAATAGTATGGAAAACAAATTTTTGTGGGTGTGAGTTCCCCTCATAGATAGTTCTTGCCATCTCTATATGATGTTCAGCCAGCTTAATATCTTTTTCACCTCCTAAAGCCAGTAATACTCTTCCTAAGTTTGAATTATAACCCGCTCGTTGCCAACTATTTTCAGGAAATTCAACGCGTAATAGATATTCAAACATCGGTCTTGCAGACTCAAAGCAGTCGTGAAAGTTGTAGTAAACGGCTAAAGCGCCATAAGCTCTCAGAGTTTTTTCGTAGTGAAACTCTCCATATAAGCGACTCATTATTGTGTGTGCAGTCTTTAAATATGTAACAATAATATGATTATAATCGGAAACCCAAGTGAACAAACGTCCCATTGTTAAATACAGTTCAGCCATGTAGTTCAGTGCTTTTTCTTTTATAAAACTAGTGCCAAAAATGCTTTGATGTAGGGTAATGATTTCTTGCGTCTCATCAACTCTCTTTTCTTGATAATGCCAATCTATATAACCATTAAGTAGATTGATAATTGCCATTTGATATGATCCTGAAAGTTCATGGAAATCTCCAGTATGAACGAGAATGTGCCTTGCGGGCAAAATGCCTTGCTCCATCATTTTTTTCAGTTTAAGTATTTCTCTATAATTATCCAGAGAGCGTAAATTCTGATTTAAACAAAAAGATAATATATTTAAGAAAATCATTTTTGTTTTTTTCAACAAGTACTTTGGTTTTTCACCAGATTTTACGGTTATGTTTCTCTCGGAAATCCATCGAAAAATTGATTCCGACTTCTCTAAATCAAAGACCGAGCTTTGATTGCTTAATGAAGAATGGCTTGTGCCCTCATCAACGCATAGATGGCCAACTTTTAAAGATATAGCACGTATTCGTAAATCGCTAGCAATATGATCGCCACTAAAGAAAAAAATAACACCATTGTATGATTTAACAATGTTGAGGATATTTCCCGGGTAATCAGTAAAATTATTTGAGATTGTTTGACATATATAAGTATTGATAAGCCTTGTGAACAATGGACTCTGTTGTGTTAGACGAAAAACGTCAAATCTTTCTTTTTTGCTATTTCTGCTATTATATTCACTCAAAACTGTATGAAAAACAACATTAACTTCGCTATCACCAGCGGTAAATAAAAAATAAACCTCTTTTGGATCAAGGCGGGTTAATAAGGAAATAAAAAAATCCGTTAACAATTGAATTTTTCCTGAAAAAATATTTACAGAAAAGGAATAAGCACGAGTTGCTATTAGTATAGGTTTCTTATCTCTTGGGGAAATATGGCCTTTATTACTAAATAAGTCTAGCGATGGCATATGTCTATAAAGAGGGGACTCCAACGAAGTCGACGGGAGATCTATTGTATTAAAGTAACTACGATGGATAAATATTTTTTTTTGACGTTCGAGGTGTTCTTTTTCGGTTTGCTTTATAGCTGAATAAAACTCATTAGAAAAGTTTTCTAAACGCAATGGAGAAATCATTTGTGTTGGTGAGGTGCGATATAACCCAGGGCCATCACAGGCGATGACCAACTTAACCTTTCCTGTTATGATAGAGTGATAAAGAGTTTTGATTGGAAGCTCGTCAATAGATGTCATATTATTAAGAGCCAAGTTGGAATCAGGATTGGTTTCTAAAATTATTTTATCCGGATCAATTAAGTCAAGCGCACGATTATCTAAACCAAAAATCGCATGGCCAAGTCTCATTCTAACTTTGTATTTCTTAGCCAGTGATAAAGCAATTTTTATATTATCTTGATGTAAACTTGTTTCTCCGGCATGTATACGTAAAATAAAATCAGGATATTCCTGATTAGCCCAACGAGCAAGATTTTCAATATGGTCGATTGTTGAATGAATGAAATCATACTGTTCATGACCGGCGAAATCAACACCGACAATATAGGGGCACCTGGCTATAATCTTTATCCTTTCAATATCGCTAACAATATGTTCAGGAGATTGGTAGTTATACAAAGCTATTAAGAATCTTATTCTAAGGCTATATTTTTTTTCAATGCTAGGCAAACTTTCTATAGCTTTTTCTAGCCACTTTTTTTCTATAATGTCATGAAGTGATAGTTCGACATATTTTATTTTATAGTGATGATAATATTTTGTAATTTCCTCAAGCAGAAAGGAAAAATTATTACAATTTCCCGTTATTAAATCTCTGAAGGAATAAATAAGTTCTAGTTGTCCAAAGATGTATATACAACCAGAAGGGATATCAAAGTTACTAATAATTTTTTCATAGACTAATGGATAGTATTGACTAATGACATTAAACGGTAAGAAATCTTCGGCTATCCGAGGAAAAGATTCCCCTAACTCTTGATATATTTCTTCTAGTCTTTTAATGCTAATAGAGACATCATAGGTTTGAGCAAAACCTATTAAAACTTCCTTAGGCAATACAGCATCAAAATGCGTGTGTAAATCGGTGCAGAAAATTGGAGTGGAAGACGTTGGTAAGATAGGAGAGATAATTGAATCGCTATTGTATCTCGCAGCAATAAGACGAGTTTCAAATACGGAATATTGATATTTGTATTCTATTTCAGCGCTATACTTTTCATTGCTCACAGGTTGTATTTTTATTACGTGTGTTATTTTATCGGATATGCATATCTCAAGGCGTTCTGGTTTTTCTTTTAAATTTTCTATTGTTTCTGAAAAACAAGAAAGTCGATAAGTATCGCTGGAATTGAAAATTAAGCTAATGTGTGGAATAATTTTTTCTAAAAAAAGTGAGGAGGCCTGATTGTATAATTTAAACTGCGTAACAATTTTTTCTTTTGTTAATTTGAGTTCTATCTCATAATCTTTGTTAAAATCGAGAAATATTTTTACTAACATAGTATGTGTTTCATTGTTTCAATTTATTATTCTATATGTATGTGAGCAGGGACTCTCGGATTGCGTTGCTTTTTGCCTGTATTGGGCTTTGTTGATTAACTAATTTTTGCACAACCTATTTATTCTGGCTAATAAAGAATCAACCGCCGAGTTTATAAGTATTCTACCTTGCGCTAAGCTTTTAGTAAACCACAACGCAAATGGAATTTAATGCTAGCCTTGCGAGGTTAGGAAATTACCCACCGGTCTTTTAAACCAAAACCACTTTGGCTCCTCGAATGTGGATCCCTTGGGTGGTGACAGGTGGATCCATTAGGGTGGTGATTGACAATGGCTCTGTCGCAATTTTCTAGCTAATCTTGTAGAATGATTGCATTATTTATGCCCAGCGGAGATAAGGATGATAAGCTTTTCAGGACGACACTTTGGGGTTCTAGGCGTAAAACCCAGAAATTTCCGGACATTTATGGTTCTGTAAAATAATACGTTGGCTAAATTCATTTTTCCATTTTTTAGGGAACAGAGCATCTAACAGAAGGTTCATTTCAGAGCGGCTCAACACTTCCTGACTGATTTTAGCTTT
>VFKP01000079.1 GCA_009885495.1 Gammaproteobacteria bacterium | reverse complement strand
TGACTAAAAATTAACCAGGAAGGCTTGGCTATGACATAATTTTACATCAGACAAAACCGGCAATCTTAATTGTCGCCGACCGGCAAAGATAGTTGACGTTTAATAGTCCCCGTTATTTTTTTGAAAACATCTATTTTACTCATCAACTCATTTGCATAAGCTTTATCAATTAAAAATGGTTTTTCAGTGTATTTAATTTCGCATAAACTGATCGCTTCATCCGTTCTATCAAACAATAAGTCTATTTGAGCACCCGAAAGAGAACTATTTTTTGCTGCGATGTATTGCCAAGGCGATCCCAAAGCCGCGATCGGTATGCTTAACGCTTTTTTAATCTGCCCAATATGTTTATAACAAACATTCTCAAAAGCATATCCTGCCCAAGCATAATAGGCCGGTGTATTGACAATACTAAACCAATATTGAACGTTATTTTCTTGTTTTAATTGTGCTTTAATCGGATTTATCCATTTTAAATAGAAACGACAATATTCATCTGATAGTTTATAATAGGTTCCTCTTTTTTTATGTTTAAATGGAATGTAACTACTCACAAAACCAGAGGCTTCTAGATCATCTAAGCGTTTACTTAAGTATCCCCCTTTACCTGTTAATTTACTCTGTTTTTCCAAATCGCTTCTTAAAAGTCCATTATTAGATTTCGCAATGATCTTCACCAATTCTTTATAACTGTCTGACTCTTCAAACAGAGAAGAGAACACTTCGTCAAATTCATCAAAAAATAAAGCATCAGAATGAAACAATAATTGATTAATGTTTTGGTCAATCGATTTGTTTTTTAAGATCTGCTTAAGATAATAGGGGATCCCTCCTAAAACCATATAAATTTTTAAAACTTGTTTTTGAGAGAGATTGACTCCCTGACTGTCTAAAAATAATTTTGCTTCCTGTAGGGTGAATGGCATTAATTTTATTTTTCGAGTAAGCCTATTGTGTAAGCCCCCACGATTTTTAATAATTTTATCGATCATCCAGGAAGAAGATGATCCGCAGAGAATTAATTTCAAGCGAGGATTGTCTACCCAATAACGGTTCCAAAAATATTCTAACGCCTGTAAGACCCCTGATTTTCGATGGGCTAACCATGGAAGCTCATCAAAAAAAAGAACTACCTTTTTTGTTTTTTGGATTTTATCGATCGCTTCAGTGAGTACTTCAAAAGCTCCAATCCAAGTCCGCGGTGATTTTATAGAGACACCCGGATAAAAAACATCACTAAAAACTTTAGTGTAACGATCTAATTGAATGGGTAAAGCGCCTTTTTTAATTCCCGTAATATGAAAATAAACACAGTTTTCAGCTTGGAAATAGTTTTTAATCAAATAAGTTTTCCCAACGCGACGGCGGCCATAAACAGCCACCAGTTCAGCTTCTTTCGATGTATAAATTGAATTTAAGATCTGTTTTTCGGACATTCGACCAATAATCATACTCACCACGATCACCTGATTTATAGGGAGGAATATAATTCTAGTATATTCCTCCCTATAAATCAAGCGTAGAGATAGGGAGGAATATAACAAGGCTATATTCCTCCCTATCTTTTCACTCTCCCCTCTCTCCCAGGGCTGTACATTTAGCGCGTCTCTAGAATTCGATCTTTGCTCTTTTATATCTAAAAATCAAAGAGACAGTCTCAGGGAGGGCAAAGATCTAAGAGGCGATAAATCGCGTCTCTACAAAAAAGGATAAATCGAAGTTTATTAAGCCGTTTACTGCGCGACAATGCCATATTCGATTTGTTTGCCATTGTCTAAGGTGACCACGCCATTGGTGGGGTCGATGTCTCTCACCGTGCTATTGAGCGCGGAAATGCGATCGCCCTCGGTGACCGTCATCGTATGGCCATCATTGTCAACGATCCAGGCACGGCCAGGAATAATCGCTTGGATGTAATACATCGCAGGCTTATCTTCTGTTTTGTCTTCTGGCATTGGCGTGATAACAGGGCTTTTCACTTCATGCACAACGGGATCCGGTTTGGCTCTTTGTTGTTGCAATTTTAAGATCTGTGCATTCAATGTTTGCACCTGATCCTGCAATTGGTCTAAAGATTCTTGCATACTCTTAGATTGTGTCGCACTGAAATTATTCTCAGCGCTCAACTTCGATAATTGTGTTTTTAATTTTTGGATCTGTGCGTTCTTATCATCATCCTGATCAGAGGCGATAGGCGTCGTCGTCGCTACAGGCAGATCGGTGGTCATTGCTGTAGCTGGCTTGCTAGGGGTCTGTGTGGCTAAATCCGCATGTGCAGATGCATCATCATCAAACAGGATTTGATCGGCCACCACAGTATTATTATCTGAAGCAACTGCAGGTGTTGCCGGTTTAGCTGCTGGAGCGCCTGTGCTGGCAGAGTTTAGGCTATCATCCGTTTCTTCTAGGGGTTGATCTGCCGCCCCTCCACGAGTCACCCCGCTTTCAACCGAAGGCAGCGTTGTCAAGGGAACATCACCATGAGGCATCATTAAATAATAGCCCGCGATAATCAACACCAGGATCCCCACACCCATCGCTATTTTTTTGAAAGGCAACACTTTCTTTGATTTTTCTTTAGCATTTTCCCAAACTTTTGAGGACTCATTTTCTTCTAAAGGAGTCGCTGAAGCTTCATGATCATCTACAATCAAAGCATCCGTTTCGTCATGTTCACCAAAATCAAATGCTGCTGCATCATCATCGAAATGATATTCTTCTTCATCATTATGAGGATCTTTCATAGGGTCACCTTAAGGATTATCGCTGGTGGTACTCGCAACAACAGGATTATCTGTTGCCTGGACGAGTTGTTGCTGTGCTGCTTCGATCGGCAATACTGAGGATTCTCCCCCAGCACTGCTCGATAAGCCCGCAGGCAAAGCCATGCTTTTGTTCGTATTCGTAGCCGCTGAATTCTGCGTTTGCGTGGTGGAATCTTGAGAAACATCCGTTAGAAACAATATACCCACCCCTGTACCTGCATCTACGGTAATCGTGTTGGGTCTCTGAAAAATTTGCCCGATCTGCTGTCCCCAAGAGGTTCCCACCTGACCAAAGCCCGAGGCCACTTCCCGTTTAGGACTGGCATCTGGATACTGAGTGAAGTTTGAACCATCCGGATTTTGCGTCGTGCTAGAGCCTGCCTGTGAAGCCGCATTACCATAACCTTCTAAGAAAGATGAAGCAAATAGAGAACCATAACGTAACATATAATGATGATCGACATCGCTGGCCAAAGCCGTACGCGCCGTATCAGGATCAATGGCAACCGCAGAAATACCAATACTTCGACTAAAGCCCTTAAAGCTCATCACACTAAAGCGTAAGATTAAAGACTCAGCTCCATTGGTTCCTGGCAAAGTTTTAGCATTTCCCAAAGAGCCCAATAATTTAGCCCCTTTATAAGGTCCCAGCACCAAAGTAGCCATAACAGGCCCGGGTTCATCCGAATTCACTTGGGTATCTAATACTGCAAAAATAATATCCCCGGCTTTGATCAAAGAAGCAGCGCTCGCTAAAGGTTTTCCATCAGGACCTAATCTACCGCCGCGGCCACCCATTGTCGTGTTATCGCTGCCATCATCCGCCGACATTTCAAGTTGTTGATTCGGTGATTGCGACCAAGCACTTAATAATTTCTGCGCTTGATTGCGCATGGCCTGGGATTTATCCTGAGAGGCTTGCTGCAGCTGTTGTTGCGCAACAGCTTGTAATTGCTCATTTTGCTGGGCGACTTGCTGTTGCAGAGCTTGCACCTGAGGATCAACAGGCGCTGTGGCAGCAGGTGCCGGATTTCCTCCATCGCCCAAATCGGCATTACTATTATTGGGTGTATCGGGAGATTGATAGGTTATGGTCGGAATAGAACTACCCCCCGTTTGCGCGGCTTCTTGCAGACGTTGCTGATTCAATTGATCTTGTAATTGCGTGTATTCCGGTGAGGTAGGACTCAAACCGGGTACGGTTTTTCCCGTGGGTGCGGAAGTTAAAGCGGTGATCGTATTATCGGCTTTCGTTCCCGAAGAAAATTTGATAATACGAATAATTCCCACTAAAATCGCTAACCCTAAGATCACTAAGGTCACGATGATAATGCTGCGCGTTCTAAAATTAGAAAACAGTTGTGAAATATTATCTAAGCGGCTCGCCATTAGGACAACCCCTCTATTTTAACCGATACAATTTGCCCATGTCGCAGCAACAACACCAAAGGCGTTTGCGAAAGTTTATAAGCATTCATGCCATCGGCACTGGACATCTTGGCTTGCCAAGCGGGTGATAACATTGCATAAACACTGCGTAAATAAAGTTTATCTCCCACCAACCAAACCTGTGCAAAATCATTTTCAGTGGTTAAGCGCTTGCCATTTAAAGGCGCCATACCGTTTAAAACATTCAATAATTGATTGTCCGCTGAAGCGGGTAAATCATCGCCTATAGCAATCGCAGCATCAGGCCCCTGCCCTGGTACACGCAGATCAACGCGATAATCCACCACACGCTGGCCTGGCACTAAGGTTAACATCACCGGCGTATTCAGGCCTTTCAGTTTTACCCCTAAATTGCCATAGCTGTAATCTTGCCTGGCCTGCACCATGAGGGTATTGCCTTTTTTATCCCAGCTGATGTTGAATGAAGTGGGATCTCCCAGATCATAGCCTTCGATGGCCCAAGGAGCACCCGTACTATCGATAAACACCAAAGAAGAAACAAAGCCCTTGGATAAACGGATCACAGGGGGCACCGCTCCAGGTGCTAAATCAATGGCTAAGGAAGTAGACGTTGGCGCAGGAGGTGCTTTATACGCTGCAGCCTCTTGCGCACGCTGTGTTTGATCGAGCATATTTCTAAGCTCGTTAATCTGCGTTGGACTTAAAGGAAAAGCATCCTGAGAAACAGAACGAAAAGCATTGGCATTGGCTAAATTTTCATTATCATCCGCGGGCACCCAGGGATTACTCGGTGGAGGCGTTGCGGGGATCGCTGGCGTGGTATTGGGCGAATTATCTTGGGTATTGCTATCCCCATCGTCTGCATTAGGATCGAGCGCCGTATTAGCTTGTGCGGCTGTATAGGTTTGCTGTGCTGAATTTAACGCGTTGGTGGCCGCATCTAGGCCGAAAGGATCCGTGCCATTATCATCGGCCCAGATACACTGGCATAATGCAAATAAACACAGGCCAACCCAGAGTCTTTTCAACACCGTATTCCTTAATCAATCACTCACTCTTCTCAATAGAGCACTGTAACGAAAACACTATCTATAGTCAATGTTTTGAGAGTGTACACCAAATCCCTGATCGATTATACCTTAGATTAGCCTTTGAAAAATAGATGGATTGTGATTAATTCGAACAAAAAAGAGACCGAAAATTGGTATCTTTTTCAAATTCCAGGGTAAGTGAAGGCTCCCCTCGCCTGCTACCCCGGAAGCAGCCTTGGGGAAGAGAATTTTGCAAGGGATTCAAACTGCCTGACCATTATTTGATCAGGCCATGGCCGGCATAACCACCCGCCACAGTGCCTAGGGTTTTGCTTATCTAGGCTACCCCTAGACTGAATGGTTACTCATTGACGCTATCATGTCATATTGCTATCCTACTGACCCATCTACAAAGAAGTAAAGGTGCATGTGATATTGAAACAACCACATTCTACTCCTGATAAAATCGTGAACGCCGCTAGAAAATTATTTGTCAAACAAGGTTATGCAGCAACGTCAGTGGCCAAGATAGCCAGTTTGGCCAAGGTAACCCATAGCTTGATATTTCATCACTTTGGTAATAAAGAAAACCTGTGGGTAGCGGTTAAACAAAATATTGTCGATGAAGCCAATCAACAGCAAAGTACTTTCCCCTCTCTTGATCTGTCATTACCTGAGTTTATTCGCCAAGCCGTTATCAATATTCAGCAATTCTATGACCATAACCCCGATATAGTGCAAATGATTATTTGGCAGCGTATTGAATATGACAATTGGCAGAAAGCAGGTATCAGCTGCAGTAAAGGCTTTGATGAATGGGTCAATCTCTTTAGTGAATATCAGGCAAGAGGAAAAATCAAAGCTTCCGTAACACCCGAATTTATTGTGATCTTGCTGTTTTCTATTATCAACACCATGATCTTAGATCCCATTGCTTATATTCAAAATGAAGATAACTTCAAAGCCTATACCGACTTTTGTGTTGCCAGTCTATGTGAAATCCTGCAGTAACTTAGGTGGTCGCTAAAGTAGGCGCAGGCTCTTGCACGACCCAACGAAATATTAATATAGCCAGTACAGAGGTAGCGATAAATATAATCGCCAATGGCGTTGACGTCGTCGCTGGAAGATAAGTGGCAATAGCCCCCAGTAAGCCACCCCCTCCTAATTGCAATGCACTGTAAGTAGCGCCTGCATATCCAGCAATATGACCATAAGCTCCCATAGCACCTGAAAATGTATTGGGCCAAATGAGCGTAACCCCGAAATAAAAAACAAAAATGGCAATGAAAATACCCATAACATTCACACCTAAGCATGCATTGACTAACAGCAAACCAACACCCGCCGACAAAATAAGAAGCCAACCCAAGTGTAACATATAAGATTTACCTAGACGTTGTACCAACCGAGCATTACTAAAAGCCGCCAATGCCATGGCACTGCTGCTACACAGAAAGTTTAACCAGCCATAGGTCACCGGAGTAAGGTGTGCAACATGGATCAAGAGTACTGGACTAATTGTAAACCACGAGAAAAAAGCACCATAGGTTAAGAAAACACACAAACAATATCCCATATAAATCCGACTCAAGAACAATTCTCGAAAAGTGCTCATAATAAAAGAGAGTTTTAATCTAGAAGGATGATGATGCTGACTGGTTTCTTGATACCGAAAAATAACCGTATATAAAGCCAGCAAAGTATACAATGTTAAAAATAAAAAGGTCCCTCGCCAACCCATATATTGTTGAATATAACCACCCACCGTAGGCGCGACTGGGATAACAAAAATGACTACGATAGTAAGATACGAACTATATTTCGCCATCTCATCTCCAGAAAACATATCTCGAAAAATGCTGCGCCATAGACCCGCACACGCACCCGCACCGCATCCTTGCAGCAAACGTCCCAAAATGAGTATCGTCATATTCGGCGCGAATAAACAAATTAAAGTGCCCATTAACATTAAGCTAAGGCCGACGACCAAGGGTTTTTTACGTCCTACCGCGTCGGAAATAGGTCCATAGATAAATAAAGAAACGGCGATGCCACACATATACAATGCCATGCTCCACTGCCCAAGACTGATGGATGAATGAAGGCTATGGGCAATAGCCGGCAGTGAGGGCGCATAGATATCTGAGGCAATTTGCGACAAACAACCTATCGTGAGCATAAACCCCATGAGCCGGAAAATAGTCTGAGAATTCTTGTTCATTTTTAGCCCCTTTACAATAACGTTAACGCACAGAATGGTAAAAGGGATTGTAGCATGAGTTGACTGACTAGTCAATCAACCTTTTTGGGTGTTTATTTCTTTTTCAAATAGTCCATAGATAGATAAAAGTCTACAGATAGACTTTTCCCAATAGTACCACTCTACGCGTAGTAGGATAGTCTTTTTAACCCGTTTCACTGTTTTATTCTGGCAAATATATTAAAATCTTTTCTTTAACTTCCTCCGCAGCATCCTGCAAACACCAACCTTCGCTTATGATATTTTTGTTCTTTGTTTTTTGTAAAGCAGGAGATAGCAGCGGCTTAATATCATCCAGAAAAGAACTGTCTTGTAGCTTGTTATCTATATTTTTCAAATAATCAGCACGCCGTATAACATTACCTTCTTTACTCATGTAAAATTTAAATGCATCAATAGTTTTTTCAGCATCAAAACCACTGTGATTGATAGCGAGCCAAAGATCAAAAAGATCTCTTCCTTTTTTTCGCTGATATAACGCGCGTAATTTTGTTGCTATAAGTTCAAAAAACTCAAATGTATTAATATCAGTTTTCCCCGTGAACCAATTTGAATGTATCTCAAACGGTTTTGATATCCTGTCAAAGCAACTATAATACTCACGAATATTAATCTCAATTTTTACTCGCAGTTTTGTGTTTGTGGCTCCCTCTGGATTGAAAGTGTATTTTAATTTAAAACTATTATGGGTCTGCTCTGATTTTGATTCGCCAAGCCAAGGAGTCATAAGACCTTGTAAAGCACCCGCTATTTCTTTAATGGGTCCTTGACTAGTTCTTACCAAATCGATATCTTCACTATAACGAGCAGGGGGGTTAAAAAATAGTTTATGGAGTGCTGTGCCGCCACGAAAGGCAAGCGCATCCCTAAGTAATGGATGTGAAAATATTTCAACTAAAATCCTCGACAATATTAGATCTTGCTCTACTTGCATATCATCTGGCCACGGAGCAGTATTTCTCCATTGAGTAATTTGTGCTAATGGGATCATAGATCAGGCTCCACCTCAGTATTTACAATTATTTTCCATTTTTTATTACGTGATAATGCGATATAACTTCGAGCGGGTATTAATTTTTTCCAATAAATTTTTTTATTCTTAATTATATCATAGATTGCCTCAGAAAATTTATTTAACTCTAATAATTCGAATAAGTATCCTAAGCGCTGTGCCCAAAATAATTGTTCATCATTTTTGATTTTTTCAACTATAACTTTATAATCTATTGATTCAGATAATTCCATTAATATGGTAGCAACATTGCTAATGCCTGCTGCATGTTGTGGGGCTGTTACTAAATCGATGGCCAATGTTTCAGGACTAGCGACGAGTAGCGTTCCTGCGGGTGTATTAAATGTTTTAATTGCATTTGTATTGACCTGCTTATTTGCGATAAATTCAATATAAATTCGACCACAATGAATAGGGCGTCTATTTTTTAATGTGATGACTTGGAAGCGTTGTGGCTTTTGATGTGCGGCTCCATAGTATTGAGCTGCGCTAACAAATCCAACATAATACAGTTGGTTAACATATTTCATGAGTTGATCGATAAACATTTCGGCGGGTAAACACCCCAGCATTTGGTATTCTGGCGGAATAATAAGGTAAAATCCTTTAGCTGGGCTAACAATATTCGGTTTAAGCCGCTTTAGTGCATTCAAAGTCGCTATCTTAGATACCTCAAGCACCTGCTCGGCCTCACATAAAGTAAAAGAGTAGCGCCCTTGACTGCGTAAATGATCGATAAATGCCTGCGCTTTCATGCTTCAACCTCCTGAGTCTATACTTGCACAATATAACGATTTTCGTTATATTGTGCAAGTATAGACTCAGGATAAGGATGGATCAAGTGTTGAGAATAATCATCATGGACGCAGACTTAAATCTCCCAGGCAGACTTTTGAGGTTTTTAGAGGAAGATCTATCGAATCGCAGATGAGAAAGAAAATGGGCGCCAATACATTACTTGAAGATGAGAGCCAGCCGATACCTAAGACAGCACCGGCCAGTCTTTTTTTTACCCTCGCTATTCCTCTTAGCTAATTAGAGTTTAGCAAAGGAAACTTAAGGAATTATTAGAGAAGAGGTCTTTTCGTGCGATTTTTCTTAAAAAACTGAGTTTTTTTAACTTTTGGGGATATTTAGATGTCTTTGGCTATAAAATGCGGCGGCTCAAAGCCCTCTCCCCTTATACTTTTGAGTATAATCAATGCCTATTTGCCGTATCCCTTTCAAATTGTAGGGATACTCTTTGTCTTGTCAAAAGTGCCAGCTAGGCGGGCGATAGTCTACCGCCATTTTTGCCGGTTCTTCCACAAAGCCCCGCTCACTGATCCGCATGACAATTGGGCGGGCCGAGGCCCGCCTTTATGTGAATCATTTAATGATTTGTGAGCCCTATACGCTTTGAATGACTTTTATGACCAGTATTTGATTGATTCTCTTTCTGAGTCGAAGCGCCCGTTGCACCATCCTCGGGCGGAGATGGCAATTGAGCTAAGGCCTTCACTGCATCAAACGGACTCAGACCTTGCCTTGTATTTATCGGACTAGAGCGCTCCGCCATCAGTTGCGCTGGACTTTGTGAAGAAAAGCTACTTGCCACTGATTGAGTGGTTTGAGCCCTGGAAACAGTTGCTTCCTGCGATGGTCCACCGGCTTCTTCTTGCTTTCTTTGCGCGACTCGAGCGGCGGCGCC
>VFKP01000024.1 GCA_009885495.1 Gammaproteobacteria bacterium | reverse complement strand
TAACCATTCGGTTCGCTTCATAAATACCCCTTTTGGAACCCCAAAAGCAGTACTGTAAACCGGACAATTCATTTACTCCAACAGCGGACAGTTTACTTGTTCCTAACACGCTGGTTTGCCTATCTGCCGCTTTCCCTGTACAATTTGCGGCATTATTCAGGGGAAGTGTATTGATGCCTAAACCACTCATTCGTGTTGAACAATTGTCTTTTTCACAGGGCGATAGGCCTATTTTTGATAATATCAGCTTAGAGATTGCCGAAGGCAAGATCACCGCTATCATGGGCCCCAGCGGTACGGGAAAAACAACTTTATTGCGATTATTAACCGGGCAGTTAAAACCCAGTCAGGGCAATGTCTATTTTCAAGATAAATGCATTAATACCTTATCACAGAAAGAATTATACCGTACACGGCAACAGATGGGCATGTTGTTTCAAAGCGGGGGTTTATTCACACATTTGACGGTGTTTGAAAATGTGGCTTTTCCCTTGAGAGAACATACAGAATTGTCAGAATCGCTCATTCGCGATGTCGTCTTATTAAAATTGGAAGCGGTGGGTCTTCGCGGTGCGCGAGATCTGTATCCTAATGAGCTTTCAGGGGGTATGGCCAGACGAGTGGCATTGGCTCGCGCCATTGCCCTGGATCCGCTCCTCATTTTATACGATGAACCGTTTACCGGACAGGATCCCATTCTAATGGGCGTTTTAATAAAATTAATCAAAGAGCTCAATGAAGTTTTAGGGATGACGACGGTCATCGTTTCTCATGATGTGCCAGAAACGGCCAGCATTGCCGATCATATCTATATCTTGGCTGGGGGCCATATTGTGGGCAGCGGTAGCCCCCAAGCCTTAGCTTCTGATCCTAATCCGCATGTGAAACAATTTATGCATGGCTTGGCCGATGGCGTGGTGCCGTTTCATTATCCGGCTAAAGATTTAAGTCGTGATTTCTTGGCTGTGGAGGAACAAAAATCATGATCGGATTGACCCGACAATTAGGGCGAATGGGGATCGCGGTCTGCACCGAATTGGGTGCTGCGGGGTTTTTCCTGTTTCAATCCGTATGGCGCAAACCCCGGCCTGGAAAAGGCTTACATCTATTAGCGCAAACCCTGTTTAATTCCGGGGTGCTATCCTTACCGATCATCATTGTTTCAGGTTTATTTATTGGTATGGTCGTAGGCTTGCAAGGATTTAACATTCTGGATAAATTCAGTGTCACCAGCGAATTAGGACAGATGGTGGCTCTAAGTGTGGTGCGTGAATTAGGGCCTGTGGTGACGGCTTTACTGTTTGCCGGTCGCGCAGGTTCTGCTTTAACCGCGGAGATTGGTTTAATGAAAGCCACAGAACAATTGAGCGCTATGGAAATGATGGGTGTGGATCCCTTAGGGCGGATCATGTTGCCCCGCTTACTCGGGGGTTTTATCAGTATGCCTTTACTGACGATTATTTTCTGTGCGGTGGCCATTTGGGGCGGCGATTTAATCGGTGTCAAATGGTTGGGCGTCGATGCCGGCGCTTTCTGGAGTAATATGCAGGCCAGTGTGAATTTCCATTTAGATGTCGTGAATGGCCTATTAAAAAGTGCGGTATTTGGAGTGGTGATCACCTGGATGGCGGTGTATCAAGGTGCCTCTTGCCAGCCTACCGCAGAAGGGATCAGCCATGCGACCACACGCACAGTGGTGTATTCGTCTTTGATGGTCTTGGGTTTAGATTTTGTTTTAACAGCAATGATGATGGGGGGATGGTAAGATGACACAAAAATGGATAGAAACGATTGTCGGATTTTTTATACTATTAGCAATTCTGGGCTTGTTGATGTTGGCTTTTCAAGTCAGCGATTTAACAACCTATCAAGGCAATCACAGTTATGCGGTGACTGCGCAATTTGACAATATCGGTGATTTAAAAGTACGGGCTCCTATAACGGTTGCCGGTGTGAAAGTAGGGCAGGTGACCGGAATTAACCTAGATCCCAAAACCTATCGCGCCACAGTGACGTTAAGATTCAATGAGACCGCTGATTATATTCCGCTAGACTCTGCCGCCAGCATTGTGACTGCAGGTTTGTTGGGTTCTAATTATATTTCGTTAACGCCTGGATTTGACGAACAGTTTTTGAAAAATGGCGATAAAATCACTGAAACACATTCAGCACTGATGTTAGAACAAATGATTGGCCAATTGCTGTTTAGCGTGAATAAAGATAAGAAAGAGGGCTCGGATGACAAAACCTCTTAAATCGCATAGCCCAAAACAGATTAAGAGCTATTTGCAAGAACATTTTTGCAGTTTGGAGCATTTATCTGAAGTCTGTGATATTTCTGAAAAACAGATCTTAGCTTATGTTGAAGCCGGCGCTTTGCCACAGCATTCTTATGCCTGGACAGACAAAGCCGTGGTTGATTCTTCTCTTGGACAAGAAGAATATCTCATGCACACCGTCTATTATTATCATCCACAACATCTGGCTTTGCTCAATGATTTTGTCACCTGGGAGCGCTTTATGTCGCGGCAAGAAATTGCAGCCTCCATGCACGATGATTTTAGAGATCGCTATACGGCCCAATTGCAACGCTTAAATGCTTTTGAGGATGTTTTACAGGATGTCCAAGAGCCTGAGAAATTTGAACCTTTGATTGACAAGGAATGGCAGAATTATTTAAAGGGAATTTATGGCCTTTGCACCAAAGAGCCCAGCCCTGAGAATATTGCCATTAAGGAAATCACCTTAAAACGAATCAAGGTTTTAACGCAAGACGGGCAGAAAGAAAATTTAAACGCCAAAGAAATGCTGAATTTGAAACAATACTTAGATGATCTTGATAAGGTATTATCGCTTTTTGCGCCTCATGAATTGAAGCGCTCTTCACGTCAATTATGGCTGAATGATTTGCGTTTGAAATATGGAGTTTGAGGGATCTCTATAATTTCCCTTACACATTTTCCACAGTACTGTCTGGGGTAAACTGATAAGCCCCTCCCCCAGTATTCTGGGGGAGGGGTTGGGGGAGAGGGCGTTTAAAAAATATGGCCTCTTTGGCTTAAGATTTCAGTTTTCTGAGTCTACGATCGGTATTATTATCTTTTCAAGATCTATTTATTCCAAACTCGAAAAACTAAATTCGTAAAATAGACTCCACATTTTAGATCTCTAAGGACAATGTTATCATCTATTACAAATCTTGTATTTTAACACCCTTTCCCCCAACCCCTCTCCCTGGGTACCGGGCGAGGGGAGTTTCCACTTTCACCGGACAGTACTTCAGTATTCTGGGAGAGAAAGTGAATTATTTTTTCAGCGGATCACTTAAATCAATCCAGGGTGGATCTTTAAAATATTCAATGGGATGCCGGACTTGAATCCCTTTGCTATCGAAGGATTGACGTAAATTTCCCACAAGTTGTACCGCTTTAAGCGGTTTCAATTTATTCGCATAATATTGTAAAGGCAGTGAAAGATCGGTGTCACTGAGTTTGACTTCGATCAATTCATACAATTGTCCATTGATGACCGTGGCAAAATCCACTTCGCGTCCTTCTTTATCGCGGATATAATGCAATTGACAAGAATAACCATGATAATCTTCAATAAAATGTAAACGTTTCAATAAGGTGGTCGCCACTAAATTTTCTAATCTTGCAGAGAGATTGTTTTCAATGTCAGCATTATCATAAAAGAAAAATTTAGCGGGCTTTTGAATAGAACGAGGAACCGATTTTGTGAGTGGATAGATGGCAAAACCGACATACATTTTTTCAAAGAGCCCTAACCAAGATTTAGCGGTTTTCGGCGAGATCTGTAGATCTTCAGCAATATTAGACAGCGTAATCAATTGGCCAGCGCGATTGCGTAAAGCATCACTGAATAAATACAAGAGTTGAATTTCGCGTATGCGTTCCAAATCACGGATATCTTCTCGTAATACGCGATCGAATCTTTCTTTGCGCCAACGCCGAGCTTGGCGTTCATCATTGCTTAAGAAGGGTTCTGGAAAACCACCCAATTGAAGTAAGCGTTCAAAAGCTTCTTCTGCCTTCATGCCCAAAGGTAATTCGTCGATGGAAAAAGGATGTAAGCGCCAGTAATGATATCGACCCATGAGTGAATCGCCGCCTTGACGGTAGACATCTAAGCGAGCGGATCCCGTGACTAAATAATTTTGTTCTTCGGGTTTGGTGTCGTAAATACCTTTGATCCATTGTTTCCAGCGAGGGAATTTGTGTAATTCATCGAAAATCACCAGATCGCTGTTTTGCAACCATTCATTTTTTTGAATGCGGCGTTTGTCGTTTTGAAAATCCCAATTGAGATATTCAGCTGAATGATAAGCGCTTTGTGCAATGCTTTTAGCCAAGGTTGTTTTTCCAACTTGACGAGGTCCCCCCACAAAAACCATTTTCTTCTTGAGATCATCAATAATGAAAGATTCGCAATATCTTTTCATGGCTATTTTATCCTATACTCCAAAATAGACGCGGCTGTTTTGGAGTATAGGATAAAATAGCCATGAAGACAAGATCTTGAAAAAGATTTACAAAAAACCCCAAAAAAAAGACTAAAATATGAACATTGTAAGAAAAATCGTAATTATTTTCAAAAAAGGCCCGATCTTTAATGTTCCCTTAAGTTTAGAGGCGTATAATGATTTCTAGTTAGTGAGTGTTTTAGCTATAAATTAAGAGAGTAAGCTCTCTGGCTGAAGCGGAGTTGAACATTTTTTTAGCGGAGATTTTATTATGGCGCACGCGATTGGCTTTTTTGAACGTCCTAAAGATATTGACACTGATAGTTTTGGCCTCGTAGCGTTTGATCGCGCTCGTGTAGCTGCAACAGCAGTTTCAGGTTCGTCTTTCTGGAAGAGAGAATCGACTGCAGTGATACTTAAGGCTTTACAAGAAGTTCCTGCAATGGGTTTTGCTAAGCATAGCAACTAGTTAAACTTTTTCCTTGCCTTGCTCCGCCCTTGATTGCTGTCAGCGTTAAGGGTGGAGAATATCTATATATTCCTTCCGATTTCCTTGTATCTTCAAAGTTAAAATAATTAAAGCCCTGATTTTGTGTTTATCAATGCGATCTCTCGTCATGGCGAGCGCAGCGACGCCATCCAGTGAATTTACGCAAAGCTTTAGAGATTATTAACAGAATACTCCCTTTGCCCAGTAATCTGCAGTCCTGTCCGGGGAAAGCTTATAAGCCCCCCTCCCCCAGTATTCTGGGGGAGGGGTTGGGGGAGAGGGCGTTTAAAAAGTAGGGTCTCTTTGGTTTAAGATCCCAGCACTCTTAAGTTTACGACCGCT
>VFKP01000145.1 GCA_009885495.1 Gammaproteobacteria bacterium | reverse complement strand
TTATCTAACATCTTTTCCAATTTGTTTATCTGTTGACTAATAGCCGATTGCGTACGTCCCACGCGATCAGCAGCTTTGGTGAAACTGCCTGTTTCCGCCACAGCAATGAAACAGCGTAGAGTAATGGTATCAATATTCATCAGTTTTATTAATTCCACACATAAGAATTATTAATTTCCCTTATAGTATAGAAGTTGATAATATAAAGCAACAGCTAACTACTCCCTCCCTAAGGGCGTGTAAGATGCGCCCAATATGGGCTTTTCTTGAAAAGAGCGCGAGTAGTTAGAGCAACAGAATAATGATTGATTGGGATTTTTATGATAAATCAAACGGTTACTACGCTTTTTCATCTTGATGTACTGGCAGCGCTCATGATGGCCTTGGTTAGTTTTCTTGGCGTGTGCGTTGCCAGCTTTGCCTACCGCTATATGAAGGGGGATAGTCAGTATATATCCTTTTTCATTCAACTGATTCTTCTGATCGCTTCTATCTTGGTGATGGTCAGTGCCGATCATCTTCTGCTCTTATTTAGTGCATGGTGTATGAGCAATATTCTGTTAGTGAGATTGATGGTTCACAAGTCGAACTGGAAGGCTGCTCAGGCTTCTGGCAAACTGGCTACAAAAAATTATTTGCTAGGGGGGGGCTGCGTGGCAGGCGCTTTTATGATTTTCTATGGACTAAGCGGTGAAACCAGCATACAAGCGTTGCTACGTCAAGACAATAGTTCCAGTTTTATGCTCCTGGCTTTGATATTGCTATTGATTGGCGCTATGACCCAATCCGCAATCTATCCATTTCACCGTTGGCTGACGAGCTCACTTAATTCACCCACCCCTGCTTCTGCCATTATGCATGCTGGCCTTGTCAATGGCGGCGGTTTCTTGCTGGCACGCTTTGCCCCTCTGTATTTAAAACACAGTCATTTACTGACTGTAATTTTTGTGGTTGGCATCATTACCGCATTAGTCGGAAGCTTATGGAAGTTGTTGCAAAATGACGTGAAGCGTATGCTGGCATGTTCTACGATGGGCCAGATGGGATTCATGTTGGCACAATGCGGGCTTGGACTTTTTCCGGCAGCTGTGGCCCACTTAGTATGGCACGGTATGTTCAAAGCCTATTTGTTTCTCGCCAGCGGTAGTAGCGCGCAAGAAAAACGCTTTGACCTTGCTTATCCTCCCGCACCGCTGACTTTCATCTGCGCGCTCATATGCGCTGCGGCAGGAAGCTTTACTTTTGGGTTTTCCAGTGATAACTCATGGCTCTCAGGAAATAGCACCTTGGTTATTATGGTTGTGGCATTTCTTGCTGCCGCTCAATTCTCATTGCCTATACTGCGCTCCAAAAATTTGCGGCATTTTCTATTCGCGCTCATTACCACCGGTATGATGGGCCTTATCTATGGGGGGAGTGTACGCCTTATGACTGAATCTATGGAACCTATGCACTTCATGCAGCCCCAGCCTTTAAATGGTTTTTATATCGCCGGTATCATCGTGATGAGTTTAGCTTGGCTATCTATTTTGTTTATTCGTAATTCCTCAAAAACAGCTGAGCCACCAATATGGATGCTAAAAAATTATGTGGCAGCATTAAATGCGAGCCAACCTCATCCCAATACTGTAACTGCACATCGTAATCATTACCGATACTTATGAGGATATTATGCAAACCATACTTCTGGCGCAACAAGAAAAAAACTCAAAACCAATCCTAAATAATCTAGCGGCTATAAATATACCCCCGTTAGTGAAAGGGAGTTTCAACATCATTGCGCCATTCTGGCCTCTTAAAAATCTGATTGCAGTCAACCCATTACAGGGGCTGGAGGACATGCCGATTGAGGAAGCACTTAAAACAGGGTCCGCTTACTTTCAACAGCGAGAATTGCCTAAAAATATGGAAACAGTCAATCGACAAACCATCAAATGGTTGCAAGTTTACTTTGATCAAGGACAGGCGACGCTCGCAATGCCTTTGCGCAGAGCAGGTTTATATGCAGCATGGCGAAAGCTTGCTATCTATGATGTAAAGCTACATGATAATGATGATCAAAAAAAGAAATGGCTCAAATTATTGCCGAATACAGCAGAACAAGCGATTGTGGAATGCCTGCTAAACTTAGATATTGGCCATGAAGATCGCGAAATATTTTTAAAGCTCCTGCTAACGAGCTTGCCAGGGTGGTCTTCTTATATCAAATACCGTACTGAATGGGCTGGCCTGGATTTTGCTGATCAACATCCCGTCACGCAAGCTGATTATCTTGCAATACGGCTTATAATAACCAGCCTGCTCTGGCCAGAAGCAAAAGCTCTGCTCGAATGGCATAAAAAAGCTCAGGCGGAAACAAAAATAAATCCTCTTGAGCAAATACAAAAAACGGAAAACAATTACCGTCTTGCCTTACTTGAAAAATTGTCGGCGCAACCCTTGCAAGCGCTGCATACACCCGAAGCACAATGGGTCTTTTGCATTGACGTGCGTTCTGAGCCATTTCGCAGGGCGTTGGAGGCCGCGGGTGATTATCAGACCTTTGGATTTGCTGGTTTTTTTGGTTTACCCGTTCAGATCACTGATAGTATTACGGGCGAATCTTATGCCTCTTGTCCAGTTTTATTGTCACCCAAACATGATGTCAAGGAATCTTTATGCACTCATGAGGGGTATGAGCAGGATCGTAAAGGCTATCAACGATTGATCAACCTTAAGCGTCTATATCAATCCCTGAAGTACACCTTCACCACACCATTTGCTCTCGTGGAAAGTTTGGGCATTATAAGTGGTGCGTGTCTGGGGCTTCGTACGCTTGCACCAAGCGTTGCAGCCAAAATTAAATTGACGCTTATGGGAATGCTACGCAAGCCAATGGACGTTAAACCATCGCTAGATGGAATTATGTTTGCAGAGCAATGTGTTTATGCGGAAGGCGCGCTGAGGATGATTGGACTTACACATCATTTTGCACCGCTGGTGGTATTATGCGGCCATGGCAGTACGACACAGAACAATGCTTATGCGACTGGGCTTGATTGCGGTGCCTGCGGTGGGCGGCATGGAGCTCCCAATGCACGTATATTAGCAGCCATATTAAATTGTTTAGAGGTCAGAAAGCAGCTTATTAAGAAGGGTATTCATATTCCTAAAAACACCCACTTTATTGCAGCTCTGCACAACACAACGACCGATGAAGTTACGCTGTATAACCATCAAGAGTCTGCAGATATAGAAAAATTGAAAAAAAGCTTAGAAAAAGCAAAAGTTACAAATAGCTTAGTGCGTTTGCATCAGATGCAGAAAAGTACGACAGCGGCCAAAGCCGCGTCCTATACTCGGTTGCGCTCGCAGGATTGGGCTCAAGTGCGCCCAGAATGGGGGCTCGCTCGCAATGCAGCTTTTATCGTTGCCCCACGCGATCTTACGGCTTCTCTTAACCTTGAAGGCCGATGTTTTCTTCATTCTTACGATCATGCAGCAGACCCTGAAACTAAGTTTCTTACTACTATTTTAACAGCTCCTATGATAGTTGCTCAGTGGATAAATGCACAATATCTTTTCTCTACACTGGATAATGTGGCTTATGGCAGTGGCAGTAAAATTACGCAAAATATCACTGGAAAAATTGGGATCATGCAGGGAAATGCCAGCGATCTGATGACTGGCTTGCCATTACAATCTGTTTATAGCAGTGACACTGAAGTCTACCATGAGCTACAGCGATTGATGACGGTGGTCTATGCGCCCCGGAAAATGCTGGATCCTATTATCAGTTCGCAGCCGATCTTACAAAAACTTTTTCGTAATGGTTGGGTACAATTGGCCTGCATTGAACCCGAGAATAGAACAACCTATTTATTGAATAGAGATTTAACATGGAAGAACACAGATTAAAACCGCGCTCCTCTTATGCTGGAAGTTGTATCATACTGACCACTCAACATGCTAAGTCTATTGCCGTAGCCCCATCCTTCTGGAATAAGCTGGGAGCGAGCGTGCTGGAGTATGTGGTCGATACCGATCAGCTGGGTACTTTTTCTGGAGAGATTAAGCGTAAAGGAAATGCATTAGAATGTGTTCGACGTAAATGTGAGTGGCCATTAGATCGCTTTGGAGATAAGATTGAATTCGCCTTAGCGAATGAGGGTAGCTTTGGGCCTCACCCGCGTATTCCTTTTCTACCTTGTGATCAGGAGATTATGTATTTTATTGATCGTAGACACAGTTTTCACCTATATTTGTCGCATTTGAGTGAAAAAACGAATTACCAGATGGATACTGTAGATTCGCTAGAAGCCTTGCATAAATTTGCTAAAATCGCAAAATTTCCTTCTCATGCATTGATTTTGCGTCCAAATAATAGGGAAAGTACAGAGCTCATTTTCAAGGGTGTAAATTCACAACCCGCCTTAGAAGAAGCCTTTCTGCAATCCAGAAAACATGCTTTAGATGGTAGCGTATGGATAGAAACTGATATGCGGGCTCAGTTCAATCCATCCAGAATGGCTGTGATTGGGGAATTAGCAGAAAAATTGGCTGAAAGACTTGCTCTGCATTGCCCAGAGTGCGGTATACCCGGTTGGGGTAAGGTGCGCGTAGAAACTGGATTAACCTGTAGTGGATGTGGTTCAAAAACTCAGTTAATCAAACATGAAATCTATGGGTGTACCAAGTGCCCTTATGAGGAAACTCACCAACCAGCTCATGGCTTAGAACAGGCAGAACCAGAACATTGTCAATATTGTAACCCTTAACACAATAAACTCAGGCGGAAAAAATATTAAAATTAAATCAGAGAGAAGACGCGGTTAGCTGTTTAGAGCTAAATAGTCACTACTCGCACCTTTTTCTAGAAAGCCCAAATCTGTGCTTTGTCGTATCCTTCCTTAGGGGGAGAATGGTTACGCTAAACGTCTTCTGAGTGATAACGGATAGGATAATCCTGTAAAGTTAAAGCCTGATCCAAAGCCTGATCTAAAACACCGGGTTCTAAAGTTGAAAACAATTGTTCAAAATGATCGAGCACAAAATATTGGCCTTGCATTTTATCAATGCGAAAAGGTGTTCGTAATACTTCGAGTAAATCAAACTTTTGGCGTTGTGGAAAAGGATCTTCTAATGCATAGACCGTTTCTTGAGATGAAGATAAAATACCGCCGCCATAACAGCGTAAACCTTCTGCAGTTTGAATTAAACCAAATTCTACCGTAAACCAAAAAAGACGGGCCAAGCGCTCCAAACGCTCTGGCGATGCTTTTAAAGCATAATGTCCGTAGGCTTCAACAAAATCAGCCACCACTTTTTGCGTGAGCATGGGGCAATGGCCAAACAGTTCATGGAAGATATCGGGTTCTGGTAAATAATCAAGCTCTTCTGGAATACGAATAAAAGTGGCCACGGGGAAAGTGCGTTGGCTTAGCAGAGTAAAAAACGCTTCTGCTGAAATCAAAGCATGAGTAGTTACTGAAAAAGAATATTTAACCTCGGTAGAGGCCGTAGTAGCAGACGTAGAATTTAGGAAGCCATCGTGTTTTCATGAAGAATAGCTTAACAGATATAAACAGCGAGAGTCAAGAAGACTTTAAAAAATTTTCAATCGCTTGAATGCGCTGTTCACGAATGGCGGTCGCAATGGCTATTCCCTGTAACTCAGCGGGAATATTGTATTTTAAAGTAGACAGCCGATTCAATATGGCCAGCAGGCCATCATAAAAGGGATGCGGAAAAAGGGCTTGGCAGCCTTCCACAATCTTGAGTAATCGCGTAAAACGACGGGAACCATCCGCTTTTTCATAAAAGAGGACAATGCTCTCAGGTCTTTTGAGATCAATCTTCTGATAATTTTCTAGATTTTCAACAATGCCCAGTGTGAGATCAGAATAAACATTGGGAATTTTATATTGGTTTATAAAAGTGGAAAATACTTCTTTAAAGTTGTGATCTTTAAAAATTTCATAGATAAATAAAGCGAAGCGTAATTCAATCGATAGCTGTTTCTCTGCTGCCTGATCCAAAAAATCTAAGGCTTTTGGTTGGGGTTCCAATAGGCTGTGAAACTCTGGAAAAATCAGCGTTAAGACATTGGCCTCAATGAGCACTTTAAAAAATACACTGGGCCTTTCTTCCTGCAAGGCTTTTTCCCATTCTGCAAAAACACGTTCGGCCACCAAGCTAGACAGTTCGCCTTTTTCGCCCATGTCTTTCATGAGCGCTAAAGTTTCTTTGGCAACGCTAAACCCTAAGCCCGCATAACGCGCAGCAAAACGAGCGACACGCAAGACGCGAACGGGATCTTCGGCAAAAGCGGGTGTGATATGGCGTAAAATCCGATGTTTTAAATCCTCTAAACCACCATAATAATCGATGATTTGACCCTGTTCATCTTCAGCCAAAGCATTGATCGTTAAATCGCGCCGGGCTAAATCCTCTTTGAGGGTGACGCCTGGCCCCGTGTGGAAAACAAAGCCATGATAACCGGGAGCGATTTTACGTTCCGTACGGGCCAGAGCATATTCTTCCTGAGTCTTAGGATGTATGAACACCGGGAAAGCCTTGCCCACAGGCTTAAATCCCTGCGCCAGCATGGCCTCTGGAGAACTGTCGACAACGACCCAATCTCGCTCTTTGACAGGGCGATTGAGGCAGCGCTCGCGTATGGCACCGCCCACTAAATAAATCTTCATATCACTACTTGTGCCTCTTATCCAGAAAAGCCCATATTTGGCGCAGCGCGCTATGCTATAATGCTAACATCTTTTAAAAATACTGTGAAATTAATGTATCTTATTCAAATCTTAAGGGTTAAGAATCTCAGCATTTTAACCCTCTCCCCCAACCCCTCTCCCGGAAAGCGTGCGAGGGGAGACTTAAGAACCTTAGCAGTTGAAAGGCATGTAAGTTGATGGCTAAACGCAGATTAACACAAAATCAAAAACGGCGCATTAGCGCCTTGCAGGACAGCCGTTTAGAAGATCTGGCTTCAGACAAAATTCCTTTTATTCAAGATCTCTCATTAAAAGCCCCAGAATCGGGCTTACTCATCGTTAGGCATGGGGTGAAGGCTTTGGTCGAAGATGAAGAAGGCAGCGTGCATTCTTGCTATATGCGGCAAAATCTAGAACCGCCTGTGGCGGGCGATCAGATTGTCTTTTGTCGCTCAGTTCAAGGTCTGGGTGTGATCACCGCCGTTAAAGCACGGCGCAGCGTGATTGCACGTTTAGATGCGGATGAGCGGTTAAGACCTTTAGCGGCCAATGTCGATCAAATCCTGATCGTGGTGGCCCTTAAACCCGAGCCTAGCATGGAAATTATCGATCGGTATTTAGTGGCCGCACAGGCTTTAAAAATATCGCCAATGATTGTATTTAATAAAATTGATCTGCCCGATCCACATCAAACCTTAACGACCCTGCGTCAATTGTATGAAAGCCTTGGCTATGCGGTGATCTCAACTTCTAGCGTCAAGGGACAAGGGATGGCCCAATTACAGGCTCTTTTGGTGGATCATAGCAGTATTTTCTTGGGGCAATCCGGAGTGGGCAAATCCTCTTTAATTCAAGCCTTAGCACCGGAACTGTCTTTAGCCATTGGTGCCATTTCTGAAAATACTGAATTGGGTAAACACACCACCACGAGTGCGCAACTTTACCATTTTAAACAAGGCGGAAATTTTATTGATTCGCCAGGTGTCAGGCGTTTTAATTTATGGCCGATGACGCAAAGCGATATTTTTCGCGGCTTTATTGAATTTAAACCCTATGAAGGGCAATGTAAATTTCGCGATTGCCAGCATCTCAATGAACCCAAATGCAGTTTACAAGAAGCCATTCAGGCTGGCAAAATTGATCCGCGGCGCTTGGCCAGTTTTCATCATTTATTAACGATGTATGGAACTAAAAAATGAATGTAAGTTTATTGCCTGAGATCAAACCGCTTAAGCGCAATGATCTCAGCGCTTATTTATATGTGCAAACTTTGCCTGTAGAAGTGGATCTGTTAAATGAATTTGAGCAAAGCTTAAATGCAGAAGAGAAAAATAGAGCGAAACGCTATCATTTTAAAAAAGATGCCGATCGATTTATGGTTGCACGGGGATTATTGCGAAAAATTTTAGCTGTGCAATTAGAATTATCCCCTGCTGAAATTGTATTTTCTTATGCAAAACAAGGCAAGCCGAGTCTAGATCCGAACATTCATCCTCAGTCCTTTTTACAGTTTAATGTTTCTCACAGCCAAGATCGGATCTTAATAGGATGGTGTGCAGGACATGCGATAGGCGTTGATATTGAATCGATCGATAGAAGAGTGGAAGTCTTGGATATTGCGGAGCGGTTTTTCAGCCTCAAAGAAAAATCTGAGATCGCCTCTTTATCTGCCGATCTGCAAAGGCAGGCTTTTTTCAATGCCTGGACGCGCAAAGAAGCGATTTTAAAAACTTTAGGCTCAGGTTTGTCTTTGTCCTTAGATCTCTGTGAAGTTACGGTTTTACCTCATGAAAAACCGAGAATTTTAGCATTGCCTCAAAAAGAGTTTAAGCTTGAAGAGTGGCAGTTGTATAGCCAATCTTTGTCAGAGGGTTATTTAATGGCGGCAATGCTGCATGCTTCTTTGCAAGTGATAGTTTTGCAGTAACTACTGGCGCCTTTTTTCCAGAAAGCCCATATTTGGCGCATCTTAAACGCAAAATCCATCCAAAAAATACTCATTAACGCGTATGTTAACTCCGTCTTTTGTGTCCTTCCGGCAAGCTCGTGTCAGCAGCTATTTAGCTAAAAAAGATTTAAGCCTAAAGCTTATTCATTCCGGATCCAACCCATTTGTCGGGCATGCTCAGTATGCT
>VFKP01000147.1 GCA_009885495.1 Gammaproteobacteria bacterium | reverse complement strand
CAGGGCAACCGCATCTAAATGGCTAAAAAAAATCAATTCGTATCTAAATAAGCCTTTCGAGCAACAATGACAGAAAAAATTAATAACTCTATCGCTGCCTTTCAAGCTAAACAGCATGAAACAACTTCATTCTGATCAAAAAAAGATCATTAAACCTCGTTTAATTGTACAAATTTTAGATGATCTTGCCCTGCTGGAGCTCCCTCTTTATCTTGTTTAAGGCTAAGGGCATGCTATACTGATGGCATCTCGAATATAGGGAGTTAATGATGCGGGATATTGATTTAGTCTGGATGGCCACTTGTTCTGTTTTGGTATTATTCATGCAAGCGGGTTTTGCCTGCCTAGAATCTGGCCTTACGCGCTCTAAAAACAGCATTAATGTTGCCCTCAAGAATTTAGCCGATTTTTGCATTACCACGATGTGCTTTTGGTTCATCAGTTTTAGTTTGATGTTTGGATTGAGTGATCATGGTCTCTTAGGAAATTTCCACACTTGGATGTTTTTCTCCCCTAAAGAAACCGATACACACACGATTGTCTTTTTTCTTTACGAACTTATGTTTTGTGGCTCAGCGGTCACCATTATTTCGGGTGCTATTGCTGAACGGGTCAAATTTCTTTCTTATGTCAGTATAGCCGTGATCATGTCTTGTACTATTTATCCTGTGATTGGGCATTGGATCTGGGGTGGATTATTGAGCCACTCAAGTATGGGATGGCTGCAATCATTGGGTTTTATCGATTTTGCGGGTTCTACGGTGGTGCATTGCACTGGAGGTTGGGTTGCTCTAGCAGCATTGCTGATCATCGGTCCTAGACAAGGAGTGTTTCTGCCCGATGGCAGCGCTCGAGCCATTCCGGGTAGCAATCTGCCTCTTGCGGTATTAGGCGCTATTATTTTATGGGTAGGTTGGTTAGGTTTTAATGGGGGTAGCACACTTGCAGTGACCTCTAAAGTACCTTTGGTCCTCATGAATACCATGCTCGCGCCGGGCGCAGGCATGATTACAGCCACGCTGTATGCATGGTTCACAGAAGGCCATGCCTCTCCTTCCGCCGTGATTAATGGCCCCTTGGCCGGTTTAGTCTCCGTAACGGCCAGCTCCAATATTATCCTTCCCGGTTCAGCGGTTATTATTGGCGCAGTGGCTGGCATCATTGTCATGTTGTTTTCTAAATTACTGGAAAGATTACATATTGACGATGCTGTAGGCGCTATTCCTGTGCATTTGGGCGGGGGTATTTGGGGGACTCTGGCCGTCGCTCTTTTTGGTGATGTGAGTCAGTTTACACAAGCGCATACCCGTTTAGGCCAGCTCATCATTCAGCTATTGGGAATTACTGCCGATGGGATTTGGGCCTTTGGTATTGCTTTTGTACTCTTAAGCTTATTGAATAAAGTATTCCCTCTTCGTGTTTCTAAAGAGCAAGAACTAGTAGGCCTAAATATTTCAGAACATCGCGCGACGACTGAAATTCTAGATCTGTTTAATGCTATGGAAACACAAGCGCAAACGGGAGATATTACCCAGCGCATTCACGAAGAGCCTTTTACGGAAGCAGGGCAAATTGCCTCACGCTATAATCGCGTATTGGATCGAGTTTCTTTTGAAAATGAGGTTTCCAGGCGTATGGCAGAGCTGGCTAATTTAGCAAAAATGCAAGCGGAGGAATCTTCAGAGAATCTTAAAGAAAAAATAGCTGAGATCAATGAATTTAATCGCATGGCAGTTGGCAGAGAGTTGCGAATGATAGAACTCAAAAAAGAAATTAACCGTTTACTAGAGCAGAATGGCCAACCCCCAGCGTATTCTATAGAACCCATTAACCCTAAAGATAAAGGATAATGATACTATGGAAAGAAGCTTTGTATTTGATCGCTCAACCACTCTATTTTTTTTATTTTTTCTGCTCATGTTGGCTTTTTTATATAATATTATCGATGGTAAAAGTGTATCCATCTCTAAAGCTATCGCCTATGAAAATGCTAAGGCTTATGCCTTATTTTTAACGCACACTCAAGATGTTTACACCACGGAAGTGGCCCATACGGCTGAACGTAATCATTTAAATTTGAGCCCTAACTATTATAAAGAATCGAACACTTTGCCTTTACCCTTTACTTTTGCAGAGCTTTTAGCTAAAAATATCTCCAAAGAAAATCCGGGTTTGTCTTTAAATCTCTATCCTGGAACTTCTTTTAAAGACGATGCGAGCACTGCTAGCGATCCTTTTGCTTCGCGAGCATGGTCAGTCTTAGAGAAAAACCCGTCTCTTATATATACTCAATACAACAGTATTGGCGGAAATCCTTATTTAAATTATGCCATCACTCAAAGTCTTAATTCTAACGCTTGCCCAGAATGTGCTAAGTTCTTATTACCACAAGATAGTCCTAATAAAGAAGTTGATCGGGTCTGGGGTCTTTTGGAAGTAAAATATCCTATTCAACCTATTCTCAATATAGTGACAGAATCTTTGAACTCTTTAATCATACTGATGATTGTATTTTCTGCGGCTACGCTGCTTATTCTCTTAATCATCGTTGCTCGCTTACGTGCGGAGAATGAACAAAAAAAACGAGTGGCTTTCGAGATGGAACGAGCCCAGAAAAAATTATCCAAAATCAACAATACGCTATTATTAAAGCAGGATGCTCTCTCAACAGCTATGTTAGAAGCCAAAGCCACTGCAGAACAATTAAGTCAACAAACACATGATTTAGCATTAACACAAAGAGCAACCTTGAACATGATGGAAGATATGGCCATTGCGCAGAAAACAGCTGATGAGGCTAATAAGAGTAAAGGGCAGTTTTTAGCCAATATGAGTCACGAGATCCGAACGCCGATGAACGGAATCATGGGGATGTTAGATTTAGTTTTAGACAGTGAGTTAACGTCTGAACAAAGAGACTATTTACAAATTTGCAATAACTCAGCGAATGCCTTGTTATCCTTACTCAATGACATCTTAGATTTTTCAAAAATTGAAGCAGGCAAACTTGAATTTGAAAACATTGATTTTGACTTGGAACGAGTCATTGAAGAGGTGACACAACTCTTAAGTGAACGCGCTGCTGAAAAAGGCTTAGAACTCATTTGCATACTTTCCGAAAATACCCCTCAATGGATCCAGGGCGATCCGACACGATTGCGTCAAATTTTATTGAACTTAGTGGGTAATGCCATTAAATTTACTGAAAAAGGAGAGGTTTTACTTAAAGTTAAAGTGGATGAGTTAAAAGAAGATAAAACGGTCAAACTTCGATTTGAAGTCATTGACACCGGTATAGGTATTAGCGAGATGGCCCGTAAAAAATTGTTTCAACGCTTTATACAGGTTGATGCTTCTACGACCCGAAAATATGGTGGTACAGGCCTGGGCCTAGCCGTGTGCAAAAGCTTAGTGGAACACATGCATGGCGAAATTGATATTATTTCCGAACCTAATAAAGGAAGTACGTTTTGGTTTACAGCGATATTTCCCATTGCAGAAGGACATGCGGCAGTCTTTGAACCTTCGGATAAACTCAAAGGCTTAAGTGCTCTTTTGGTCGACGATAATAAAACCAATTTAGAAGTGCTATCCCATTTATTATCGCGTTGGGGTTTAAAAATAAAAACGGCAGAGTCTGCAAAAGATGCACTGGACTGCCTGAATAAAGCCAGGGAAGAAAACCAAGCTTTTGATTTAGGGATTCTTGATTTACTCATGCCTGAAATTAATGGCTTAGAATTAGCGGAAACGATTAAACAAGATCCTCGTTTTAGTTCACTTAAACTCATGATGTTGAGTTCCAGTGGGAGTGCTGAAGACAAAGAAAAAGCAGGTCTGGTGGGCATAGAACGATTTTTTCATAAACCGGTGCGTAAAATTCAATTGCACGATGCTTTACTCAAATTAATGCATCTAGACTTTGAATCTTCCCAAAACGCGACGGATATTTCTGAGCAAACAGGGCTACTTAAAATTAACACCACCAATCCCCATTTGCTCTTAGCAGAAGATAACCCCACCGATCAAAAAGTAATCACTTTTATTTTGCAAAAATTGGGTTTCACGGTCGATCTTGCCAATGACGGAATAGAAGCGATAGCCTATTATACCCAAGCACCCACTCGTTATGCTTTGATCCTCATGGATTGTCTGATGCCTAAATTAGATGGTTATGAAACGACACGAAAGATCCGTGCCTTTGAAAACGAACACCAAAACGGGCACATTCCGATCATAGCCCTCACAGCACACACCTCGACTGAAGCAAAACAAGCTTGTACACAAGCCGGTATGGATGATTTTCTCTCCAAGCCCATTGCTCGAAAGCTCTTACAAGCGGCTTTGGCTCGATGGTTGGGTACTGAAAAAAAGACTGTTTCTGTCCCTCTTTCCACCCCATCAAAAGAGGAAAGCCTGCTAGAAGCCGATTTTGATAAAAGAATTTTGGCTGAACTCAAAGAAAACTGTGGAACGCAGGAAAGTTTTATGGAACTACAAGCGCTACTGATCTCCGACAGTCAGAGTTTATTATTACGAATGGAAGCGGCGATCGACAAAATGGATACCAGCGTTATACGTGATACAGCCCACCAACTTAAATCTTCTACAGGAAGCTTTGGTGCAACAAAACTTTCTCATTTAGCCAAAGGAGTAGAGAGGAATGCAGAAATACAATCAAAAGATTATTTTATTGAGCGTTTAACAATACTTAAAAAAGTGTTCTTAGAGTTCAAAAATTACTTAGAAAACAATTAATTATTAAGGCATTGAATTATGATACAGAAAAATCCAGTAGTTTTAGTCGTCGATGACAGCAGTCTTATCCGCGCACTCCTCAAAAAAGTGTTGGCGACGATTGATATTGAAGTCGTGGAAGCCGTTGATGGGAGTGAAGCCATCGCGCTTATTCAAGAAAAAAGACCCGATGCTGTTCTTTTAGATGTTAATATGCCCATCCGCAATGGTTTTGAAGTGTGTGAAGATCTACGCAGTATGGCAGCCTACAAAAATCTGCCTATTATGATGGTCACTGTCAGAGAAGATACCCAATCCATTGCCAAAGCTTTTTATCATGGCGCTACTGACTTTATAACCAAACCCATCAATAGCGATTTATTGACCTATAGAATTCGTTACTTACTGCGTAATAGTGCTAATTTCAATAATCTACACAGAAGTCAAAAAGAGTTAGAGATCGCACAAAAACTGGCATGTATTGGCTTTTACAATTTCAATTTGACTACCCGTAAGCTGGATTGTTCGCCAGAATTACGTCGAATTTTAGGTTTATCTGAACAAGATGAGCTTCATGAAGATTTTATGTTAGACTTTATTGCCCCTTCTCATAAAGAACGAGTCAAAAAGATATATCAAAAGGCAATAGAAAATGGTTCTTCTTTTAACATAGAGTATCAGATCCAGGATAAATTTGGCCAAAAAAAATATCTGCATGAATTTGCTGATTTTATCCTCAATGATGCTGATCAAATCACTTCATTGTATGCCTCAGTACAAGATGTCAGTGCACAAGAAGAGAGTAAACTTGCACTCATTGAGAAAAATAAAGAGCTTAACGCTCTATATGTGGCAGCAGAGCGTTATATACCTTTTCAATTTATCCATTTCATGGGGAAAGAAAATTTTCAAGAATTAGCTTTGGGTGATAGTGCAGAGCATGAGTTGACGGTGGTTTCAATCGATATACGGGGCTTTTCAACTTTATCGAATACTTTAACGCCTCAAGCCTCTTTTGAATTTATCAATGATTTTATTGCCATTGCGGAACCTATTATTAAGCAGCATAATGGGTTTTCCGATAAATACATCGGTGATTCTATTATGGCTATTTTTAAAGACGCTAATGAAGCCTTAGCCGCCAGCATAGAGATCCAAATCGAAATCAAAAAGAGGCATGCTGAAATTCAAAATAAATATCATTATAGCTTTTCGGTGGCTATTGGCATGAATACAGGGATAGGGATTGTAGGCGTTGTCGGCACTCCTACGCGACAGAGCTGTACCGTTATTGGGCATGTGGTTAATCTTGTTTTTAGATTAGAGAGTTTAGCCAAAGAAGCCAATGCTCAGATCCTCATCTCTGCTGAAACCCAAAAAAATCTATCTAGTCCTGATACTTATTCTTTCAGAAATTATGGGAAAATTTTATTAAAAGGTCAAAATGATACGGCCATTGAAGTTTTTGAAGTTTTAGATACGCTGCCTCCAGAAGAAAAAGAACTACGCTTAAAAACAAACGCTGATTTTAATTTAGGCGTTACACATTTCCAGCAGGGTGATTTTAAAAATAGCCAGAACTTTTTTTATTCAGTTTTGAAAGAAGACCCCACAGATCTTGTAGCCAAAGCCTATTACGAACAAGGGTTACTTCGTGAGGGACGCAGTATAGATGCAGATTGGCAAGGGCAAATCAATTTGTTAATCGCCATTATTATGATTAAGAGTTTTCAGTAATAAAGGGTAGGAGGCTTTATCTCATGTTCTATACGAGTAAGAATAAGTTTGTTTATATTTTAGCGGCTATGGCATGTGCTTTTAACACGATAGCGTATGCGGTTGATTCATCATCGGAAAAAACCGACTCCAGTAATTTTAATTTCTCTGCCAATAGTACCCTAACCTCTAATTACATCTGGAGAGGGATTAGCCAAACGGAAAATGATCCTGCACTACAAGGCAGCGTTACGCTTGATTATGCAGGTTTTTTTGCGACCCAATGGGGCTCAAATGTTAAATTTGAGGGTAGTGATGCTAATTTGGAATTAGACAGCATTGTAGGCTATAAAAAATCCTATGACCAGGGCTTTAATTATCAACTCAGTGCCACAAGATATACTTATCCAGACAGTGCAAACTTTAATTTTTTAGAATACAACTTGGTTTTAGGCTATAAAATTTTAACCGTAGGCGTGGATCATTCAGAAAATGCCTTCAACAGTAATGGCCCGGGGACTTATTACCATGCTCAAACTCAAATCCCACTGCCCAGCCGTCTAGCTTTGGGAATGAATGGTTTTTCTGTAGGCGGAATTTTAGGATACTATGATCTGAATTCTGACGCGGGAAACAGCTATACTCATTACGGATTATTATTGGATAAACAGCTTAACTCCTATTTTGATGTGAGTGCAGCTTGGTCCAATAGTAATGGGTCTGGTACTGGCGATTTGGGCGCTAGCCATTTCCTGCTGAGCCTCAATGCAGCGATTTAAGGTATCTCTTTCAAAACTCAGGGCAACGCGATACATCTTGTTTTGTAGAGACGCGATAAATCGCGTCTCTACCCTAAGATTTGAAAGGGATACGATTTAATCGTCAAATCTGTGTTGTATCCAAGAGAATAATTACAACTCAGACAATATACTGTGTTTCAAGCTTTCTATTTGTGTATCGGATAAGGCTTGATCTTCTGCATTGCTGATCGTAAACAGATCTTCAACTCTTTGGCCTAGGGTTGCAATTTTGGCTTGTTTTAAGTTGATCTGATGTTGGTAAAATATCAAGCCCATTTTCGCCAAGATCCCAGGGCGATCGCGGGTGATGAGTTCTAATTCACTCCAATTTTGTCTCTCTGGGTTTCTACAATAGACTTCAGTTTTAAAATGATGAACTTTATCCTGTTTCATAAACCGTGGCTGAAAGAAAGCGGGTTTTTTTTCTAAACGCAATTGCTCCAAAGCCTTTTTTAAACGCTGTAGAAAAGATTTTTGATGTTCTAAGGAAAGATTTTGTCCCAAGAGATAAAAGCTATCTAGAGTTAATCCATTTTCGGTGGTGAGAATATCGGCAGAGACCACATTTAGATTTTCTTTTTCAATGATATTACAAATTGATGCAAATAAATAAGCTTGGTCTTCGCAATAAATAAATAACTCATAATGCCCTTGTTTGGGATGATGGCTGAAACACAGCACTTGCAGAGACGCTGTTTTATTTTTTAATATCGCTAAACTGTGTTTGATGATAGAGTTTGGATTATGATGTAAGAAATATAATTTGGGCCATCCTGACCATAATGCAGTGATTTGATCTTCAGTGCAGGGCTCTTCTTTTTCTAAGATCAGAACTAAAGCTTTTTGTTTTTTGTGTGCTATTTTCTTATCAATGGGTGAAAGTTGATAATCATGAGCCAATGCTTTAGCACTTTGTAAATAAAGTTTTTTTAATAAACTGTCTTTCCAACTGTTCCATAGCGTAGGATGGGTCGCTGAAATATCAGCAACCGTGAGCAAATACAATAATTTCAAACGTTGTAAGTTACCGACAGTCTTGGCAAAAGCAATAATAATTTCAGGATCGTCAATATCTTGTCGTTGTGCCACAGTCGACATCAATAAATGATTGGCCACTAACCAAATCAGAGTTTCAGCTGAGTCAGGAGATAATAGAGAATTTAAGCGTTGACAAAAATCACGGGTGAGCATTGCTCCGACTAAACTGTGATCGCCGGGGTAGCCTTTACCGATATCGTGGAAAAGAGCGGCTAAATAGAGTAGCCGTGGTTCCGGCAAAGTCTGCAGCAATTCATGACAGAGCGGATAATGATTCGATTCACTGGGATCGTAAAAACGATCGACGAAAGCAGTGAGATACAGTAGATGTTGGTCAACGGTATAACTGTGAAAAGAATTGTGTTGAATGAGTCCTGTGACGTGATGAAACTCAGGTAAATACAGGGCTAAAAATCTCCAAAGGTGTAAGGTTTTGAGAACGGGATAAACACAACCTTTTTTGTCTAAAAGACTTAAAAATGCTTGTTGTGAGGAAAGTTCGAAGAGAGCTTGCGGTTTTGTTTTCCATGTTCGCAATACGGTTAAAGGAATTTTTTTTAAGGTATCTGTATCAGGGCAATTCAACAATACTCCCATTATTTCAGGAGAAGATGGATAAAATTTTTCAGAAGGGATCAAGCCTAAGTGGATCTCGAGTGCTTTTTTAAATAATTCTAAATGCTGAGATAAAATTGAAACCTTATGATAATAAGTTTTCATGAATTTTCGTTGCAATACTTGGGGGTCCTCGGAATCGTTGACGAAAAAAGGAGCTAATAAAAGTTGCCATTCTAAAAAAAGACGATCTTCTTTTTTGCCGGAAGACAAATGTAGGGCGAAACGAATATGCGCCAAAAAAAGATAGGCTTCTTCTAAAGCAAGCATTTCATCTTTTTCTAAAATAGATATGCGGTTAAAATGATCTAAGCCAGGCAAAGGGTCATCGCTGTGCAGGCAATGATAGCTCCAGGACCAGATCAGAGTTTGTAAATCACGTAAACCCCCAGGGCTTTCTTTTAAATTGGGCTCTAAGCTAAAGGCATGTGTTCCAAAATGAGCGTGCCGTTCTGTTTGTTCGATTAGTTTTTCTTTGAAAAATTCACTGGGACTCAAATGAAATAATTTTTTTTTCTGATACTCTAATGCTTTAAATGTAGAAAGATCACCGCTTAAATAACGGTGGTCGATGAGGCTGGTTAGCGTGTATAAGTTTTCATGTGATAAGGCGATCAATTCTTCAATACTGGCACTTAAGGGAGATACTTTTAATTTCAGATCCCATAAGCTTTGAATAAAAATTTCCAATTTAGGATCTGTTTTAATAGAGCTGGGGCTTAAAATTAAAATATCGATGTCTGAATAAGGGTAGAGTTCTTGACGGCCATAGCCGCCTAAGGCCATTAAAGCATAGGGTTTATCATCAATCTGTAATTTTTTCCAAAGGCCAATGATGAGTTCATCAATGGCCTGGGTATGTGTCTTTAATAGATCTAGGATACTGCAAGGTTCTTCAAAAGCCTTTTTCAGATGAATACGGATCTCGTGCAGACGCGTTTTTTCAAGCGATAAATTTTGCACGAATCCCTGCCTCTATGAAACTGCTTCTAATGCCAAGACATGCGCAATACAGGCGGTTAAGCGTTTCACTGTGGGAATGTGCAAAAACTCATTCGGGCCATGGGCATTGGAATGTGGCCCTAAAACCCCCGTAATTAAAAACTGTGCTTCTGGAAATTTTTCGCCCAGCATGCCCATGAAAGGTATGGTGCCGCCTTCACCTTGTGCCATAGCTTCGCGACCAAAATACAATTCTGAAGCTTCACTGATCGCGGCTTTTAGCCAAGGCTTCATCAAAGGCGCATGCCAGCCATTGCTGCCCTGTTGAGCGGTAAAGCTGACCTTAGCTTGATAAGGAGGATCGGCCTCTAAAGTCTTTTTGAGTTGTTCGGTTGCTTTTTCTGCATCACAAGAAGGAGGAATGCGAATAGAAAGCGCCATTTCAGTTTTGGGTCGCAGCACATTGCCGGCATTGGCTAAAGCGGGTAAACCATCACAGCCAATCACGGATAAAGCAGGGCGCCAAGTTCTATTCAGTAATAGCTCGCTGAGATTTTCGCTGACGGGCTGTAATTGATCTTTGAGCGGAAATTCAGTGTATAGGGTATTGCCTAAGACTCCAGCGGCCAGGCGGGCTTCTTGTATGCGTTCTTCAGGAATGTCGACATGAAACGCGGATAATAAAATATCCCCTGTATTTTTATTTTCAATACGGCTCAGCAATTGCCGTAAAATTCTAAAACTGGAAGGCACAATGCCACTGGCACTGCCGGAGTGCACGCCTTCGCTTAAGACTTCAATACTGAGCACTCCATTGACTAAGCCGCGTAGGGAAGTGGTGTGCCAGAGTTGATCGTAATTGCCACAACCCGAATCTAAACAAATGACCAGATCAGGCTTTCCGATCTCTTGTTCTAATTCATTGACATAGAAAGGTAAATCGGAGCTGCCGCTTTCTTCAGAAGCTTCAATGAGGATCACAATGCGGCTATGGGGCAGGTTTTGAGCCTTAACCGCTTTGAGGGCTAAAATAGAGCTGAACACGGCATAGCCATCGTCGGCAGCACCGCGACCATAAAGTTTATCCTCGCGCAAAACGCCTTCCCAGGGCGATAAACCCTCTTGCCAGCCTTGCATTTCAGGCTGTTTATCAATATGTCCATACATGAGTACGGTTCTTGGGCCTTGTCCTGGAATTTCAATCAAGATCATCGGTGTTCGCCCAGGTTTACGATAGACATTTAGCCTTAATCCCTGAATATTTTGCGTTTGTACCCAAGTGCTGACCAAATCAACGGCGGCTTGCATATAGCCATTTTTTTCCCAGTCTGGATCAAAAGAAGGGGACTTATTCGGAATACGGATAAATTCTTTCATTTTTGGGATGAGTTCGTCTTCCCAAACAGTATCGCAGAGGCTTTGAATGGCTTTTGAATCGATAGACACAGAGTTCTCCTCAATTAGGGACAGCTTAATCGTAACTGCCTATTCTAACTGTTTCATCAGAAAATGTTAAGCGTTCAGAACTTGAGCAGTGTAAATTTTAAACTATACTTCCAATATCATCCATAAGTAAACAGGGGGTTTTGTGATGAGCATCTAAGCTCCCCTCGCCCAGTACTCTGGGAGAGGGGTTGGGGGAGAGGGTTATAGATTACTCAATATCATCGATAATAAAACAGGGGATTCTTTGATGGCTTACCAATTAGATTATAATCGTTATGAAGAATTAGGCCAGGGTATTGCTGATGCTGATTTAGAAGCTTTTGAAGCGATTGAAGATAAAGTTGAGAAAGTAAAAGGGCGTTTGGAAAAGCGCAATACCCGCCATTTGCTAGAATCTTATCTTGAGACTAAACGGGCCAAGAGTATGAATCAAGATCTCTATGATCCTAATCTAGATGCTCCTAAAGAAGGGGATTTGTGGTAAGATTTAGCCATAGCTTGAGTTCAGGGATCTTTTGTGCACCGTTTCCATCTGTTTTTTTACAATTTGCGCTGTGTTTTTCATAGGTTCAATAAAGACCGTTGCTTGTCTCGCGCCAGCGAGCTGACTTTTACCACTCTTTTAGCCCTAGTGCCCATGATGATGGTGGGCTTGGCTATTTTTACGGCTTTTCCGCAGTTTGCCGTTTTGGGTGAGCGAGCACAAGATTTTATTTTTACCAACTTTGTGCCGAGTACAGGGCATATTATCCAAGATCAACTGAATCTTTGGGTGCATAAAACCGTGCAATTGTCTTGGATAGGCATTGTTTCTCTATTGCTCACGGCTATTTTTGTTTTGTTCAGCATTGAATCTGCTTTTAACGCTATTTGGCGCGTGAAAAAATCGCGCGGCTTTATTGAAGCGTTTTTTCTGTATTGGGGATTATTGAGTTTAGCGCCCATTGCTCTAGGGGCTTGTGTCTGGATGGTCTCTTATTTTTTTGATATCTCGCTGTTGAAATCAAGTGTTTCCTCGGAATTCGTTAGAAAGATGGTCTGGTCAGGCATTATTTTTGTACTCACAGCCCTGTGGTTTACGATCTTGTATCGCGTATTGCCCAATCGCCCATCTCCAAGGCGCTATTGTTTCATGGCGGGAGGAGTTTCCGCAGTGCTATTTGAATTGGCACGTCAGGGCTTTGCTTTTTACAT
Source organism: Gammaproteobacteria bacterium (assembly GCA_009885495.1). GTDB lineage: Bacteria > Pseudomonadota > Gammaproteobacteria > UBA1113 > UBA1113 > VFKP01. The sequence continues at coordinate 4,294 of VFKP01000147.1, read as the reverse complement.
GGCTCGATTTTCAATTTACACTTTTGTCTATGGCGCTTTAGCCAGTATTCCGATTTTTTTGTTATGGTTGTATTTGTCTTGGGTGATCATTCTCTTTGGAGCAGAATTATTACAGGTTTTACCTTATTGGCCTGTGGTTGTCGAAAAACGTCGCCAATGCCCTTTGTCGCGGGCTTTATCACTATTACATATTTTACAAGAGCATTCTGGATCTTATCCTTATGCCCGTTGGTTAAGACAGGCGCCTCCAGATGATTTAGCTCAAATGTATTCGATCAACACTGAAGAACTGGAAGAACGATTGGAACATGCCGGTTTTATTGCCTTAGTTCGTGGTAAACTCAAACTCAGCGTGGATCTGCAGAGTTTGAGTTTAGCCTCGTTGATGGCTGCGATCTACGTCCCCAATGTTGATTGGGATCAAGAGATCAGCGATAATCCAGCTCTGCAAGTCAAATTGCAGGAAGGCGCTATAGCTATGCGGGACATTTGGCAGATCCCTGTGAGTTCTTTTTTAGAGACTAGGCCTGAACAGTGAAGAATGAGAGATAGCTACTCTCCTTAAGGGGAGCATGACAAACGGCAGATTTTGTGTGTTCATGCGCCGAATATGGGCTTTTCTAGAACCAAGGCTTAAGCCGTGAGGAATGACGATGGAAATGCACTATCCTATACAAATTGCCAGACAAGCCATTCTGGAAGCGGATTTAATGACAATCCATGCCTATGAACTTTTGTCGCGTCCTTTAAACGATCCCAATCATAATTCCTTTGACAATTTTGATGGTGAGGCCGCAACGCAAACTTTAATTCGCAAGACCTTCCACAGCTTAGGGATCGATGCGGTATCGGGTGGACATCCGGTGTTTATTAATTTTTCTGAAGCGCTGATATTAGATCCTATTCATCATCTATTGCCACGCAACATTGCGGTACTTGAAATTTTAGAAGATGTGCTGTTTTCAACGCAATTGTATGAGAATGTACTGGCCCTTAAAAAGGAAGGCTTTAAAATTGCCCTGGATGATTTTGTTTATCGGGATGATTTAATTGAATTGGTTAAGATCGCGGATTATATCAAAATTGATATTTTAATGTACACCCCTGAAACCTTGAGAGAGCAGGTTGAGATCTTGAAGCCTTTTCCAGCTAAACTCTTGGCTGAAAAGGTAGAGAGTTTTGAGATCATCGATTTTTGTCAAGATCTGGGATTTGATTATTTTCAGGGATATATCTTAGGTAAACCCCAAGTGATCCCAGCCTCTCTTCTGGCTTAGCTCTTGAAATAGGCTTATCCGTCCCCAGTTAAGGGGTTGTTCTTATCACTCAATAGAGTCAGCGGAAGCTCCCCTCCCCCAGTATTCTGGGGGAGGGGTTGGGGGAGAGGGTCTATGCATTTTACTTTAGAGGATAATCCATTATGCCGATCTATGAATACCATTGTGAGAATTGCCAAGACAATTTTGATGTTTTACAAGGCGTCAATGATGAGGCACTCAAAACCTGCAGTAAATGCGGCAAGGCTAGTTTGACGAAAATGATGAGTGCGCCTCATTTTCAGCTCAAGGGAACGGGCTGGTATGAAACGGATTTTAAAACTAAAAAAGCAGGGGGGGCAGCTGAAGATTCTCAAGCGAGCAAACCCGCCACTGAAACCAAGACAGAACCGGTCAGTTCTCCTAGCACAAGCACTAAAACAGACTCTGCAGATTAAATATGAGAGCCAGTTTCCGTCGTTATTTTCTTGCCGGTTTATTGATTTGGCTACCCATTTTAGCCACCGTTTGGGTCGTGCATTTTATGGTGCATTTGCTCGATCAGGTGATGGATTTTTTGCCAGCCAGTTTACAACCGCAAGCTTGGTTTGGAATGAATATCCCTGGCTTGGGCGTCGTCTTAAGTGTCTTGATTGTACTGGGGACTGGGGTTTTGGTCGCCAATTTTCTAGGCCGCCAATTATTAGAATTGGGTGAGAGCCTGATCCAACGCCTGCCCTTAATCAGAGGGATTTACAACGGTGTCAAACAAGTCACACAATCTTTATTAAGCTCAGACAGCAAATCCTTTAAAAAAGTGGTGCTTGTTGAATATCCGCGTCCTGGCCTGTGGAGCATTGCTTTTCAAACCACGGATGCCTTACCTCTATTTGATGAGCTTTTAAAAGAGCCTTGCATCAGTGTTTTCATTCCTACTACTCCCAATCCAACTTCGGGTTTTTTACTGATCGTCCCAGCCAAGGATGTTAAAGAATTGTCTATCAGTGTCGAAACCGCGTTAAAGATGGTGATTTCTTTAGGTGTAGTGCAAGCGCCGCAAGGTTAGAAAGCGTCATCAAAATGAAAGATAAAAATACAGGCAAAATTTATGATTGGGGAAATTTACCCAATGATCAAACCGATTGGGCTACGGTTAAAAAACTGACAGAACAAGCGATCAATACTGCTGGAGCCAGCGATCCCGCAGTAAGAATATTGACGGACAAAGAGTTAAATCAATTCAAACGCGTTTCCTTCCCATAATGATGTAAAACATATCAGAGATAAGTTGCATATTTCGTAGGATCAGCCACTTCCGCCTGTTCAAAGCCGCGTTTTCTAAGCTCACAACTGTCGCAGACACCGCAAGCTAAGCCTTCTAGATTGGCCTGATAACAGGATACCGTCATGCCATAATCCAGACCGAGAGAATGTCCCAGGGCGATGGTTTGTGCTTTACTCAGATGAATGAGTGGCGCTTCAATGCGAATGGGCGAACCCTCGACTCCCGCTTTGGTGGCCAAGTTGGCCATGGCTTGAAAAGCAGCTAAATATTCGGGCCTGCAATCGGGATATCCTGAATAATCGACAGCAGAGATCCCTAGAAAAATCGCTTCGGCCTCAATAATTTCAGCCCAACCCAGAGCTATCGATAGGAAAATGGTATTGCGCGCCGGCACATAAGTCACAGGGATCGCTTCACTGCCTGTATAAGCTGGAACTGCGATCTGTGGATCGGTGAGTGCGGAACCTCCGAGCTGCCCAATGGGTAAATCGATGATCTGATGGTGTTGGCAGCCTAAACGCTGAGCTATTTTTTCAGCAGCCACTAATTCGCTACTCTGTTTTTGCCCGTACGAAAAACTTAAGGCATAACAAGAGAAACCCGCGGCTTTGGCAATGGCTAAGCAAGTGCTGGAATCCAGCCCACCGGAGAGTAAAACAATCGCTTTTTTCATAGAGTCTCCTGAATGTATGCAAAATGGAAGTAGCAGTTCATTTTTACATAGAACTAAGCTTTAAGTCTTTAAAAATTGCTCTAATCATCTGAGAAACTTTTAATTTTTTTCTTTTAGGCTGTTGATGAGGATAAGTAGAAGTTATTATTGAAATAATTTTAAATATATGGTTTAATATAGTTTAAGCTCTAAATCCTTGAGCTCAAACTTTTAGAAGAGGTTTAAATATAACAGAACTGTTATATTTAAACCTTAATTTTATAACATTTCTATTATATAATTAAGTTATTCCGATGAACAGTCATGAATTAAAGCGCTGGTTGAAGAGGTGAGAGTGTGAAAACATTACGTTATTGTGTAGAGCTACAAGAAGATAAAGACGGCATTATCGTTACTTTTCCTGATATGCCTTATGGTGTGACCTCTGGGGAAGATTTAGCGTCGGCATTATTGAATGCCGTGGATTGTTTGGAAGAGATTATCGCTTCTATGATGAAAGACAAAAAGGATATTCCTTTACCAGGACCTGCCAAGGGCCGAAGAATGGTGACTTTATCCCCAGGATTTTCTGCAAAATTACTGCTTTACATCGCATTACGAGAACAACACATCAGTAAGTCGGAATTGGCGCGGCGTTTAAACTGGCAATATCCTCAAGTGGTGCGTCTTTTTGATACTCAGCATAGTTCGCATTTATCGCAATTGGTTGCGGTGGCCTCTGCTTTGAAAAAACGTATTGTCATAGGGCTTGAAGATATTAAGTAACTGCATTTTTTGAGAATAGATGGACCCTGATTGAATACCTGGTATTGGCAGCAAGGTCCGAGTTATATCTTTTTCTTATTTGAGAGCAAGAGGCAGTATCTCGGCTGATATCAGGCTGGGTGACATGAATTCGGTAATTACCGATTCTGTACTTGACGAATCGATAATTACCGAATATACTCTTTTCCAGTACATCAGCGAGGAAAGGTATCCCTTTCAAATCCCAGGGTAAATCCTCCTATCCACCGTTGTAGGCTCCAGAGCTCTGGATCAAACTAGCCAGTGAAGGCATCTCATTTTTCTGACTGATCCGGT
>VFKP01000025.1 GCA_009885495.1 Gammaproteobacteria bacterium | reverse complement strand
CTACTCCTTTTCGCCCCTTTGTCAACTCCTTTTCTAAACTTTCTTCGCTTTTTTTTCACTTTCTTTCTTTTTCGCGAGTCCTGGGTTTATAAAACACAATTTCTGTGCTTTTAAGATTCAAGTTGAATGAGTATTGTTCATTTAACAGCCTTCTTCCCTGCTGATATCATTATAAAAACTGCCTGACGGCAATTCTCCTTCGTCTTCTATCAATCAGATCCTTCTACAAGACTTTTTTCTTTTTCCTGTGCCATGCTTTTGCGCAACAAAGGTTTCATTGTTGGACCTTGCACAAGAATGGAGAAGATAACAACGCCGTAAGTCATAGTCAAGATCCATTCGCGTTCCGGGCCTGAGGGTAAGGCCAAGGCCAGAGCCACGGCTAAGCCTCCGCGCAATCCCCCCCAAATCAAAATCGATACCGTGTAAGGGGCATAGACGCGCCTTAGCTTAAACACGGATAAGGGAATGGCCACACAGACCCAACGAGCAAAAATCACAATGGGGATAACGAGCAAAGACAGTAAAGCTTCTTGCAAGCTAATGTCTAAAATGAGCAACTCCAAGCCCATCAGAACAAATAAAATAGCATTGAGTACTTCATCGATAACTTCCCAAAAAGTATCCAAACTTTCGCGTGTTTTTTTAGACATATAGAAATAGCGGCCGTGATTGCCTATAAAAAGGCCCGCCACCACCATGGCCAAAGGTCCTGAAATATGCAGCCATTCCGCTAGGGCATAGCCGCCACTGACAATGGCCAAGGTGACCAAAATCTCAATCTTATGATCATCAATGGGTTTTAAAAGAAAATACGCTAACAAGCCTAAGGCTGCACCATAGACAATACCGCCTATGGCTTGTCGTAAGAATAAAAGACTGACACTGCTAAAAGTGATCGCATGCCCTCCAAAAGCCAATTCATATAAGGTTAAAAAAATAACAATGCCAACACCATCATTGAATAAAGATTCACCTTCCAGAAAAATACTCTTCTTGCGTGGCACATTTAAAGATTTAAATAAAGCCAATACCGCGATAGGATCGGTGGGAGAAATTAAAGCCCCGAACAAAAGACAATAAATAAATTCTAAATGAACCCCAAAAAACCCCAGTAAAAAATACACTAAACTGGCCACCAAAGCCGTCGATACAACGGTGCCCAGAGAAGCTAAGATCCCAATCTCCCATTTGCGCGTTTGTAAATGGCCTAAATCGACATTTAAGGCACCGGCAAATAAGAGAAAACTGAGCATACCATCCATCAATAGGGTATGAAAATCCATGCGTAGCAAAACTTTGGCCAGTTGATCTTTAAGATCGGAAAGCCCTAATTTCCCAGCAATAATTAATAATAAGGATAAAGCCAATGAGGCTGCCATGATGGCAATAACGGGAGGCAAATGCAAATAACGATGATTAATATACGCCACCGCCACAGCAAAGGTTAGGATAACTGCCAAAATACTAAAAAAACTCATTGCCTTGTCTCCTTCAATCATTTGATCCTCTGCTATAATAATACTTTCCGCAGCAAGAAGACAGCATTTAAAAGGCAAAGCATGAAAAAATCGATACTCATTTTATATACTGGCGGTACTATTGGCATGGAAAAAACTTCCGCGGGTTATACGCCGAAATCGGGCTTATTGTCAGAGCTCATGAGCAAAGATCCCATCTTTCAACATGCCGATATGCCTCATTATGAGATCTTAGAGTATCAACCCTTAATTGATTCTTCCAATATGACACTCAAACATTGGAATGTCTTAGCCAAAGATCTGGCCAAGGCTTATGATCATTATGATGGCTTTCTGATTTTACATGGCACCGATACCATGGCCTATACGGCTTCGGCTCTATCTTTTCTATTGGAAAATTTGAATAAGCCCGTTATTCTAACGGGAGCACAGGTTTCTCTGGTGCAAGCACACAGTGATGCCCGCGAAAATTTAATAGCGGCTTTATTATTGGCCTCTCGTTATGATTTGCCCGAAGTGACTATTTTTTTCAATCATCAATTGTTTCGCGGCAATCGTGCCCGTAAAATCGATGCAGAAGGTTATCAGGCTTTTCAATCGCCTAATTTTCCCGCTTTAGCCAAAGTCGGTAGCCAATTGCAAGCAAAGACTCGTTTGTTTCGCGCACAAACAAAACTACCTTTAACCCCGTATGCTTTTAAAGAAAGAGCTATTGCCAGTTTTCATTTTTTCCCTGGTGCAAGTCTTAAAGTCTTAGAAACCTTGTTAGCACTGCCCTTACAAGCTTTATTGCTTCACAGTTATGGCAGCGGTAATCTGCCTATTGATGATCCGCATTTATTGACAATGCTGCGAAAAGCCATCCAAAATAAAACGATCATCGCCAATTGTACTCAATGTTTGAAGGGTTCTGTGCAGATGAGCCATTATGCCACTGGCCAAGCCTTGCAAAAAATCGGTGTGATCTCCGCCGCCGATATGACCCCCGAAGCGGCTATCGTGAAATTGCAGTTTTTATGCAGCTTATCCAATGATCCGCTTTGGATCAGTCAGCAATATGGTTTGAATTTGCGTGGGGAACGCAGCGATTAAAGGTCGCTCTCTCTCGAAATACCGCAGTACTGTCCGGCAGAGCTCTAAAGTTTATCGTACTCTTCCAAACTCAAACGACGCGCGGAATCCACCAACATCACGGCAATCCCATCGCGAATGGGATAGGCCAATTTATCGACTTTACAGCATAATTCTTTATCTTGTTTATGGTAAACTAATTTTCCTTTGCAGCTAGGACAAACCAAAATTTCTAATAGGCGGTGGTCCATAAACTTAAACTCCTCAAGGGGATAGATGATATGATTTTTGACTTTGCTCCTGTATCGCCGTCTTGGCTTACGCTCATCGAAACGGCACTTTTGGAAGTCCCTGCCCAGTATACGCAAAATTTGTCTGAAGATCCAAATTGGCTGCCTGGAAGTAAAAGCATTTTCAACGCCTTTTCACTGCCTTTCAGCGAAGTCAAAACCATTCTTTTCGGAGAATCCCCTTATCCACGAGCCATTTCAGCCAATGGTTATGCTTTTTATGACGCCAGTGTTAATGGCTTATGGTCAGAAACCGGTCTGTCCAAAGCCGTCAATCGCGCCACTTCTTTACGCAACATCGTCAAAATGTTGCTCATCGCCGAAGGATTACTGTCGGCAGAAAATTGCTCACAAGACGCGATTGCCGGCATTGACAAATCCGCACTGATACAAACTTTGCCGGAGCTTTTCGCGCATCTGAATCAACGCGGCTTTTTATTACTCAATGCTTCTTTGGTATTATCCGATAAGCCGGTGAATGTTGACGCTAAAGCCTGGCGAGGCTTTATGGCCCGTTTATTGGAATTGATTTATCAGGCCGCGCCTCAAACAGAATTGCTGCTCTGGGGCAATCTTGCCAAAATCATCGATCAATTTCCCGCAACTCAAAATTTTCAACGTCGCTATGCTGAACACCCTTATAATCTTTCTTTTATTCACAATCCTGAAATTCTAGACTATTTCAGGCCTTTGCATTTATTGTTAAGACAGGGAGAATCTAATTTTTAAATCTCCGAATTTAAAATTTTTTACGCTCTCCCCCAACCCCTCCCAGAATACTGGGCGAGGAGACTTATAGGTTTTTTTCCGACAGCGCCACAGAATACTCAGAAAGAAGCGGTTTAAAAAATTGCACTTATTTTGATTTCCAGGTATAGTTCGCAGGCTAACTTGCCTTTGCAAGACAGTGAGGGAAACAATAGGTCTATTTTGGGGGAAAATTCTATGCGCGCATTATTGGTTGAAGACGATGAAGATCTGGGTGAGGTGATCCGCACAGCCTTAACTCGAGAAGGCAATACCGTCGATTGGTTAAAAGATGGGCAGTCGGCTATTTTGGCCTTAACCTCAGAGAATTTTGATGTGGTCATTTTAGACTTGGGCTTACCGATCATTTCGGGCCTAGAAGTGCTACACACCATACGCAGTCATGGCAATGCCGTACCCGTTTTAATTTTAACCGCCCATGAAACCATTGAAGATCGCGTACGCGGCTTAGACATGGGGGCCGATGATTATATGGTGAAACCTTTTGATTTGGATGAATTGTCTGCACGCATTCGCGCCATGCGCCGTCGCGGCACCGGCAGAGCTAGCCCCATGATCACCTATAAAGGAATCTCCCTAGATCCTGCAGCCCATTCTGTTAATTTCCAAGAACAAATGTTCAGCTTGCCCCGTCGGGAATTTGCTTTATTGCAAAAACTTTTAGAGAATCAAGGTAAGGCTTTGTCCAGAGAGCAATTGACTCAAAGTATTTACAGCTGGGATGAAGATGTCGATTCCAATGCCTTGGAAGTTCATATTCATAATCTGCGTAAAAAGTTTGGTGTTGAGCTCATTCACACCATTCGCGGTGTAGGCTATATGGTCGCAAAAGAAGAGTCATGACCTATTCGATCCGCAGATTTCTGGTTGTTAATCTTCTGATCTGCATTACCTTGACCACTACGCTGACCGCGATTGGAAACTATATACTGGATCAAAGAGATATTCAACAACACCTCGATGCTTTATTAGGGCAATCAGGCTTAGCGTTTGAAGCTTTGATTGGCGAAAATTTTGACGACAATAATCTGGCCCATATTCAACAAGAATTGAATGAAATTCCCGGTATTGTGCGCGCTTTTTATTCGGATGCTGATAATAAAAATTTAGGTCTGGAAGATAAGTTTCAATTCCAAGTCTGGAGTAAAGAACATAAATTACTGGTCCATTCGGCCAATGCCCCTTTGGAACCTCTGTCCAAAGGTAAAGAAGGATTCAGCAATTCAAGTATCCACGATGGTACTTGGCGTGTTTTCACCATCAACGAGCCGGATACAGGGTCTTTGATCATTGTGGCAGAGCGTTATAATTCTCGTCTTGAATTGGCGCATAATATCGCTCGAGATGATCTGTTCATCATGTTTTTAATTTATCCTTTATTAGGTTTAATGATTTGGCTGATCATTGGTAAAGGCTTATCCCCTTTAAATAAAATCGCAGAAGAAGTGGCCAGCCGCGATCGCAGTAATTTGCATCCCGTGGATTTTTCTTCAGTACCTATTGAAATTTCGGTGCTGGTCGATGATCTCAATAAACTCTTAGCCCGTTTGCAAAATGCCTTTGAGCGTGAAAAACGCTTCACAGCCGATGCCGCACATGAATTGCGTACCCCACTCGCGGCTTTAAAATCACAGGCACAGCTGGCCTTAAAACTCGAAGATCCTCAAGAACGCAATGCGGCGATCAAAAAATTAATTGGCATTGCTGATCGCAGCACGCATATTGTGCAGCAACTGTTAACCTTAAGCCGTGTAGTGCCCGAAGAAGCGCATGCATTAAGCAATGTCAGCACCTTTAATTTACGTACACTGGTGGTCGATGAAATTGCCGATATTGTGCCTAAGGCTCTAGAAAAAAATATTGAGATTGAACTGATTGCAGAAGAGAAAAATTTACCCTTACAAGGGCAAATGACCAGCATTTCTATTCTGGTGAGAAATTTACTGGATAATGCAATCCGCTATAGTCCTGAACAAGCACAGATTTGGGTTCGTTTACGCGCCAGCGAAAAATCGATTATTTTACAGGTGGCTGATAATGGCCCTGGTGTTGCCCCCATCCATCGCAAACGGATCTTTGAGCGATTCTATCGTGTGCTGGGTAATAAAGTGCACGGCACCGGTTTAGGTCTGGCTATTGTGCAACAAATTGCAGATCTGCATCAAGCTCAGATTGTATTAACCAGTACTCATGAGGATACGGAAACTGGATTTTGCATTACTCTGGAATTTCCTAAGTTACGGTTTAATCAAAAGAATTCTTAACTACTCCCTCCCTAGGGCGGGTATGGCATAAAATAATCAAAAAGAATCTCGCATCCCCTTTTACAAAATTTAAAAGATTAGCTATAATGAACTGTGAGTATTTTGAATGACACGGCATTTCTGAACCGATACTTAAAGATGCCGGAGCCAGGATACGTGGCAGTGGTGTGCAAGCCCATCTTGAATGGGAAGCCTAAAGCAGTCCTATCCAATTCCACCTAGTGGGATGTGTGGTTCAGAATCAGTGTCATCGAAATGCTCACTTTTTTTGCATTCAAATCTAAGATTTTCAGAACAAAATTAGATATGCTAAATACCTTGAAAAATATTCCTCACTCGAAAAATATGAAAACCTAAATTCGTAAAATAGACGCTATAGTTTAGAGATCTAAAGGACGGTGTCATCATCTATTAAAAATCTTGTTTTAACACCCTCTCCCCAACCCCTCCCCCGGAGTACCGGGAGAGGGGGCTTCTGCTTTCCCCAGAGAGTAGTGGAATAATCCAGAGAAGGGTAAAAATTAAGCGGTCTTTCCTAAAAGATCTTTCCACAGACTATTTAAGCGTGTGACAAATTCTGCCGGATTTTCTAAAGGACTGCCATCGGCTAAAATCGCTTGATCCAATAAAATTTGGCTCCATTGTGCAAGCTCAGCACTGCCTTTTTCTTGATCCAACCGTTTGATAATAGGATGATTGGGATTCAATTCTAAGATCGGTTTACTTTCAGGCATGGCTTGTCCTGCAGCTTTCAACAGACGCTGCACATGTCCACCCATATCGTCTTCATCCGCAACGATACAGGCCGGTGAATCGGTTAAACGTTGACTAATGCGCACCTCTTTAACGGCAGCTCCCAAAGCTTCTTTAACCGCTGTGGTTAAAGGCTTAAATTCAGTTTGAACTTGTTCATGTGCCTTCTTATCTTCTTCATTGTCCAGCGCGGTGAGATCCAAAGCGCCTTTAGCGATCGATTGCAAGGATTTTCCTTGAAATTCTGATAAATGCACCACCAGCCATTCATCGACACGATCAGACAGCAGTAAAACTTCAACGCCTTTTTGCCTAAAAATCTCCAATTGTGGGCTATTGCGAGCAGCCGCAGCCGTATCTGCAGTGACATAATAGATCTTATCTTGCTTATCACCCATACGCGCTATATAGTCTGCCAGAGAAACATTAGCCTTAGTCTCTGATTGTGTGGTTTCAAAACGCAATAAGGAAGCGATTTTATCTTTATTGGCAAAATCTTCCGCCACGCCTTCTTTCAAGACTGCGCCGAAAGTACTCCAGAATTGATTGTATTTTTCAGGCTCGTCTTTGGCCAATTTTTCCAAGAGATCCAAAACACGACGAGTAGTGGCTGAACGTAAGCCCTCAATCACTTCGTTATTTTGCAGCAATTCACGTGAAACATTCAAAGCCAAATCATTGGAGTCGATCACCCCTTTGACAAAACGCAAATACATCGGCAGCAATTGTTCGGCATCGTCCATAATAAAAACGCGTTTCACATACAGTTTCAAGCCTTTAGCCATGTCTCGTTGATACAAATCAAAAGGAGCGCGTTCAGGGATAAACAGTAGACTATTGTATTCTAATTTGCCTTCCACTTTATTATGAGCCCAAGCCAAGGGGGCTGAAAAATCATGTGAAATATGCTTATAAAATTCTTCATATTCTTTATCTGAGATTTGACTCTTAGGCAAAGTCCAGATCGCTTGCGCACGATTCACGGTTTCAAACACTTGTGCATCCGTGATTTCATTGTCTTTGTCTTTTGACTCTTCTTCATTTTCAGAAAACTTTTCATTTTCTTTCAACATCCAAATGGGAAAAGAAATATGATCAGAATATTTATGCACCAAATTTTTAATGCGCCAAGCATCGAGGTATTCTTTGGCCTCTTCTTTTAAATGTAGAATCACTTCGGTCCCGCGAGTTTGTTTGTGGATCGTTTCAACAGTGAATTCATTTTCTCCACTGGAAATCCATTCTACGCCTTGATCAACAGGCAAGCCGGCTTTTCGGCTGCGCACAGAAACTTTATTAGACACAATAAAGGCTGAATAAAATCCCACCCCAAATTGGCCTATTTGAAGGCTGTCTTTATTCTTTTGTGCCGATAGGGCAGCTAAGAATTCTTTGGTTCCGGATTTTGCAATCGTTCCCAAATGTTCAATAATTTCCTCGCGATCCATACCGATGCCATTGTCTCTAATCGTTAGAAGAGCATTTTCTTTATCAATCTCAATGCGGATCCCCAGTTCAGGATCGCTTTCTAGATATTTAGGCTCGCTCACAGCTAAAAATCGCAATTTGTCCAAGGCATCTGAAGCGTTGGAGACAAGCTCTCTTAAAAAAATCTCTTGATGAGAATACAGTGAATGGGTGACCAAATGTAGGATTTGCCCTACTTCGGCCTGAAAACCGCGGGTTTGCTTCTGGGTGGTGCTTGCATCGGTCATAATAAACTCCTCAAATAAGTAACACTGCCTTCGAGAATGGGGGCGGTTTTGGTATTTTCAAGAGTTTAGGGCAAAAATCATTCGATCTTGACAAAACCTTCAAATCCATTTGTAATAGGCACACTCTATACATTACATTAAGGACGGACCCATGAAACTCAAAAATACTTTGTCTCAATATGGTGCAATTACTAAGCTTTTACACTGGGTGATTGCTCTAGGCGTCATGGGCATGCTTTTAGTGGGTAGCTTACTGGATGTCTTGAAAGATCCCACACAGGGTGCTGTTTATGGCTGGCATAAGTCTTTGGGCATGACTTTGCTCCTGTTGATCTTGATCTTTGCCTTCTGGTCCTCCCGTAATGTTAAACCCAGCTATCCTGCCGACATGACCTTTATTCAAACTCTTTTGGCAAAATTAGTACGATATTTGCTGTACTTTAGCGTGATTGCCATGTGTTTATCCGGTTGGATTTTCAGCACCGCTAAAGGTAAACCACCCATGATCTGGGGTTGGTTTACTCTGCCCGCTCCTGGGGTACCTTTATCTGAGAGCCTAGGGCACACGGTTAAACAAATACATGTTTATTTGGCTTGGAGTATTTTAGGTTTACTCGGCGTACATCTGATGGGTGCGCTGTATCATCATTTTATCCGCAAAGACGATATATTAAAGCGCATGCTGTAATAGATTGGATACCCCTCTCCCGAGTACCGGGCGAGGGGAGCCTATGCACCTTCCCCGGACAGTACTGCGGAGCACCGGGCGAGGGGAGCTTGCTCCGAGGCAATAAAACAAATCAACAGCGCTGATCGCGTTCATGATCGACACGATAGCGGCCCGTTTTACTCAACACTAAAACCCAATCTTGGCCTTCGGCCCCTTGATCGCAATAAACAAAGCTACCGTTTTGCTGATTTTGGCCAATCTTGGCTTGATAATGCCAATAATTGCTGCTGGGAAACCCATAAAAAGACAAAGTTCCACTGCTGCCAATCGCTGTGAATATTTTGATGCGCTCGCTCAGATCTTCAATTTGATGACGATTATTTTCATCGAAAAAAACCACAAATCCTTCAGACCACTGCCCATCACAGCTCTGGCCTGATTGACTCTGGCATAGGGTTACGCTTCGTCTTGTCGTTAAAGCATAACTTTCAGTCAGTGAAATGGCAGAACTGAGCTCTGTCAGTGTCTTCTTAGACTCGGCAAAACTACGCCAATGCTGATAAGCACTGACACTGAAAGTTAAGACAATGCCTAAAACAATGACCGCTATTAAGCATTCAATTAAAGTAAAGCCGAAACGAGTTTTAAATTTCATCTTCAGGATCCTGAGGATTCAATTTTTTAAGCTGATATCTCAAGGCCCGAACGCTGATCCCCAATTCGGCCGCGGCACGGGCCTTGTTTCCCTGACAGCGTGCCAAAACACTGGCTATCGTTTGTTTGGCCGCCATATTGACTACATTAAATAAACCCGCCGTTTCTTCCGTAGAAAAAATGGAAGGTAGATACAGATCCTTTTCAGTCAGAGTCTCGCTTTCACATAAGGTCAAAGCTCTTTCTAAAATATTTTCAAGTTCGCGAACATTACCTGGAAAAGGATACGCCTGCAATGCCGTTAATGCTGTAGCTTCGACAGTCACAGCAGGCCGTCCCCATTGACGGCAAATTTTTTCAAGCAAGTACTCGACTAATAGAGGGATATCTTCTTTGCGTTCTGACAATCCTGGAACATTCAGTTCAATCACATGCAATCTGTAAAATAAATCTTCCCGAAATAACTTTTCACGCACCCGTGCACCCAAATCGTGATGAGTCGCACTGATCACGCGAATATCCAGCATTTCATCTTGTGTACCGCCCATAGCGCGAACTGTTTTTTCCTGAATAACGCGCAAGAGTTTAACCTGCATCGGCAAAGGCAATTCTGAAATTTCATCCAGAAACAAAGTCCCCCCTTGCGCCAATTGAAATAAACCTTTTCTATCCGTCATAGCCTCTGTGGGCTCAAACTGCTTCACTCCAAAAAACTCACTCTCCATAGAATCTGCAGCAATCGCACTGCAATTCACCGCTGTAAAAGGGCCCTTTCTACGCGGGCTGCTCTCATGGATACGACGAGCTATCAATTCTTTTCCAGAACCGGGAGGCCCAACGATCAAAACAGGGGCCTGACTGCGCGCGACTTTGTCCACCAGATTTAAGATAGTCTTCATGCCCGAGGATGTTCCTATGATCGCGTATTGCGAGCCTTGTTTGCTTTTTAAAGAAAATTGCACGCTATTTAGAGCATTTTCAACCAAACGTCTAACGGTCTGCACATTTAAGGGCTTAGTCACAAAATCATAAGCTCCTTTTTTCAAGGCGCTGGTGGCTAAATCAACGCTACCATAGGCAGTAAAAATGGCTACCGGCATATGGGGATGATTTTTTTGAACCCATTCTAATAAATCAAACCCATCCCCATCTCCCAATTTAAAATCGGTTAAGCAAAAATCAAACTGTTCTTCCTGTAATCGAGTTTTGGCCTCTGAGACACTCATGGCCACTGCGGTAATCACCTGCATTTGCTCTAGAATCATACTGATGATATCGCAAATATCTCTTTCATCGTCGACTAATAATACTTTACATTGGCGATCAATCATTCTCTCATCTCTAATTTTGAAGATTCAACTTTCTGTGCTTTGATGACAAAGCAAGCACCTTTTTCTACCGATTCATAGCTTAAACTAGCGTCATTGGCTTGACAAAGTTGCAAAGCAATGTACAGCCCAAGACCTGTACCCGTGTTTTTGCTCGTGAAAAAAGGTTCAAACAAATAGGCTCTTACATTAGGTTCTATTCCTGGGCCTTGATCGCAGATTCGAATCTCAGCATTATTTTCTTTTGCATTCAACTTAAACGCTAAACTAAATTTGGGATATCCCAATATCTTTTGGCTAAAATAGGCCGCATTATCACACAAATTAAATAAAATTTGATGCAATTGCTCTGAATCAAATAAAATCATTAAATCCACAGGTTCAATGGTACATCCAATTTCAGAGCGATTATCAACAGACATCATAAACTCTGCAAGAAAAGAATTCACCCAGTCTTGGACCCTAATCAAAGCGCGATCGGCTTTCTTGCCACTTGGCAATTGTAAAATATTTTTGATGATCCCTTCAATACGTAAAGCCTGTCGGTCGATGATTTCAACCAATTTAGTGCTGTTGGGATCCACCTGTGTTTTTTCCGCCAGCAATTGTGCTGCCTGCGCTATAGCTGTAAGTGGGTTACGAATTTCATGAGCCACACTGGCCGTTAAACGGCCTAAAGAAAGCAGTTTAAGTTCCTGTGCTTTTTTATAAGCGGCTCGGCTGTCTTCCAAAAATAAAATGGCATACCCTGAATTGCTTTGTCCCTTTTGCAATAGCACCACACGAGTGCTAATGTGCAAATAATCGCATGAAAACCGGAGTTGCAGATCATGAGTTTTGACTTTAACATTCATATACTCTTCTGTAAACGCTTTAGGTAACTGTATAAGATGAGCCGGAAACTCGGATGAAGACCAATTAAGCGATTGCAGTGCAGACTGATTTACAAAAATAATTCTTTCCTGTTCATCTAGAACGATAACCCCAATGCCCATTTGACTGATGATCATTTTGTTCAAATGCTCTAAATTCAGCACTTCCTTTTCTCTTTCAATCACCAAACTCTCTCCAGCCCGAATACGCATCGATAAACCAAAAGCCAAAGCAGCGGTTGCAAAAAATGAAATCGAATAAAACCCAGATAAAATCAGTTCAGTGGTATCCCAAGTACTGGGAGAAGCCAAGCCCCCTTTGATAATTAAAGTCCCCATCGTCGCTAAAGCCGCAAACAAAAAAGGGATCCGCCCCGCGGTCACAATACTGCCTGCCGCAATCACCGAGTTAATCAAGATAATAAAGATATCGGTCATCTGTCGCGAACAATACAAGAGTAAAGACAACATCAAGAGATCAATAATCACTTCAAATACGGTTAATTTATAATATGAAAAAGAACGAAGTAAAGCCGGAATCAGCATGAGCACGGCAAAAACAAAATAGATAATCAGGATAATGCGAGACATTTGAAGTAAATTATGGTTAGTAAAGGAACCTATACCCAAAAAACTGAAAGTTCCCAAAGCACCGACAAACAGCAAGCGATAGATATTGAAAATATGTAAAGTTGCCCAGGATAAATCCGTGACCTGTGTTTCAGCTTGACTTTGAGGATGCTGTGGCATGCTATCTCCGTTCGTAACGACTGAGGCCTTTTTTCCAGAAACCCCCTGCAAAAGACTAACACATTCTAAAATCGGATCATAGCCTTATTTTATGCTATCCTTTAGTTATCTCATCTACAGCGGAGTAAATGTTCATGAACAAAACAGTCAGAATTGCCATCGCTCAGGTTAATTTTTTTGTCGGCGATATTCAAGGCAATACTGAAAAAATAATCAATTCGGCTAAAGAAGCTCAAAAGCAAAATGCCAAAATCATCGTCTTTCCTGAACTGGCTTTAAGTGGTTACCCTCCCGAAGATCTCTTGTTCCGCCCTGAATTTAATCAAAGCATTCATGCGGCCATACAAACCATTGTCAATGCCGTCAAAGACATCGACATTGTTTTGGGTACGCCCTGGCAAACGCAAGAAAAATTGTATAATTCAGCGCTGTATCTGAGTGAAGGAAAAATGATCGCTCGTTATAACAAACAATGGCTACCCAATTATGGGGTATTTGATGAGAAACGTTATTTTACTGCCGGCAATGCTTCTTGCATTGTTTATCGACATGGTTTAGCTTTGGGACTCATCATTTGTGAAGATCTGTGGTTACCTGGCCCAGCAGCCCAAGCTTTTGAGGCCGGTGCTGAATGTCTATTAAGCCTCAATGCCTCTCCCTATGATCATTGCAAACCTGCACAACGCTTAGAAATTTTACAGCAGCGGCAAAAAGAAGCGCCTATACCGATTATCTATGTACAAAGCGTTGGCGCACAAGATGAATGTGTATTTGACGGCGGTTCTTTGATCTTAGACAAAGATAGCCAAGTACTTTTAGAAGCCCCTCATTTTGAGGAAGGGCTTTTCTACGCTGATTGCCAAGCCGATAAAATAACGGTCCGAGGCGCAAAAATTCATTCCCCTAGCGAAGAAGCCTTGATGTATGAAGCTCTGCGCTTTGGTTTGCTTGACTATGCACAAAAAAATGGTTTTAAAGGCGCTTTAATAGGCCTTTCAGGCGGGATTGATTCTGCCTTAACTCTAGCGATTGCCTGTGATGCTTTAGGACAAGATCAAGTTGAAGCTATTCTACTACCATCAAGACACACTGCTGAAGAAAGCATCACGCTTGCCTTAGAAGAAATCGCCTTACTGGGTGTTTCGCATCGCATTTTATCCATTGAACCGATTTATCAAAGCTTACTTCAAACTTTAGCAGGCCATTTAAATACCGATGAAAGCGATCTCACACATCAAAATCTACAAGCCAGAGCCCGCGGTATTTTACTCATGGCGCTGTCCAATCAAACGGGCCGCATCTTACTGACCACCGGCAATAAAAGCGAAATGGCGGTGGGTTATGCCACCTTGTATGGCGATATGGCCGGCGGGTTTGCTGTTCTGAAAGATGTGTATAAAACTTGGGTCTATCGCTTAGCCGCCTATCGTAATCAACTCAGCCCAGCGATCCCAAAAGCCGTCATCACTCGCGCCCCCAGTGCCGAATTAGCCCCAGGGCAAAAAGATGAAGACAGTTTGCCCGCCTACGATATTCTCGATCAAATCCTCGAAGCCGCCATTGAAGGTGAGAAAAGTGCCGCTGAAATCATTAAGCTGGGCTTTAATGCCGAAGAGGTGCAAAAAGTCATTCACTTATTGCACAAGGCCGAATACAAACGTCGGCAATCTGCTCCAGGCATTAAAATAACCACCCGAGCCTTTGGTCGTGAAAGACGTTATCCCATGAGTCAGGGATTTGTATCTTAAATACCCACATACTTATCCACATTTCCTGTGGATAAGTATGTGGAGAAGCTGCTGATTAACGCAATAAATACTGTAAAATAGGCGCTTTTTGTTAATTTGCACAGGGTTTAAGCCAGACTATAAAAGTATTTATTTATCAATGAGTTAGATATCTGTTCAAAATCAAACAATAAATTTTAGTGCTGGATCTATTGCGAGGCGTGGCAGAGCAAATTTTCCAACTATTTCTGTTTTTTTGCTCTTAGCCCAAAGTTATAATGTCCGTTTTTTTGCTTGCTCATTTTTACTTTTTATTCTATAATTCGCGATGGGTTATTGTCTAAAATGCCTTTCCTCTTCCACCGAAGTTGTACTGTTATCATAATTACTCATATGGATGAAGTTAAAAATGCCTAATAAAAAAATTGCAATAATAGGGGCTGGATGGTACGGGTGCCATATTGCATTAACCCTATCAAAGCTAGGCTTTGACGTAACCCTTTATGAAAGAAACAGCGAGATTTTAAATGAGATCTCCGGAAATTTCGGCGTACGCTT
>VFKP01000090.1 GCA_009885495.1 Gammaproteobacteria bacterium | reverse complement strand
TTTTAAGGCAAAAAGGACATACTTTAATTAAACGCCCTCTCCCCCAACCCCTCCCCCAGAATACTGGGGGAGGGGAGTATTGAGTTTCCCCGGACAGTACTGCGGAATACCGGGCGAGGGGAGTATTGAGTTTCCCCGGACAGTACTGCGGAATACCGGGCGAGGGGAGTAAGCCCGCTCCTCTTAAGTATTGGATGAAAAGAGTTTTCCACAAAAACTCAGCTCTGCAAATACTTCTCCCAAACAGTTTGATAAACCTCTTCCAATTGTGCGATGCGTAGACGGGTATTAAACAAAGGGGCCGTTTTGTGTGCTGCCTGCAATTTCTTTTTCAAGCGTTTGAGTTCTGCCGGTTTTTGAGCCAAAGCAATCGCCTTATCTTCATAGGCTTGTAAACTGTCTAACACACATTCATTCAAATCCGCAGCCTGTAATAAACTGCCGGCAACACGGCTGACGAAGGTATTGCCCGGGCAAGTGATCACCGGTAATCCAAGGTATAAAGCATCGCTGGTGGTGGTATGGCCATTGACGATATAAGTATCCAGCGCCAAATCAGCCAAAGCATGACGGGCCAAATGTTCTGCCTTAGAACGCACCTTGGCAAAAATTAAACGTTCTGCAGCCACGCCCTGTGCTTCGGCTTCTTTACGTAAATTTTCTTGCACTAAGGACGATTCGCTCAGCAACCACAACACTGCTTTGGGCAGCGCTTTTAAAATATTCATCCACACGCTAAAGATCTGCGGTTCAATTTTATAAATAGTATTAAACGCAGCCAATACAAAAGCTTTTTCCGGCAAACCTTCATCAATACGAGTCCAGGTTAAGGGCGCCACCACTTCGGTATCACTGCGTAACCAATAAGTATCCGGTAAACGAATGATCTGTTCTGTCCAGGCAGCTTCTTCTCCTAAGGGTAAGGCAAAAGCATCGGCGATATAATAATCCATGCCCTTAATACCGCTGGTGCCGGGATACGCCATATAGCCCATCTGGATGGGTGCCGGTTTTAAAGCATACAGCTCTGTTTTACCGCCCACCAATAAGCCCACCATATCGATTAAAATATCAATTTGATCGGCGTGAATACGTTTGGCCCATTCTTCTACCGTGCCCGGTTCAAAGAAATGCCAATGATCGACACTGCCGGCCACCGCCTCTTGTATCCCAGATTTGTCGCGCGCACCATAGCCATAAGCAAAGATCTCAAAACGGCTGCGGTCATGATGGTGTAGACTGTCACCCAGCAAATGCCCTGTGGCATGATTACGAAAGTCTGGTGAAATATAAGCAATTCGTAATTTCTGTTTAGGCTGTTTGGAATGTTTGAAAATAAGGGGCCGCTCCGTTGGAAAAAACGCTTGTTCATTCAATTTTGCTTTTTGTTCTGCTATTTTTTTGCGGAGAACATCCGGCCAAGCAAAAGAGAAACTTAGAAAAGAAGTAATCGTCGGATTTTCATTGTTCTGCAGTTGTAAATTCAAATAATCATGCAGCCAGAGTTCTTCCGTTTCTTTCTCGTGCCAATTGGCAACATCTTGTTGATGACGGCAACGTAGAGCGCGTAATTTAGATTCTTTGGGATGGTGCTCTAAGGCTTGGTGAATGAAGCGATCGGTAGCTTCTAAATCTCTACGCAGCTGAGCGAGTTCTATACGCTGCAGGCAAAGAGTCAGTGATCTAGGGTTGTATTTTAAAGCCCGCTCTACACAACGCAGGGCTTCAGGATAAAGCAAAATCGCTTTAAAAAAAGTAGCCGCTGCCGAAAAAGTTTCATCGTTTGGCGCCATCATAGTCACACGCTCAAATAAACTCAAAGCCTGTTCTCTGTGTTCCATTTTCGCCGCTAGCTTCGCCTGGAATAAATAATATTTCCAGGCGCTGGGATTTAAAGTGATGGCTTTTTCAATACTATTTTCAGCTGCTGGATAAGCTCCTTGCTTATCTTGACAAACCGCCAAATAGTACCAGACCAGCTCATCTTTACTTTTCTTTTCCAGCACTTTTTGAAAAGCGGTTTCTGCTTTTGCATATTGCCTTAAAAAAGCAGCGACTACCCCATAATTAAAAGCAATATTGGAATGATCATTTTGCAATTGAAAGGCTTTTTCCAGCCAAGGCAGGCCTTGTGCAGAGCGTCCTTGTTGATGTAATAAAAAGCCATAACCACTCATGGCTTCGGGATGATGGGGTGTTTTTTTCAAAATTTTTTCGTAGACTTGCTGTGCTTTTTGCCATTGATTTTTTTCTTGGTATTGACGCGCTTCTTGTAAGGCCGTACTTGCTGTTGTCTGAGTCATCATGTCCTCTTTTGATTGTGTTGTTGCCCTCTCCCCCAACCCCTCTCCCGGGGTACCGGGCGAGGGGAGTTAGATGAGTCGCATCTTTAGCTAAAAACCTTAAATCGCTGCTACCTCTAAACTCTGAGGCTTTTCGCCTTGTTGATGTAAATCCCAAACTTTCTCATAGGCCTTTTCAAAGGCAGCCACTTTGGCTTTACTATTCATTAAAGGCGATTCTGGCCATTGTTTTTGAAAGCCTTGTTTAAGCGATTTAAATCTTTCAAAATCTAAGGCATAGTGTATCGCTTTTTGCTGGTAATCTTCCACATTTTCGGCCACAAAATGCGTCATTAACTCAGCAGGCCCTGCGGCTTCTACAATACTGCGACCGGCACGATTTAAAATAAAATCACCGGCTAAAGTCAATACCGGAACGCCCGCCATTAAAGCATCACAGGCCGTGGTGATGGCATTGACTTGGAAACTATCTAAAAAAACATCCATATGGATATGCCTGGCTAAATGTTCTGCCCGCGGCTTTCGCTCTGAGAAAATGAGTCGGTTCGGATCTAGGCCTAGGCTCTGCGCTTGTTGACGCAGATGATCTATGATGCTAGGCGCCGCACTCAACAGCCAAAGCACAGAATCAGGTACCGCCTTTAGGATCTGCATCCATATTGAGAAAACATTGAGATCCAATTTGTAAATGGCATTAAAACAGCCATACACAAAAGCATTTTCAGGTAAGCCCCAATCGCTACGGGTTCCAGCCAAATGCAGATCCACAGCTTCCGCATCATTAATGGGTATCATCGTATGCGGTAGATAAATCAATTTTTCGCTATAGCAGGCTTCTTCATTGGGGCGCACCACCGTTTTATCAACCATAAAATAATCGATGGCAGAACTGCCTGTGGATAAACAAAATCCCAAATAATTGATTTGAATGGGTGCTGGCCGCAAGGCTAAGATCTCAAAACGGTTACCTTGGGTAAAGCCCATCAAATCCACTAAAACATCAATGCCATCGGCAGCAATACGCTCTGCAATAGCGGAAGTCGTTTCTTTTTCGACATCCACAAAATGCTCTACACTTTTAGCAATATTTTGACGAACACTACTGCCATCATCTGGGGCATAAGAATATATAAATATTTCAAAACGGCTTTTATCATGATGCTTAAATAAATTTTGTGTCAAATACCCCGAGGCATGCTGTCTAATATCATAAGATAAATAAGCGATTCGAAGTCGACTTGACTTTCGCGGTGTGGCTGGCTGTAATGATGGTTTCTGCGCAACTGTCTTATCTTCAATCGCAGCAGCATAGGTTCTGGCAATCCTTAATCGCGTCTCTAAACTTAGAGGCAGCACCATAGCTGAAAAAGGATCGATCAGGATTTTTCGGCCTTCCTGAAGCGCTTTTTCTAATGCTTGCGTCAAACTCTCGCCCGCGACGATTTCCTCATTCCATAAAGCCAATAATCGCCTTACGAAATACAATTCCAGCTTTTGAGCCCAATTTAAATGCTCTGACTCTTTCAACAGTTTGAGCGTTTCGGCTAATTTCTCATAATCATGTAAAAACTTATAACAGGCGATTAATTCTAATAGGCTGTTATCATCATTAGGCTTGATCTTTAAACATTCCGAAAAACAAACCACCGCCAGTTTATAGCGATTCATCTTTAAATAACATTGTCCAGCACCATAAATGCTGAGAAAACTGGGCACTGCATCAGAAGCAATGGTATAATGTTCCAAGGCTTTTTGGAATTGCTTTTGATCATAATAGCAACGGCCTAAATAATGTTGAGCTTCATGATCTTTGGGATTGCGCTGTAAGCAAGTTTCAAACGCTTTTATCGCTTTCGGGTAGTTATGGCGATGCAATAAAATAATACCCAGATTAAATTGCCCACTGCGTACTTTAGAGTCCAGCCGCAAAGCCTGTTCGATGTGGAGCAAGGCTTCATCATATTCTTTTAAAAAATCACAGACCGAAGCCAGATTCACCCAAGCTTCCGCCTTTTGTGGATTTTTTTCTAAATATTTTAAATATAAAATTTTGGCTTTGAGATAGTCTTGTTGTTGATGATGCAATAGCGCACGGCTATATTCATTGGGCGGTGTTGGTTTTTGTGTGTACGTGATTTGCATGTCTAGCCTTATTGTTCATATTGATTAGAGCCCTCTCCCCCAACCCCTCTCCCGGGGTACCGGGCGAGGGGAGTTTTCACTTTTCCCCGGACAGTACCCCGAAATACTGGCTGAGGGGAGTTTTGAGTTTACATTATCTTCCAGGGATCTCAATCCATTGCAGCAACTCTTCGCTACCGCTTAAAAAAGCCGAGCTATTCCAAAGTTGCTGCAATACCTCTAAATTCATTTTTTTAAAATACTGTTCAGGAAACTCAAGGGTTGGTATCATGGCCTGCACCCAAACCTCTGGATCAGATTCAGCCTTATCCACGATCTCAAAGCAAGCAACAAGCGTGGACGAGTTAAAACACTCACGCAATAAAGCGGGTAATTGACGTAAAGTTATGATCAACTGTTCGTCTTGCCGCCATTCAAAATCAATTCCCAGAGCTTGCCATTTTTTTTGTAAATTCAATATCAGCGTTTCGTTCACCGTTTTTAATTCATAAGTCTGCGGCAATAATAACCATTGCGCTTTTAAAGGTTCTCCCTGTAAAGCACGGCTTAATCTATCCGCAATTTTAGTCTTTTGCAAAGCCTGTGCATCGATATACGCGATCTTATCGCCGCGTTTGAGCACTAAAAACCGCCCTTGAATGATCGCTAAAACTTTATCTTCCGTATGAGAATACACTTCCAGGGGCGTTGATGTTCTCTGTGTTAAAGGTGCTGTCGTTTGCAAGACTGTTGCGGTCAATCGGGAGGGTTCTTCAAAAAGCCGCTTCGGCTCTAAAGGCATAACGGAATTCAATGCAGGTTCTAAAGGTTCTACCCGAGCCTCTACTGACACCACAGGTTCCGGCCAGGGCTCTTGATCCACCGCCATTTTAACACTCAGGGCATCGCGCAAAGCCTCTTTCAAAGTCATCGCCAGCCAACCATGCAATACGCGCGCATCGCTAAATCGCACTTCTTGTTTAGTGGGGTGTACATTCACATCCACAGTTTCAGGAGGCAGTGTTAAATAAATGACATAACAAGGATAGCGCCCCTCATCAAGGCTGTCTAAATAAGCCGATCGTATCGCATGATTCAAAACCTTATCTTTAATGATCCGGCCATTGACATATAAATATTGTAAATCATTTTGGCTACGATGAAACTGTGGCAAGCCCAGCCAGCCCCATAAGCGCATGCCCTCATATTCACTGTCAATGCGTAAAGTATTTTTTAAAAAAGGGTTTCCGCAAATGTTTGCCAGACGTTTGTCTTGTTCGGCTTCGGAATTGCCCGCGCGAGCTTGAACTATCAAACGTTGATTATGACGCAAGGTAAAACCAACATCAAAACGGGCTAAGATCATCCGCTTGATTAAATCTTCTAGATACAAATATTCCGTTTTTTCGGCTCGCAAAAATTTACGTCGCACCGGCGCGTAACAAAACAATTCACTGACTTCAACCGTAGTGCCACGAGGATGCGCTGCAGGTTCCAAAGTATATTCCGTGCTATCGGTAGCCCGGTATAATTTCCAAGCCGTCGTGCCCGAATCGGTTAAAGAGGTAATGGATAAATGCGCGATGCTATCAATACTGGCCAAGGCTTCACCGCGAAATCCCAAACTCATAATGCGATCTAAATCTTTGGCCTCGCGGATTTTGCTAGTAGCATGACGCAAAGGCGCTTTATAGAGATCCTCTTTGCTGATCCCTACTCCATCATCACGCACACGAATCAATTGCGTTCCGCCTTTTTCAATGTCAATTTGAATGCGTCGTGCTTGGGCATCCAAACTGTTTTCTAATAATTCTTTCACCACCGAAGCCGGTCTTTCAATCACTTCGCCAGCGGCAATTAAATTGGCGACGAGCGCCGGTAATAAATGTATGCGCTCCTCCATAATACTCCCTAACCTAATTTTTTACCCGCAAGCACCTGGGCGGCAATAAAAGTCCCCTCGGGCGGTTGAGCATAAAAATAATGAAGCGTGCCCTGATAAATGGCATCGGCCACACGAGCTTGATAACGCGGATCGCGCAATTTGGCTTCTTCGCCTTTATTGGATAGAAATCCCGTTTCAACTAAAACCGAAGGAATATCCGGTGATTTTAACACCACAAAGCGCGCCTGTTCCACTTCAGAATGATGCAAAGGCGTAAAGCCTCCCAATTGCCCTAAGATATCATCACCTAATCTCAAACTGGCCGTAATGGTGGCCGTTTGCGATAAATCAATGAGCACCGATCGCAAAAGATTATTCTTATCAGAAAGATCCACTCCACCCAATTCAGAATAGTTGTCCTTTTCAGCCAACCAACGCGCAGCCTCACTGCTGGCGCCTTTTAAAGATAAAGCATAGACTGAAGCGCCGTGAGAAGCGGCATTGGGAAAAGCATCCGCATGCACGGCAATAAAAATATCCCCTTTGGCGGCACGTGCTTTTTGCAAGCGCTGTCGTAGGGTCAAATAATAATCGCCATCACGCGTCATCACTGCACGCATCCCAGGATTGGCATTGATTTGCTGATATAAACTTTTAGAGATCCCTAAGACCACATTTTTTTCTTGACTGCCTCCCATACCATGCGCGCCGGGATCTTTACCGCCATGGCCCGCATCGATCACCACCACCACTTTGCGCATACCCTGGGGAGCCGTTTTAGTGACTACTGTGGGCACGGCTGTATCCATAGTGCTTGGCAAGCTCACCGTGTTTGCTTTGGAAGGTGTCACTGTTTTTTGAACGACCACAGGTTTCTGAGAAGCGTTGATGGTTTTTAATTCGAAGACAGCGCTTTGATCGTCTGCAGATAAAGTCTTCACTTGAACGTTTTGATTCAAATCAAACACCAAACGCAGCACTTGATTGGCTTGCGCTCCTTGGCGTACGGCTTTAATCGGCGTACCTGTTAAAGCCGAATCATGGATCGTAATTTGTAATTGTCCATTGCTCACATCCAGGACAAAACGCGAAGGATTGGATAAATTAAAATAATGGAACTCGGGTTTAGCGGCAAAAATAAATTTCAAATCGGTGGTCTGGGCATCCACGCTGCGAACTTCGATGTCTTTGATAGCTAGGCTATTGGGCGTTTCTGCCAACGTAATACCGCTGAAAAAAAACAGGACCAACAAAATGATAGCAGGCAATCTCATGAATTATCCTTTATCCCAAACCAATAAAATTTGCTGCCCTCGTTCACTGCCAGCCCCACATTCCATGCGTCGTCCCGAGGCATGGTAGTAAATAGTACAGAGAATATCGGGCTCTGGCAAGTGGTTTTGTCCTTTCTCTGGCCATTCGACAAGAATAATCGCTCGTTCTGAATAATAATCATCAATACCTAGGTATTCTAATTCCTCAGCTGTTTGTAAACGATACAAGTCAAAATGATGGATTATTTTAGAGTCCACATTATAAGTCTCAACCAGTGTAAAAGTTGGACTTTTAATGGCTTCTTTAACCCCTAGATGCTGCAGAAAAGCGCGCACAAAACTGGTCTTACCCACTCCCAGTTCCCCGGAGAGGTAAAGGCGTAAGCCGGGTGGGCAAAGTGCAGCCAATTGCCTTGCGGCTTGATGCAAAGCCTCTTCATCGGTGAAAATTTTATTCATGATGACCCTCTCCCCCAACCCCTCTCCCAGAGTACTGGGCGAGGGGAGTTTTCGAAACTGCAGCCCATTGTCCTGCGGCTTGATGCAAAGCCTCTTCATTGATGAAAATTTTATTCATGATGACCCTCTCCCCCAACCCCTCTCCCAGAGTACTGGGCGAGGGGAGTTTTCGAAACTGCAG
>VFKP01000065.1 GCA_009885495.1 Gammaproteobacteria bacterium | reverse complement strand
TTGCCGTCTATTGGAGGCAGCCTAGACCAGCGAATTAATGATAATTTTCAGATGTTAGAAACTTAGCATTTTGAAAGATCTTGGGTATATCACTGGAGAAAACATTGTTGTCGACGGAGGGCTTTCGAATATTACATTTACACCCACGGCAAAGTTATAGAATGTAGCTTAAGAAAACATTTTTACATGGTATCAAGGGCTATTGAGGGTGCTGAATTTAATTCTTCTTTTAAAGCTTTAAAGAAAGCCGCTGTTTTAATTCCTAAAGGCATCTTGCTCTCCTATTGAAACTTAAGATATAAAGGAGCATACTTACTTACATTCATCAATGCAAGTTGATTCTTAAGAGATTTTAAATGGAACCACTCAAAATAAATAACGATGACATACTTTTCTGTCAATTGAGTTTTTCTGAATATTCTGCAATTTATTATCAATACATGCAAAAGGTAGATTGGAACCCGATCGAAGATTCCATGACGGCCCATTATGTTTTAGCAAAAGACAGTATTTTTGGGCTTAAACATAAAAATATAGTCATTGCCACACTCTCCGCAGCAAAGTCCCCAGCTTTTGGCGTTGCCTACATGGGATTTTTTATCGTCGATAAACAATGGCGTGGATTAAATTTAGGAAAATATTTATGGAAAAAAACGACAGCTGTGTTAAAACAAGAAGGCTACATCATTGAGTTTGATTCGCCGATGGAACTGTTTTCTTATTACTCCAGTTTAGGTTACAAAATCCTTAGCACCACGACGATACATAGACTTAAAGACAATAGCGGGATAGCCACATCTTCTTTTAATAGCGCACTTCAAGAAATAAATCAAAATAATATCCAGCGAGTAGTTGACTATGATAAAAGCATTATCCCTAATGATAATCGCCAAGAATATTTGTACACATGGGTCAATAAAAAAAATACTGTAGGATTGTGTTATATCGAGAATAATAAAGTAAAAGGCTATGGCGTCATGAGCAAGTATGTTGAGAGTGCGTCTCAACATACTCTTGGCTATGTATTGGCCCCCCTATATGCAGAAAGTCCCGAAATAGCTATTGAAATTATACAAACGCTTTGTAAACAAGCGAAGGCCTATGAGCCTATTTATGCAGACACTCTAAATTGCTCTACTAGTGCTGCAGCTATAATGAAATCTCTAGGCTTTGAAGAAAAAATGCTGGTTAACCGCATGTCTGCAACGGGGTCTCTGGATCAAAAACGGGAAAATATTATTTCACAGATCTATGCATTAAGTTCACATGGATATGCGCCATTATAACAATGCACCTTAATATCGATGCACTGACAGAAAGAGGCCCTCTTTTTTTACCCACGAAACAGTGGTATCATAAGCGCATTCACAGCTAAAATCAAGCGTTTTGAAAAGAGACTCTTACATGGAACAGACTAAAAGACAAAAAGCCGGGCTATTATTTGCCATATCACTGATGGCCTTAATGATTAATTTTGATTATACCGCGGTCAATTTGTCGTTGGTCACCATCGCAACTCATCTGCACACGGATCTTAATACCATACAATGGACATTAAGCGGCTATATGCTGGCTTGGGCAGCTCTTACCATTCCTGCCGGAAGGCAAATAGACCGCTTTGGAGAGAAAAGAATGTGCCTGATTGGCATCAGCCTCTTTCTCTTGAGTTCAATTTTAGCGGGTTTGAGTGAAAATGCTTGGATGTTGATCAGCGCTAGAATTCTGCAAGGCGTGTCGGGCGCTATTTACGTACCCACTTTATATGCACTCATCTTTAAACATTTCAACCAACACAAGCTGGGATTTGCCATGGGCTTACTCAGTGTGGGTGTAGGCTTTGGTATGGCGATTGGCCCAACGCTGGGAGGCCTTATCTTACATTACTTCGGCTGGCGTTGGATTTTTTTGATTAATATCCCCATTGCACTGCTAGGATCCCTCATCATTTACCGTTGTGCCGGTCAAGATCAAATGCAAACCACTCTAAAGAAATCCGATAATATTGGCGCCATTATTTTAGGGCTCTCTTTAATCGTACTGATATTTTCACTCAGCAAAGTACAGATCTGGGGAGCAGGCTCCACTCATTTTATCGCAGCAATACTCGCTGCTTTTTTATTATTTCTAGGCCTGATACTTTGGCAATCTAAAGCTGGGCGCGAACCCATTATTCCATTTCAACTATTTTTAAATAAACCCTGGGTAATCCCCCCATTTATAACCGAAGTTAAAAGTAGAGGCTTAGTTTAGCGCCGTCATGTATTTTGGAGGAATGCCTCCAATCGCCATGTTAGGTCGCTCGTTATTGTAAGTCCAGAGCCATTGTGTTGCAAGCTCTTGCGCCTCTTCAATGCTTTCAATCAGATTTTGGTTCAGAAAATCATACCTGACTGTGCGATTGTAGCGTTCAACATAGGCGTTCTGTTGAGGGTTTCCCGGTTGAATAAATTTTAATTTAACACCGTTTTCTTTCGCCCATTTAGACAGCATGCAACTCACATACTCTGGTCCATTATCACAGCGCAAGCATTTAGGTTTGCCTCGCCATTCAATGATCTGGTTTAAAGCCCGCACGACCCGCTCTGAAGGAAGAGAGAAATCAACATCAATCCCAAGACCTTCGCGATTAAAATCATCAATGACATTAAGTAAACGGTAACTGCGACCATTTTTCAACTGATCGTGCATAAAATCGATCGACCAACATTCATTAATGCCTTGTGGAACAGTCAAGGGTTCGGGTTTTTCTCGAACTAATCGCTTCTTAGGTTTGATACGCAAATTCAATTCCAACTCCCTGTAAATTTGGTAAACGCGCTTATGGTTCCAATTAAAATGCTTAACGTTACGCAAATAAAGAAAACACAGGCCAAAGCCCCAAGTTCGCTTAGCTTGCGTTAAGCGGAGCAGCCAGTCTGCAATCAGAGCATTTTCATCCCTGTGTTTGCACTGATAGCGATAGCAGGTTTCGCTGATGCTAAAAATCCAGCAGGACATCCGAATCGTAAGCCCTTTCTCACTCACCGCCTTTTCTGCCAGCTCACGCCGACTTGAAGGCGTTACCACTTTTTTTCAATGGCTTCCTTTAGAATCTCGGCTCTGAGCCGTTCATCAGCATACATTTTTTTTAGACGGGCGTTTTCAACCTCAAGTTCCTTGAGCCTGGCCATCATGGGCAAGTCCATTCCCCCAAATTTAGCACGCCATTTATAGAAACTGGCTGTACTTAGACCGTGTTCGCGGCAAAGCTCTGCAACAGGCGTGCCGCCCTCGGCTTGCTTGAGGATTCATAGGATTTGGGCATCGGTAAATTTTGATTTCTTCATAGTAGTTCTCCATCGTCATTATACGAGAAAATTCTACTTTTGACATCAAATTGGGTATTTGCATCATCTTGATCACTCAATTGCAGGATCAACAAGGTCATCTCTTAACCAAGAGTAAAACATATTGATCAAGATGGGTCAATGTGTTTCCTCATGGAT
>VFKP01000058.1 GCA_009885495.1 Gammaproteobacteria bacterium | reverse complement strand
TTATAGGGATTGCTGCAAGAATATTCATTTTCTTCCTCTTCTTTGATTAAAAGAGGATATTACTCAATTTAAAACAGGTCTGTCACGCGAGCTTGCCGGAAGGACACATTCTATACGCATGAAGAATACAATCAGCTTTTCATCTGTGAAAATGGCTTAGTGGCACTCGCACTGCGCGCGGCAGAAAGTGATCCCAATCAAAAAGAAATGCGGATTCGATGTTGTTAATTTGCTTGTGGATTAACCAGAATTTGCTAAAAGCATTTTTAATAATTCTTTTGCTTTACTTCTCTGTTGCAGTTTTTTCCGATAAAATTAGTAACACATGAAAGATCAAGCTGGCATTTTCCATTGTAAATGTTGCTGGCGCCGCTATTCCATGGCAAACATCATTTCTTAAGTTTAACCCATTTTGGTTGCTAATTAATACTCTGAAATAAAATACGGTATCGGATCCTAGGATGTCTACAATTCTTTGATCGCGCAATAGCGGATCCAGCAGAAGAACATTGTAGCCATCACTTTTATTTTTTTGGATCGATGGCACAGCATTAGAATCTAATATTATGCGAAGACAGGCTTCAACTTGTGGGATTAAAATATGCATTGCTGTTATGGGATCTTCTTTTAAATAGGCATTAAGACCACAACTGATAATCTCTTTTTTATTTTCGTGAAAACAATGTCCTCTATAGAGATAATCAAGAAGAAACTCAACGGAAAGATTATGTTTTAGCATAATGTGTTTAGTAATATGATAAATGGATGCACCCATGCTAAAAATAAACAAAGATGCCGCATAAAAAAGAGATTCCTCATTATCATGAGATACGCCACTCAGAGAAGAAGACATTCTACCATCCTTATTAACAAAGGCGATTTGACTGTGACAAAGCATGGGATCTATTTTTTTTAATGTATCTAGTGAATCTTGAAACATAGAGTCTTTTGGTATATAGGTGACGGCTAATGGCCGAAAGCAAGCCTCTTTGGGTGCACTAATCATTTCTGGGGGTATTTCTAGATGCTGATTCGTTTCGGTAACATCTGTATGAATTCGCGCATTTTGTGTTATATTTTTCCCTGTTGCCATTAATGTTAATGCTAGTTCATGTTTATCACTTTTCAAATTAAATCGTTCAGCTAACTGATATGCTATATGGAGATTCGAAATGTCAAAAGCTGGCGCATTTAAATTTTCCTGTTTACAAATAAAAGTTCGGTATTCCGAGAATATTTTTTGTAACTTATTAGGCTGTCTTTTTTTATTGTAATACTCACACAAACGTTCAACAGCACCTCTAGCGGCATTCAGATCAGTTATTCGTACAGAATTTGATAAGAGCCGTTCTAATCTTTTCTCAATCCGCTCTATGATGCCATT
Organism: Gammaproteobacteria bacterium; assembly: GCA_009885495.1. GTDB lineage: Bacteria > Pseudomonadota > Gammaproteobacteria > UBA1113 > UBA1113 > VFKP01. The sequence goes on along the minus strand of VFKP01000058.1, from coordinate 12,023 downwards.
TTCTTCTTGTTCCGTTAGAGAAATTTGATTGTGATCTAGCAAGCAGTCAAAAGAAATTGACCATGCATTTATAGCCGCATCTCTTTTAACGTAGTTTTTTTCATAATCTAGGATCGTGTCTTTTAATTGCTTAATGCCATCTTTATTTTTTATAGAAAGTATAGAAAGTGTGGTTTTTAAAGCGTATTTAAGTTTTAGAGGGGTATCGCTTTCATATTCATGCAGATGGTTACTGACCATCTCAAAGGTGCTATTGCTTATTGATCTAGCTGCTTCAAATGCTCTTGTTTGATCATCAGATTGCTTACGAAATTCCCAGACCAAGCTAGCATAACGTATTTTTAGTACGGGATGCTGAGCCTCTTTTAACCTTTCAGACCAGTAGGCTATTGCATCCGCCGTTACTTCATCTTTATGTGGATCCCCATTACCGTTTCGCCAAATTTCCATTGGCCCAAAATAAGTTCCCCAGCCATTAGCACCCCATGAAGACCAATCGTAATCTTCACAAAAATTAAATGCCAATAATTCAAGCTCTAGCAGTTTAATATTGAGTTCCGAAAGGCTGTTCTTTTCAATATCCTTAAGGTATTGACGGAAGCGGTGTTCACTCATTTGCATGTTAGGGTCGTCTATTTCAGCCAGAACTTGTTTTAAAGACAATTGATCCATTTATTAGCATCCGATAAGGTAATAGCACCGTTTGTTAACAGTTTTTAGAAAGTAAGCTTGACTAGAAGAGAAAGAAAATTTTTAAGTATCTTACTGAATTTCCACTAGCCCGTAGCACCCGCGTAGCACCAACAAATACAGCTCTGGTAGATATCAACGTAATTCATTGATTTTAATGGTGGGCCCACTAGGACTTGAACCTAGGACCAAAGGATTATGAGTCCTCTGCTCTAACCAACTGAGCTATGGGCCCGAGGTTTGCAAGTGTATAGAAATCGCCTCGGTCTGTCAAACAGAAGTCCCCATTTTAAACACGGCAGGTCTTTCGGCCCTCTCCCCCAACCCCTCTCCCAGAATACTGGGCGAGGGGAGCTCATAGCTTTACCGGACAATACTAAGAAGCCTGCAAAAAGCTGTTCTGGCTTCGATGAGGCTAAGATCCTCTTCTAACATCCGAATATAAGAATAAAAAAAGGTGCGGTATATGCCGCACCTCTACAAGACGCTCAAAGAACGCTCATAATTCTAAAACAGCCCTAAGCGAAATTCTAGGCATGATAAAATCGTTCATGTACTACTTTACCGTCTTTCCAATGTCGCACGGCGACTTGATGAAGATCATGACGTTCCCCATTCTTAAAGGTAACGTCCATATGCCATTCTGTAAAACTCGTATCACCATTCACGCATTGACTCAACAGTTCACAGGCATCCACTTTTTGGATAAAGCTGACAAATTGTTCTTCATTGAGATGGTTGGCTTCTTTGCCAATGAGAGGAGGAGCCGCATTTTCTTGCATCACGATGTTTTCATCGTAATACTTTTCAAATGCTGGGATCAACTCCCCTTTAAGAATCATATCGTTCAATTCAGTATCCAAGGATTTTACATTTTTGTCTAAACCAAACATTTTATCGCCTCACAGTAAAGTTAAAAACATGTTTTAGAATGCTTCAAATCCCCTGGGGTTGAAGTGCATCCTTTCTATTGTTTAATACTAGCACACAATAATTTGTTTGTGCGTTTTTTAGTCTGTTTTATTGCTAAAATGGGCTCTTTCGGTTACTATCCTGAACTTAACCTTAAGGCAGCCCCATGTCCCATGACAAAAACTTTACATTGCGTTTCCTCCTGATTGCCGCTATGGCTGCGGGCACTATGGCTTCGGATATGTATATTCCCTCACTGCCGGCCATCACCTTGGCCCTACACGCCTCGCCCGCTGCCGTCAAATGGACTTTAAGCGTCTATCTATTAGGCTTTGCCAGCTTGCAAATGCTCTATGGTCCTTTGTCTGATCGCTTTGGGCGCAAACCTATTTTGCTGCTGGGTTTTGGTATTGGCATCAGCGGCAGTTTTTTATGCGCTTTAGCCCCCAACATCGGCATGCTTTGGTTAGGACGTTTAATTCAAGGCATGGGCGTAGGCGCCAATGCCACTTTGGTACGTAGTATTGCCCAAGATCTTTATCATCATGATGAAGAAAAATTGTCTCGCCTCTTGTCTTCTTTGGCGATGATCTTCAGTGTGGCGCCGATGATAGCACCGGTCTTTGGAGGGTATTTACAGCATTATTGGGGTTGGCACAGCGTTTTCATTGTGTTTTGCGTTTATCTTTTCAGCGTCGGTATTTTGATTTTCTTCTATTTACCCGAAACCCATTCACAATTGGATCATCAAGCTTTACAGTTTCGCAAAATGACACAATTGTATGGGCGAATGCTTCGCACACCTTCGTTTCCCATTTTTGTAGTTTTAAGTTCTGTTTCTCTGGGCGGCGTTTTAGCGTATTACGCCATCAGCCCTTTTCTCTATCAAGTCCGCTTAGGTTTAACGGCCATTGAATATGGTTGGCTGGCTTTACTCACCGCCATTGTTCTACTGTTTAGCCGCTACTTAAATATCCTCTTAGCACGCCGTTGGCTGATCCCGACGCGCATGATGATTGGCCTTGTGCCTTTATGGTTAGGGCCTTTGTTGATGATGGTATTGGCGCTATTGGGTTATTTGAGTATTCCAGTGATCTTACTGCCTTATATGCTTTTTATTCTGGCCTCTGGCATTGTGATGCCGAATGCCATGGTCTCAGCCTTAAGTGAATTCAAAGAATCGCGAGGATCCGCGGCGGGGTTTTACAGTACTCTACAATTGTTAGGCGTGTTTAGCATCAGTGCCATCGCCTCGCATTTAAGCAATCAAACTCAATTGGGATTGGCCATTTTATTATTCATCACCGGAGCTTTAGCACAGGGATTGTATTTATTCTATCGACGTCACAAACCCGCACTAGGAGAATTTATTCATGTCACAAAAAGCTCTGATTAGCGTATCCGATAAAACGGGCTTACTTCCATTGGCTCACGCTCTGATAGACAATGCTATTGAAATTCTTTCCACCGGCGGTACTGCACAGTATTTACAAAGCCATAATATTCGCGTGACCGATGTTTCAGAATACACCCGCTTTCCTGAAATCATGGGAGGGCGCGTTAAAACCTTACATCCTAAAATTCATGGTGGTATTTTAGCCCGCATCCCTCAAGATCAATCCATTATGGAAATCTGTGAAATTGAATGCATTGATTATGTGATCGTCAATCTTTATCCTTTTAAAGAAACGATTGCAAAACCAGAATGTTCTTTTGAAGAAGCGATTGAAAACATCGATATTGGTGGGCCCTCTTTGATCCGTGCGGCAGCTAAAAATTTTACGCGTGTCTGTGTCTGTATTGATCCCTCTGATTATGCGCTTATCATCGATGCTTTGAACGCTAAAGAATTGTTAAGCTTAGAACAACGAAAGATCTTAGCCACCAAGGCTTTTGCTCAAACGGCACAATACGATGCTTTGATCCATCAATATTTATCCGAACAAGATACGGATTTACCCAGCGAATTATTATTATCCTTAAAGCAAAAAGAAATCTTACGCTATGGCGAAAATAATCATCAAAAAGCCGGTCTTTATGTTTTAGATCAAGATCTGAAACAAACCACTTTAGCTCAGGCACCTTTATTACAGGGCAAAGCATTGTCTTACAATAATTTAGCCGATAGCGATGCCGCCTGGTCTTGCTTATTAAGCCTCGATCGCATTCAAAAATCCTGTGTGATCGTCAAACACGCCAATCCCTGTGGTGTCGCTACAGCTGACACTTTAGAACAGGCTTATCAAAAAGCCTATGCCAGCGATCCGGTTTCAGCCTTTGGTGGCGTCATTGCTTTAAGCGATCGGATCTCAGCTTCATTGGCTAACATCATGATCGCACAACAATTTATTGAAGTGATCTTAGCTCCCGCCATCGATGAAGAAGCGTTGGCCATCTTCGCTACCAAACCCAATATACGTGTGCTGTGTTTAAGCCTTACAGCCGATCGCCCCGAATATGAATTAAAAGCCATTGGCGGTGGTTATTTATTACAAACTCCAGACCAAGCACTCTATCTTGAAGAAAATTTACACGTTGTCACGCTTCAACACCCCACACAAACACAATGGCTAGATTTAAAATTCGCGTGGACGGTGGCCAAATATGTTAAATCCAATGCCATTGTTTACGCCAAAAACGGATGCACTTTAGGCATCGGCGCCGGACAAATGAGTCGCGTTGATAGTGCACGCATTGCTGCATTGAAATCAGAAGACACAAAACTCTCTTTACAACAAGCAGTGATGGCCTCCGATGCTTTTTTTCCCTTTGCCGATGGCATTGAAACGGCTGCGGCTGCCGGCATCCAGGCTGTCATACAACCGGGTGGATCAATGCGCGATGCTGAAATCATTGCCCGCGCCGATGAACTTCAACTCGCCATGGTGTTCACTGGCATGCGTCATTTTAAACATTAGGAGCTGAGTATGAACGATAATAGCTTGCGCCTAAATGTCAGTATGATAGAGCCTAGATCGGCAAGCAGGAGTAGTTAAATGAAAGTATTGGTCATTGGTCAAGGCGGCCGCGAACACGCCATGGCCTGGAAATTACGACAATCTTCACACGTGAGCCAGGTCTTCGTCGCGCCCGGAAATGGCGGCACCGCTTTGGAACCGGGCATTGAAAACATTGATATTGCCGCAACCGATATCACAGGCTTAATCCGTTTTGCCAAACAAGCCGAAATTGATTTAACGATTGTCGGGCCCGAGGCTCCCTTAGAGCTGGGAATTGTCGATGCTTTTCAGGCTCAGGGATTAAAAATCTTCGGCCCCACACAAAAAGCCGCGCAATTGGAAGTGTCTAAAAGTTTTAGCAAACAGTTTATGGCCAAATACAAGATCCCAACAGCGGCTTTTAAAACCTTTACCCAGATCGATTTGGCCCAAGCCTATGCCGAAAAAAAAGCCTTTCCTTTGGTGATCAAAGCCTCAGGATTAATGGCCGGCAAAGGTGTGATCATCGCTGAAGATTTGATTGAGGCCAATGCCGCCATTGAACTTTTTTTAAAGCCCGTTAAAGCCAGCGCCACACCCGAGATCATCATTGAAGAATTTCTCCAGGGTGAAGAATTGAGCTATATCATTATGAGTGATGGCCAGAATATGGTTTCTTTAGCCTCTAGCCAAGATCATAAACGGCGCGATGAGGGGGATCAAGGCCCTAATACTGGCGGGATGGGCGCTTATTCGCCTGTGCCCTGGCTTTCAGAAGACTTAGAAGAAACCATTTTAAATACTGTGATTAAGCCTAGCTTAGCGGGTTTAGCAGAAGAAAATACCCCTTATCAGGGTTTTTTATACGCGGGTTTAATGGTTAGCCCCGAAGGGAAAATCCATCTCTTGGAATTTAACTGTCGCTTAGGAGATCCTGAAACACAGGCCTTATTATTTCGACTCAAAAGCGATTTTTTTTCGCTGTGTTGGGCGGCAAGCCATAGCCAACTTCAAGGCAAGTGTGTAGAATGGGATGATAGAGCGGCGGTATCTATCGTACTGTGTGCCCCGGGATATCCCGGTGACATCGCGATCGGCGAGCCGATCGCAAACTACACGCGAGAATTACCTGAAGACATAAAAATATTTGTCTCTGGCGCACAACTCCACGGTCAAGGATTAAAAACCTCTGGAGGTCGTGTGCTCTGCGTGAGTACTTTAGGACGAACCCTGCTCGAAGCGCAAACAAAGGCGCTGTATTGGGCAAATCAGGTCAGTTGGCCTGGGAAATTTTATCGCAAGGACATTGGTTGGCGCGCCACCGCGAGGGAATAATATGACCCGACAATTGGATACTCATACAGCTGCTCAGTCTTCAGAGCTTATGAAAAACAGCACTGAAAACCAGGACTTAAAAGATCTGGCTCAAAGAGGCCAGCCTTTAAACAGCCTACAAAAACGCTATAAATCCAAAACTTTTATGCCCGAACAAGGCATTAACCCTTTAAGCGCAGCGGCCAGTTCTTTATTTTCTTTGATTGGCAAATTTCGTCAGATGGATCATTATCCTAAAATAGAGGGCTTGCATCATTGCCTGGTCCATGAAATCAATGCCTTTATCTGGAATGCACAACGCCGCTCTTACAGCGACGATGAAGTGCTGATCGCACGTTATATCATTTGCGCGACTCTAGATGAAACTATCCAAAATACAGTTTGGGGCAAAGAAGCCCAATGGCATAAACATAATCTCCTGACCTATTTCCAAGGAGAAGTTTGGGGTGGAGAACGTTTTTTCTTTATCCTAGAGAAATTGCGTGAATTTCCAGAAACCTATATTGATCTGCTCGAATTTATTTATTTGTGCTTATCTTCAGGATTTGAAGGGCAATTTCGTGTCTTTGAAAATGGAAAATTACAATTAGAATCCATTGTCGATGATCTCTATCATCTGATCCGTAAACATAGGCGCCATTATTCACGACAACTGAATCACAAACAAACGCCTTACAAAAAATTCTCGCAAGAATTACAGCATCTATTGCCATTGTGGATGATTATCTGCGTTTCAGTGGCCATATTACTCATTTTAGGTTTAGGTTCCAGCTATGTGTTACACGCCACCTCACAACCCTTATATTCAGCTCTGCAAGAATTACAGCCCTTGCCTAAAACGTCTTTATTCACCCAAGGATTTCAGCTGATTCAACTTTCTATGAACTGTTTTATTGAGAGGCTCCTATGACCACACCCCTTCCCCAAACTAAAGAACGAAAACCCAAGGCAAAACCAAAATCACAAATTAAATTTGCCACTGAACTGAGCATTTTGGAAAAGACCTTTGCCGGCGCCATTCAATTTTTAAAATCAACACAAACCCATCCGAATCATCTGGGTAAACCGCTATTTGATCTTCCTTGGTTCTTAGTCTTAGGGGGCCCGCAAACAGGAAAATCTTCTCTGCTCGCGCATTCTAGTTTAAATTTTATACTCACTAAAAAATCCACAAGCCCAAACCATATTATTCCCACTACTCGCCATTGCGATCTCTGGGTATCCCGCGAAGCGGTTTTTTTCGATACTTCAGGGCAATTTACCTTACATGATTCGATGTCTCAGGGCAGCGCACAACTCTGGGAACATTTTTTAGAACTTTTATTTAAAGAAAAAAAAGAACCCATTCAAGGCATTATCTTAACCTTAAGTCTTGAGCGTTTAGCCTTGCAAAGCAAAGAAGAACAATCCTGGCATTTTCAAAACCTCAGCGCTCGCTTGGAAGAATTAAGGGTTAAACAAACGCATTTAGCGCCCATTTATTTAGTGCTCACCAAAGCCGATTGCCTAGCTGGATTCTCAGAGTATTTTGACGATTTATCGCCCGAAGAACGAGAACAAACCTGGGGCATGAGTTTTAGTGAAGATGAATTAATGACAGCACAAACTTTAAATGATAGTTTTACACTAAAATTTAATGCTTTAATCAAAAATTTAAATGAACTATTGATGATACGCTTGCACAGTGAACGTGATTGGCAAAGACGCTCATCCATCAAGGATTTTCCTTTGCAGATCGACAGCTTAAAGAAAACTTTAAGTTATTTCCTACACACTCAAGTTGATCATTTTACGGCAGACTCTCGTTTTGTGTTAAGAGGTCTGTATTTTACCAGCGCTGTCCCCGAAGAACATGTGATCGATCGCCTATTAAAGCCTTTATCGCAGGGCTTTGCTTTAACGCCTTATACACGGCCCTTATTATCACCACAACGACAAGCCCGAGAACCCTTTTTCATCAAGCAATTGTTCCGAAAAGTCATTTTTGCCGATCAAAAAACATTTAGCACGGCCCCTAAAACCTCTAGATTAAATCGCCATCTCTGGCAACGCCGCAGTATTTTAGCCGGTGCCGCCCTCTTGATCGTAGCCACGGTGATCTATTGGGGGCATTCTATCAACCAAAATATTAATCAAGTGGCTGTGGCTGAAAAAGCCCTCACCCGCTATCAGTTTTTAGCCACCACTCCCGGTAAAACCTTAACCTCAGAACAATCTTTTACGCGTCTACAAAGTTTAATCGAAATGAAGAATGCCATTCAAAAAACTCAAAACTCTCATTTTTTCGCCTGGACTTCAAAGCAAAAACAATTGGCGCTACAGCAAAAAACTATTTTCACAGAAGGTTTACAAACTATTTTAGCCTCGCAATTAGAGCAGGTATTAACCCAGCAACTCAAAAACCCTCATCCTTCTTCTGAAATGATTTATGGGGCGTTAAACACTTATCAAATTTTAGCACAAGCACAAGTCAAAGATATGAATTTGGCCAAAGCCTGGTTTATTCATTATTGGGATACAAAGTTTCACCCTTCGCAAAATGATCTACAGGCTTTACAGCGCGAATTGGCTTCATTGTCGGTATTGCCCGCGGCAAATTTATCGCTCACTTTGTTGCAGAAAGCTGATGATTATTTAAATGCACAATCTCCGGCTGTTTTGGCCAATGTGCTTTTGAATGAACACTATGCTTTAAAACAAAATCCTTTAAGCTTGAATTTAGCCTCTCAGAATACTTTGCTTCAATTTAAAAATGCGCGCGCCACTTTTAATATCCCCGCACAATTTACAGCCGCACAATTTAATATGATTTACGAGCATGGCTTAGCCGAGCAATTGGCCCAATTGAGAAAAGGCGATTCTGTATTAAACGCCCAAGCCTTTAATCAAGAAGAAACTTTACAAGCGGCACGTGAAAATTATATGGCCAACTATATTCAACATTGGCAAGCCTTACAAGCGTCTTTGCGCTTACAAGACAGCACCAATTTACAAAAATTAAGTCTAACTTTAGATGCGCTATTGGATCCTCATTCGGCTTTGTTTAACTTGAATCAGCAGTTTAATGCCAATACACAGATTAAATATCAGGGCATGCCCACACCCATCAGCTTGGCTTTTTCCACCCCTTTATTGACCGATCTGCAAACCCTCAATCCACAAGCGTATCAAGAATTGAATCGTCTGAAACATTTAGTGAACACTGTGAATACGGCATCACAGCCCGAAGAAAAAGCGTTTACACTGGCAAAATATCGTATGGAACATTTGAATGAATCGGATGTATTATCGGATCTGTTGGATAAAAGCGCCACCCTACCGGCGCCCTGGCAAAATTGGACAGAGCGGTTGGTGGCAAACACTTGGCAAGGACTCTTGCAAAAAGCCGCAGGCCCCATAGCCAAAGCTTGGGAAAATCAACTTTATCCCGAATACGCTCAGAAAATTGCGTCTCGTTTTCCCTTTGGTTCCGATCCTAAAAACAGCCTCTCTTTAGATGAATTTTCCGCTTTCTTTGCCCCCAAAGGTACGCTCAATCGCTTTGATAATCAATATTTGGATCCCTTCATCGATAAATCCGATCCTAGGCAATGGAAAATCAAAACTCGGGACGGTTATGGTTTAGCTTTATCTACTCAAAGTTTGGAAGCCTTACGCCAAGCACGATTGCTGCAGAATCTTTTCTTTGCTGATGATGCGTCTTTGTTTAATTTGCAATTAGCCTTAACCCCCGCAGCCTTAAGCCCCGAAATTAAAACGCTCACGCTCACAGTGAATGGGCAATCGACCGTATACGATCATCAAAAGCCAACGCCGCTCCCTCTGACTTGGCCTAAAATTTCAGGAGAGGATCCGCATTTAAGTTTTACCATCTTAGATCAACAAGGTCAAAGCCAAACCTTAAAAGTGCAAGGCCCTTGGGCTTTTGTAGAACTCTTAAATCAAGCGGCCTTAAAGCCCAGCCGCGATCCGGCTGAGATCGCCTTTAACTTTCCCAGTAGCGGTTTAAACAGCAATGCCTACACCTTAAGTAGCTTGTCTACCAGCATTAATCCTTTCGTACCAGGATTATTGCAAAATTTAGTTTTACCCAAGACGATTGAGGGATAGGGATAAGGATAAAAGCTAAAAATATCAGCTTACTTATTGAATCATCGGCACACGTTCCTTGCTTTTAAAATAACCATTTATACCCTCGCCAGGCAGGAGTGCATTTCGTTCCATAAATTTGCTATAGTGCGTTATATCATAATACTGAGTATCTGCTATAACACACTATAGCAGAACAGATTCTTGCACAAGGCACTTCCTCATGCTGGAGCTGGCCCAGATCAGTCCAGCATAGAAAAAGGGATAGCCCAAAGTTTATCGCCAAATGACAAACAGCGCTCTCCATATTGCTGTGCAAGCACTTCTAAAAGTCTTGGCATCTCGACTAATTTTTCGATCGATGAGATATCTTTTACGTCTCGTTCTACAATGGCAGCGATTCTCAGCCATTCCGGATTAAAGCTTCGGCTATTATGGAATATAGCAGCGTCTATTCTGGAATGCAAATAGCCCCTTTTTAAGTTTGGGGTCTTGAGAAGCACTTAAAATGCTCAATAACTGAGCTTTAATCTCCGGGTTTATGCACAAACCCTAGCATTCGATTAAGGGCGATTTTGTGATATCCTACCCTCTTTAGATGCGATCTTCAGCACCCCTGAACTGTTTTCTTGAGGACCTCCAATGCTAACTCTGCTAAATAATTGGCCTATTCTTCTGTTTCCAGCCAGCTTACTCTTTTTATTTTCATTAGAAAAAGTAGAACGCTTAGGCAGCAATTCTCGTATTTTTATCAGTCTGGTTTTAGGTTTAGCGGGGGGAGCGCTCTTCAACTATTGCCAGCCGCATTTAAATGCTTTTACAGCTCATTTCATCACCCAATCCTTGGTTTTGGTCAGTGAAACGTATCTTGATCTCTTGAAAATGCTGGTTTTACCCTTGGTGCTCACTTCTATTATCCACGCTTTCGTCCATATGAGCGATCATCCTGTGGAAATCATTGGCAAACTCATCAGCCGTTCAGTGGCCTTGTTATTGCTGATGACGGCTTTGGCTTCTGCCATTGCCATGGGCGTTGGTCTTTATATGCATGTGGGTAGTCAGTTAAGCCTACCTTTGGATGGCCCGCTGCCCACACACACTTACACGGGCCTTGTCGATACCTTATTGGCCATGCTGCCCAGTAATCCCGTAGCGGCCATGAGCAATGAGAATACCGTAGCCATCGCTATTTTTGCCTCTTTACTAGGGCTTAGTGCTTTACAGATCTGCAAGAAAGCCCCCGCAGAAGGAGAAGGTTTTAAAAAATTCATCAGTTCTACTTTTCACGTCGTCAAACAATTAACACGCCTGGTGATCCGTACTACCCCCTATGGCGTGCTCGCTCTATTAGCACATGTCAGCGCCACTCAGGGTTTAAATACACTTTTTGGCATTGCCAATTATTTTGTCGCCATCTTCATCGCCATGTTTTTGGTGATCCTCATGCATCTCACATTGATTGCAGTATTTGCCAAAATTTCTCCCTGGACCTATTTGAAAAAAGCCTATCCCGCATTGTTAGTGGCTTTCACCACACGTTCTAGCTTTGGGACACTGCCGCTGACCGAAGAAATCTTACGCGATCGGTTTGGTCGTTCCCAATTGGCTTCCAGTTTTGTACCCAGCATGGGCGCGACTTTAGGCATGAATGCTTGTGCAGGCGTGTTTCCGGCAATACTCGTGGTGATGGCTTTGGCTATTTTACATCAGCCGATGACCTTAAGTATTTTCTTGACTGTGATGTTTATCAATACCATTGCTTCTTTGGGGATCTCCGGTATTCCAGGCACGGCTTTTATTGCGGCAACCGTCACCCTAAGCGCTATGGGTTTGCCCTATGCCGTCGTGGGTTTGGTGCAAGGTGTAGATAGTCTTGTCGATATGGGCAGAACGGCTACTAATGTGAATGGTACGATGACCGCCGCGATCTTGGTGGATAAGCCGCTTAAATAGCGCCCATCGCCGATGAAAATACGAGATCCGTCATTGCGAGGAGCGCAGCGACGTGGCAATCCAGAGAGTTTACTGCGGGACCGTGAGCTGTTCACTGGATTGCTT
>VFKP01000045.1 GCA_009885495.1 Gammaproteobacteria bacterium | reverse complement strand
TGAACTTCAGTATGAGGGCTGGCTTTTTGCGAGATAAGATGTGTGCATCGGATAGCTCCCCCAACCCCTCTCCCGGAATACCGGGCGAGGGGAGTTTCCACTTTTCCCGGACAGTACTGCGATACTCCAAGCGCTAAGAGATTTTATTATCACAGGCTTTAGGCCAAATCCCTCTTGCCATAGTCAGCAATGCCGCTTTCTCATCTTTGGGCGGTAAAGACCAGCTCAGCGTGTATAGACTATTGCCGCAACGCCATTCGACTCGCGCCGGCCAAAAATCGCCCATGGCATGGCTGGGGGTAAAATAAGCCGGAGCATTTTTAGCCAACATGATTCTCTGAGTAATTTCCTGATTATTTCTATTGTAATAAATACTGGGCGAGCCTTGAAATTCCGTGGCCAACTGGCCTAAGGAACAATGATGGCTACCATGACAATCGGCTGAAGCATCGAAAAAAACACTATAGTCCAGCGTATTAGGCTTGATCTCAGAGCTCACAAAATAATGATTTCCAGGCTTAGGGGCTGGTACTGTTTCTGGCAGCAATACTTCACGTACCTCTTGCGATTTTAAATGCGCCACGGCTTGTGAGACGCCGATACTGGCCTTTTCCGTAGGGACTTGAGATAGCGCAAACGCCGTGGAATAGCTCAGGCTAAGCGCCAAGCTTATTTTTAGAATTGTTGATTTCATGTTACATCCTTATACATTCATTACTGCGTACCGAACAGGTTCTGGAAGAACCACTGTATTTTTGACACCGAAATAAAGCATCATTTTGTGCGGCATGGGTATTCGGCCCTGTACCATTCCATCTGCGACCCGGGCGATCATAGGCGTAGCATTTCCAATTCTCATCCCCATTGCTGCGCGCGCAATAAGAACGTTGGCTACTGCAACTGGCCGCAAAACGACTGTAGCGACGGCAGGTGCGTGAAGCATCGGTCATGGCTCTAGACAGATCATCATTGCTATCAAAATAACGCTGATGAACACTGTCTTGTGCATAACAACGCCAGGTGTCTCTGGAGTCGACAGAAGATGTGCTGGGATTAAAGTAAGCGTAAGTTAAGCTAAAGAACATAAGGCCCAATGTTAAAAAAATTACTTTTAACATCGCTTTGGAAAATAAAAGGTTTTTCATGAGGTTTCCTTCAGATAAGGGCTATAGTGATAGGCGCTATTCTACCCTTATTGGAAGAAAAAAGTAACTACTCATTCACTGTAATCCAAATCCTCAGCATCACACCAATCTGCCAAAATATGTTGTAACTGCTCTTCTTGATAAGTCAGCCATTCCTCCTCAAGGCCATGATAATACAAAGATTCTGTAAATTCATCCACACCTTCGTCTGGATCGATATGATTCAAGATCAGCTGTAAATCGTGTCGCAAGGCAGGATCATCAATCTCTTGAGTGTACTCCCAGCAGAATTTTAGGTTTTGAACTTCCGCGACCAATGGTAAGCGCTTTGTTTTTTGAGAAATTAGAGGTAAATGATCTTCATCTAAAATCTCTCCAGTTTCCAAGACAAGGAAAAATGGCGTATCTGCCGGATGTGCCAGTAAAAACTGGCCAAGATCACTGATTTTAATTTTCATTATACCTGCCTTCTCTCAAATAAAGCGATCCGGGGGTCTTCCTAGAAGATTAGCAGTTCTAAATACATTCGCAAGACTTTTAAGCGATTTTGATCTGTCTAGTATTCAAGACCCAGAACTGTTAGAATAAGTCTTCATTCGTCTGCTGGCTGCCAGTCAAAACAGGGCTATTTATGCTTTCTTTTATCAAAAAAATATTATCTAAAAAAAGCTCTTCTGCCAGCTCAAAAAATATTCTTTCTCACGCCGAACATCAGCTTCCCGTTCACAACATTAGCCCTCATTGCCTGTCTGCGCTTAAAATTTTAACCACTGCTGGCTTTGAAGCCTATTTAGTGGGCGGCAGTGTGCGCGATTTGCTCTTGGGGCGAGAGCCTAAGGATTTTGATGTCGCCACCAGCGCTAAACCCGAGGAAGTTCGTAAATTATTTCGAAATTGTCGCTTAATTGGCAAACGATTTCGTTTGGCTCATTTATATTATAGAGATGAAATCATTGAAGTCGCCACTTTTCGCAAACAAGGTAAATCAGGTAAAGATCAAATGAAAAGCCGTGAAGGCTTACTCAAAAGAGACAATGTTTATGGTACTTTAAAAGACGATGTTTGGCGACGCGATTTTACCATCAATGCACTTTACTATGATGCCAAAACGCGTACGGTCATCGATTTTACGGAAGGATTGGAAGATTTAAAACAAGGATTGCTGCGCGTCATTGGCAAACCTGAACTGCGCTATCGCGAAGATCCGGTCCGCATTCTGCGCGCGATCCGCTTTTCAGCAAAACTTGGCATGTCCTTAGAAGCAAAAACCGCTGCCGCGATTGCTCCCACTCGCGAATTACTCAAAGAAATTTCTAATGCGCGTTTATTCGATGAAACTATAAAATTATTCAGCACCGGCAGTGCCGTTAAAACTTTTGCAAGCTTACGACAATATCAACTTTTACAATATCTTTATCCCAGCACTGAAAAACTATTACAAGATCCTATTTTCCATTTGGACGCAGATCGCTTTATCTTACGCGCTCTTCAAAATACCGATAAACGCGTGATGGAAAACAAACCCTTAAATCCGGCTTTCTTGGTTTCCGTTTTTTTATGGTACCCCTTGCAATTGCGATTAAGGGACAACTCTGCTTCTGCAGCAGAAATATCTATCCCTTTTGAGAAAAAGGCCATGGAACTGATTCAAAAAGCAAGAACTTCGCTGGACTTTACCCATCAAATCACACAAACCGTGATGGATATTTGGTCTTTGCAATTTCGCCTTGAGGCACGTAAGCGCCCACAGATCGAGTCTTTACTGCAGCATCATCGTTTCCGCGCAGCCTATGATTTTCTATGCCTACGTTCTGAAATAGAGGAGTCTTTAAAACCTTTGGCCGAGTGGTGGACCGATATACAAGAATTGTCTGCAGAGGATCAACTCAAACTCATCCAAACGCTACCGCAGATCAGAACTTATCGAAAACGATCTTATCGACCGCGTAAACCCAAAGCCAAATTAGCACCCCCTCAGGAATAAAGCAGATGCCGATTTGTTTTTTAGGTTTGGGCAGTAATCTGGGTGATTGCCAAAAGCAGATCCACAATGCTGTACAAGACTTGCAAGCCGATCCGAAAATCAGCGATTTAATCTGCTCTAGCTTATACCAAACCCCGGCCATTGGCCCACCTCAAGATGATTTCATCAACGCTGTGGTGAAATGTAACAGTGCTTATTCAGCCGAGGAATTATTAGAACGCTGTTTAAGGATTGAAAAAAAACAAGGCCGTATTAGGCTTAAAAGTGAGCGTTGGGGACCTCGCTCTATCGATATCGATGTCTTGCTCTATGAACAAGTACAGCGACAAGAAGAAAACTATACCCTGCCCCATCCTCGTTTGAAAGAACGCCTATTTGTTTTATTGCCTTTATATGAAATCGAACCAAATTTAATACTGCCCTGCCAAACAGCGCTTAAAGACTTGATTCAAAATTTTTCTGAGGATGAAAGGGCTACGATCAGAAAGAAAATATTTTAGAAGATCTAGACCCATTACACTTGAAGATGCGAGATCATTCCTCTAAAGGCCGGCCATAGGTTTCCTTCAAAAAAGCAGCGAAAAAAGCGGCTAAAATACAGGCTATGGGTAACATGGTCAAAGCCAGGGTAAAGTTGGATGCCGTATACACATGTTCATTGTTAACAATGATGCCTTTCCATACATGATCCAAAATAATGCCGACCACGGGAGTTAGCAATGCCCCGCTCACCATCACGAACATATTGGTCACCGCCATGGCCGTTGCCGCTATTTTTGTGGAACTGATCTCACGAGCAATGGGAAACACTAAGACTTCAGCCCCATAAGAAATTCCAAATAGAAACAAAAAGAAAAACACGGCATCCTTTGATAAATTAGGCACATAAAGCACGATGGAAATACAAATCGCTGCCAAAACTCCACCCAGCAACATAGGAAGCTTACGGCGAGCTATTTTATCGGATACATAACCGAAGAAAAGCCCGCCAATGGTAAACCCTAAAAACACGGTAGAAACAGCATGAGCGGCTTCTAAACTGGAAAAATTATGCGCTGCAATCAAATAGGGTTTTTCCCAACTTTCGGCAAACCCCGAAGACGGTAAATAAAGCAGGCAACCCACCAAGCCATTTAACCAGATAAATTTATTTTTAAACACGAGCATAGAATATTTAAACACTTCTTTTAAAGTATGGGGCTGTTGCTCCAGCGCCTCTGCACTATAATCTTTCTGATGTTTGGGTTTATCGCGAATCACCAAGGCTAAAATAATTGCCAACACTAAACCGGCCACCGCTGAAACCATTAAAGTAGGCCGCCAATGTAGGACAGCGACTAAATGTTCTAAAAAAATCTCACCGAAAAAAGCCCCCATGAGTGTGCCAAAAGATGAGGTTGCCCCGGCAATAAATCCAAATTGATTAGGCGGTAGCCAAATCGTTGCCAATTTTAAAACCCCGACAAAGGCAAAGGCCGAACCAAAGCCGACCAAAAACCGCCCTAATAAAGCAATCAGCCATTGATCAGTACCGGCAAAAATAGCCGTGCCTAAAGCGCACATTACACAGGCTAGAGTGAGCAAGCGACGGGGCCCATAGCGATCCATGAGCATTCCCACGGGTAATTGCATAATGACATAGGGATAATAGTAAGCGGCGTTGATAAAACCATAGCCCGTTGCTGAAATACCGAAATAACGGTATAAATCGGCATAGATCACATTGGGCGTGATACGCAGCAGATATTCATAGGCGTAAAAAACAGCGCCTAGGCAACAGACGAAAATAGGGAAAATCCAAATAAATTTGTTCTTTTGAGTTGTTTCATAGAGTTGGCTTGTTGGCATCAGAAAAACCCCGTGAGATTTTCGAAGCATTTCGTAACCCTCTCCCCCAACCCCTCTCCCGGGATACCGGGCGAGGGGAGCCTTTAGTGTCCGAGGAAAGCTCATAGGCTTTTCCAGTACTGTGAAATACTGGATGAGGGAAATTTTGGATTGCTTTGAAGTTTAAAAAGGATACAATCGAAGCTTTTAGTCCCTAAGCGGCTTCAGCGTTGCCTTCTTCCCGCTTATCTTGTTTGAAACGGCGTCTGAATTTATCGACACGGCCTGCGGTATCCACTATTTTTTGCTTGCCGGTGTAGAAAGGATGGCATTTAGAGCAGACTTCGACATTCAAAGTAGTGCTAGGCAAAGTGGAGCGGATCCCAACAAGGCTACCACAGCTGCATTTGACCTGAACATCCTGATAGGCTGGATGTAATTCTGTTTGCATAATAATTCCTCTTTAGATAAGTATTAGGGAGTTTGAATGAGCCTAAGATTAACAAAGTTTTGGCCAAGGATCAAGTCGATTAATGGGATTTTAAGGTTTTTTTAGTGATTTATTTTGTTTTTTTTAACTCTATTTAGGTTTGTAGTCTGTTTTAGGGATTTATTGTAACCCTCTCCCCCACCCCCTCTCCCAGATTACCGGGCGAGGGGAGTTTTGAGTTACCCCAAAACTTGGAATGAATAAAAACTAGCGGCCCTTCTCCTCAGCCACCGCCAAGGGAATTTCAGTCTCCGCTGATTCGACTTTGGCAGATTGTTTACTTAGGGTCACCAAAATAGCCCCACCCATGGCAATGAGTCCGCCCAAGAAAGTAAGCCCATCGGGCATCTCGCCTAACACCAACCACCCCAAAAGGCAGGATACCAAGGGCAACATAAACATCCAACAAGACGCTCTAAAAGTGGGTAAGCGCGTCAAGGCATAACTCCAGGTCATATAGGCTATCGCTGTTGGAAATAAGCCCAAATAAACCACGGCTAGAGTATCGTTTAGAGGAGCCGTTTTGACATCATGGACTAAATCCGGCCAATATTGTAATAGCCATAGTGTGCTGGCCCAAATCAAATAAGTTGACAGGGCTATGGGATGATAACGCAGCAACAAGGGTTTAATGAACACATTATAAATTCCTGAAAACAGCGTACACGCCAGCACATACCCTAGACCCACTGAAAAATGAAACCCATCCGCTCCAGAAAGACCAATCAACCCCACTCCTAAAACACTAATGCCTAAACCGATACAGCCCCAGAAAGGAATACGCTCTTTATAAATCCATAGCGCTAATAAAGCCGAAACAATGGGCACCTGTCCCACGATGAAACTGGCCACTCCCGCAGAAACACTGCGTTCTGCCGTATTTAAGAAAAAATGATATAAACTCAGACCCAAGGTTGCCAAAATAATAATATAGGGAATATCTAAAAGCTTAAATTTCGGTTTTTTAAGAAGATAGCGCGCGGCAAAAGGAATGATGGCAACAGAGCCAATAAGTAAACGTAACAGCGCTAAACCGCCGGGAGAATAATAAGGGGTGACCATACGAATGGCCACGAAAGCCGAACCCCATAGAAAAATAGTCGATGAGAGTGCTAACAAAGTCTTTTTATCGGACATTATCAGCTCATTCATAACTACTCGCACCCCTTTTCCAGAAAAGCCCATATTTGGCACATCTTACACGCCAAATCTGTGCTTTGTCGTACCCGCCTTAGGGATAGAGTTGTTACTCTCATTCTAAAATAGATTCTAAGCCATACACCAATTCATTCAAATCCATCACTTTCTCACAGGCCAACAATACTCCCGGCATAAAACTGCGTCGATGGATGGAATCATGAGTGATCGTCAAGGTTTCATCGCTGCCACCAAAAATAATTTCCTGATGTGCGACCAATCCTGGAAGGCGCAGAGAATGAATGGGGATCCCTTGAACATTGGCGCCTCTGGCTCCTTCCACTAAAATGCGTTCTTCCCTATTAGACATTTGCACTTCACGGGCAGCAGCCATCAGCTCTGCTGTTCTCAGAGCCGTGCCTGAAGGAGCGTCTATTTTCCCTTCATGATGCTTTTCAATAATTTCTACTTTAGGGAAATATTTAATCCATTGCGCAGCAGCCTTCATCATCAACACGGCCGCTAGAGAAAAATTCGGAACAATCATTCCGCCTAAGCCCAAGCGTTTGGCTTGTGCTTGTAATTCCGCGATTTGTGCAGACATCAATCCCGTGGTACCAATCACTGGCCGAGCTTTAGCCTCTAAAATCGCTTGCGTATTCTTAAAAACAGCATCGGGCGTTGTAAAATCGAGGACGACTTGTGCCGAACTGTGTTTAACCGCGGCATACAGATCATCACCACGACCACATTCTCCGACGAGGCTTAGCGTATGGGAATTTTTGATCGCTTGCACCGCTTCTTGTCCCATCCGTCCCAAAGCACCATTGACTAAAACTCTAATCATCTGTTTCTCCCAACCCTTCTTTCCTACCCCTCTCCTGGATTACCGGGCGAGGAGAGTTCCCACTTTATCCTCAGGTTCTGCCCTCTCCCCCAACCCCTCTCCCGGATTACCGGGCGAGGGGAGTTTATAAGCTTTCTTCGGACAGTACTTGAGTCTTATCTAAACATCAATATTCGTCGCTGAGCGCGCATTATCCTCAATAAATTCTCGACGCGGCTCTACATCATCGCCCATTAAAACCGTGAACATTTCATCGGCGACAACCGCATCTTCAATCTTCACTTGCAGCAAACGGCGATGCTCTGGATCCATGGTCGTATCCCAGAGTTGATCAGGATTCATTTCCCCCAAACCTTTATAGCGTTGTAAGGATTGACCCTTTTTCGAATCTTCCATCAGCCATTCCAGCGCTTCACCAAATTGCACAATCGGTTTGCGTCGTTCGCCTTTTAAGAAATAGCTGTGTTCCGTTAAGAGCTCTTGCAGCTCGGTGGCTAGGGCTGCACAAGCTTGATATTCATGGCGAGCAAAGAAATCTTTATTAAACACAATCGTTTCTAGGCTGCCATGGGTATTGATGTTCAAAGAAGGTAAATAAAGTTCGCCTTCTAAAGGACCCACCGCTTCCACCGTGTACCGAATACCATTGTGTTCCAAATGATGCAAACGCGCACTCAACTGATCACACCAAGTCTTTACTTTTTCAGCATCGCCCAAAGCATTCACCGTTAAAGCCGGCATATACAGTAAATCCATTAAGATGGGCAAGGGATATAAACGCTTCATATTCTGCAAACCATCGACCACTTTTTTGTAGCGCAGCACCAATTGCTCCAAACTCACACCACTGATAGCTGGAGTTTCAGGGCTCAAATATAAACTGACGTCTTCTAAAGCCTGTTGATACAAATAAGCCAAATATTCGGTATCGTCTTTGATGTATTGTTCTTGTTTTCCTTTTTTAATCTTATACAAAGGCGGTTGCGCAATGTAAATATGTCCACGTTCAACCAATTCTTTCATTTGCCGATAAAAGAAAGTCAGCAATAAAGTACGGATATGCGCGCCATCGACATCGGCATCGGTCATGATGATGATTTTATGATAACGCAATTTATCGGGATTAAATTCTTGAGCACCAATACCACAACCCAAAGCCGTGATCAATACACCCACTTCTTGTGAAGACAGCATTTTATCGAAACGCGCTTTTTCGACATTTAAGATCTTGCCGCGCAAAGGTAAAATAGCCTGTGTTTTTCGAGAACGCCCCTGTTTAGCAGAACCGCCCGCCGAATCGCCCTCAACGATAAACAATTCACATAAGGCCGGATCGCGTTCTTGGCAATCTGCCAACTTACCTGGCAAACCCGCAATGTCTAAAGCGCTTTTACGTCGTGTCATTTCACGAGCTTTACGTGCCGCTTCACGTGCCCTGGCCGCTTCCACCATTTTGTTGATAATGGCTTTGGCTTCTTGTGGGGCTTCCTGTAAAAAATTATTAAAATGTTCTGAGACAGAACTTTCAACCACGGGTCTGACTTCAGAAGACACCAATTTATCTTTGGTTTGTGAAGAAAATTTAGGATCCGGCACCTTCACTGACAACACTGCCGTTAAACCTTCTCGAGCATCATCACCGGTGGTGGCAATTTTAAATTTCTTAGCCAAGCCTTCTTTTTCAATATAATTATTCAAAGTACGCGTTAAAGCGCCGCGAAATCCGGCTAAATGAGTGCCCCCATCGCGTTGTGGGATATTGTTGGTAAAGCAATAAATCGTTTCCTGATAAGAATCATTCCATTGCATGGCCAATTCAACCACAGTGCCTTTGCTCTCTTCGCTGAAATAAAAGACATTAGAGTGAATGGCTGTTTTTTTACGATTTAAATACTCGACAAAGGCTTTAACACCTCCCTCATAACGGAAACTATCGCGCTTACCGCTGCGTTCATCCAAAAGATTAATATGAACACCTTGATTTAAGAAAGAAAGCTCTCGCAAACGCTTGGCTAAAATATCATAATGAAATTCTAATTGGGTAAAAATAGTAGGGCTAGGTTTAAAGCGAATTTCAGTACCGCGCTCTGTAGTTTTGCCCGTGGGTGCTAAAGGCTTAACCGGCTCTCCCAAATGATAGGTTTGTTCATAGACTTGGCCATTCATGCGTATCGTTAAATCCAAAGTCTCCGACAAGGCATTGACCACCGAAACCCCCACGCCATGCAAGCCCCCCGACACTTTATAGGAAGAATTGTCGAATTTTCCGCCGGCATGCAAAATGGTCATAATCACTTCTGCCGCAGAACGCCCTTCTTCAGCATGAATATCGACCGGGATCCCCCGACCATTGTCTTTTACCGTGACTGCATTATCAGCATGGATAATCACATCAATGCGATCACAATGCCCCGCTAGAGCCTCGTCTATAGAATTATCGAGCACTTCGAAAACCAGATGATGCAAGCCCGTGCCATCATCGGTATCACCAATGTACATGCCTGGGCGCTTACGCACCGCATCTAAACCTCTTAAGACTTTGATATTGGCAGAGTTATAAGCAAGATTATCAGGCATCGTACAAGGCTCCAAAATTAGCATAAAAAACAGGGTTTAGCAGACTTCTATTATACCATAGGTGAATGTGGAATACTTGATTTTAAGCCTAAATTGCCCAAAAATTTACTACTTGCACTCTCTGCTTTTTTGATATCTAATGCAGACTTACCGTTATTTTGAGGAGAATCTTGTTATGGCAGTCAGTGCTTCTTTAGAAAGCAAAACCCTTGATAAAAGCCTGCCTAAGGGCACTCGTTCTCTGTTAGTGATACAGCTCTTAGCCGTGATCAGTTATGCCATTTTCTACTCTACTTTGGCCTTATATTGCTCAAAGGGCTTAGGCTTAAGCGATAAATTCACAACGAGCCTTGTCGCCATGTTTTTTGCCTTCAACTATGGCCTACATTTGGTCAGCGGTTATATTGGTGGTCGTTTTTTGAGCTATCGTAGCCTATTTTGCATTGGCATGGTTTTGATCGCTATTGGCTGTTATCTGATTTCCATCCCTAATTTAGACACTTTCTACATCGGTGTGGCTTTCTTTCTCGCGGGAGGTGGCTTGAATGTGACCTGCATCAATTGCATGGTCACCCAATTGTTTCATGCCGATGATAAACGCCGTGAAACCGCTTTCTTTTGGAACTACAGCGGCATGAATCTGGGCTTTTGCATTGGCAATATCGTTGCCGGGCAATTTCAGCTTTCGAACAATTACCGCGATTTATTTTTATTAAGCGGCGTTGGGAATATTTTAGCGCTAGTCGGGGTCGCCATCAGTTGGCGCTATCTCAAAGACATTCACACTCATTATGATGCTGCCGCGAAAAAAACACCGCGCATTTTTCTAGGCCTGGTGCTCATCACCAGTTTAGTCATAGTACTTTGCGATATGGTGCGCTTTCCCACCGCCAGTCAACATTTCATCATGTATTTGACCTTCGGTGTTTTTGCCCTTTTGCTCGGACTCTCATTCTATGAAAAAAACACCATGGCTAAGCAGAAAATGCGCGCTTATTTGATCTTCAGCGCTGCTGCCACCATATTCTGGATGATCACCTATCTTATTCCCAACGCTCTGGCCTTATTCGTAGATCGTAATGTGGATCGCAGTTTCTTGGGTATAGTGGCTCCTCCGCAATGGTTTATCAATGTGAATCCGGTGATCATTATGTCTGTAGGCCCTATGCTGGGCTTGCTGTTTCAACGTTTACGTCGAAAAGGCTATCGCATTACACTGACTCAGCAATTTTCAATGGCTTTGCTCTTAATTGGGGGCGGGATCTTACTCATCCCTCTAGGGATCCATTTTGCCAATGCACAAGGCTATGTCAATGCTTCTTGGGTGGTGGTCGCCTACGCCCTACAAGGTTTAGGCGAATTATTTTTAGGTCCTATCGGTTTTGCCATGGTAGGACAATTAGCACCCGTGCATTTAAGAGGCTTAATGATGGGGGCTTGGTTGATGACTTCAGGCTTGGGCGGAGCTTTGGCCGGTATTTTCTCGGGCTGGGCCACCGTCGGTTCAACAGCCACAATTTCACCTCTGGTCAGCAACACTCATTACAGCCATGTGCTTTTAGGGCTAGGGTGGATTGGCTTGATAGGTGCGGGAGTATTATTCTTATTGCGCCCTTTATTAGATCGACTCATTCATGAGATCTTGCCGGCTTAGCGGGTTTTATTTTCAGGATCTAAGAACTCTAAAAAATGCCAGCCCTCTCCCCCAACCCCTCTCCCGGAGTACCGGGCGAGGGGAGCTGATTATATTCTCTTACAGATAAGATAGATCAGCTACCTGTGAAAATAAATCTCTCAACTCAGCCAATAAGGCTAATCGATTGCGGCGCAGCTTTTCATCTTCAACCATCACTAGAATACTCTCAAAAAAAGCATCGATGGGTTTTTGTAAATCTGCCAATAAGCATAATGCAGCTTCATGATCGTTTGCAGCCGTTAAGGGCTTTATCGCTTGTTTTTTAGCTTGCAATGCTTGCCAGAGGGCTTGTTCGGCGGTTTCTTGAAGCAAAGCTTCTTGCGATTTCCCGAGGTCTTGTACGCTTTCTTTTCCTAAAATGCGACTGACTCGCTTATGAGCGGCAGCCAAAGCCAAACTTTCAGGTAATTGACAAAAAACTTGCACCGCGCGCACGCGGCAATCAAAATCATAGGGTTGGGTTGGACGACGTGCTAAAACAGCATTAAAAACTTCAGCCGAGATCCCTTGTTCTTGATAATAATATTTAAATCGTTCCATGATAAAATCAAAAATCGCGGCTGTTGCAATGGGATTTTTTAATTTTGTTTCATAAATTTCAGCGGCGGTATCCAATAGCTTTAAAAGATCCAGATCCCATTTTTGCGCCAAGATAATCCGCAAAAGACCTAGAGCTGCGCGCCGAAGCGCAAAAGGATCTTTATCGCCACTGGGAATTTCGCCTACCGAAAAAATACCGACCACAGTATCGATGCGATCGGCCAAGGCCACAATAGCCCCAGTCTTAGACCTGGGTAAACTGTCTTTGGCAAAACGCGGTTGATAATGCTCGCCGATGGCTTGGGCCACTGCAGCCGTTTCATGACTGTGAGACGCATAATAAGCGCCCATGGTCCCTTGCAGTTCGGGAAACTCTCCCACCATATCGGACACTAAATCAGCTTTACACAAAAGCCCTGCGCGATAAGCATCTTCTGTATTTTCGGAAAGATTTTGGGCAATCCTTTTCGACAATTCAGCAATGCGATCGGCTTTATTTTGCAAACTGCCTAAACGTGCGTGAAAAATAATTTCATTGAGTTTTTGCGCCATGAAAGCAAGACTGTGTTTGCGATCGGTGTCAAAGAAAAATTTAGCATCGGCAAGGCGAGCATTCATCACGCGTTCATTGCCACGGCTCACTTGTGTGGCATCGCGGCTATTGATATTGCTGACGCTGATAAAATAAGCGATTAGATGTCCATTCTGATCACGAATAGGAAATGTTTTTTGATGGTGTTGCATCGCCAAAATCAGCGCTTCATGCGGCACCGTTAAATAATGAGGATCAAATTGACATAACAAAGGAACGGGCCATTCTACGATGCCTGTGACTTCCTGCAATAAATCCATTGGCACGATAGGCTGACCTTGCACGGTTGCCGCAATTTCTGTTAGCGCTGTGGCAATCAAATTTTGTCGCATTTCAAAATCCACAATAACATGTGCTTTTTGTAAAGCTAAGACATAGTCTTTGGGTTCAGCTAACACGATCGCTTCAGGATGATGAAACCGATGGCCATAAGTCAAACGATCAGTCTTTTGCTCTAAGATCAAGGCTGGCAAAACCTCTCGTCCCAATAATAAAACCACCCAATGTACGGGACGAACAAAACTCACTTCACTTTCACCCCAACGCATGGGTTTGGGGATCGGTAATTTTTGTATCGCAGCCAAGCAAAGCTCGGGTAAACATTCTGCGGCTGTGGGTCCCTTAACTTCTGCACTGTAATATAAACACGGCCCTTTAGGAGTTTGTATTTGC
>VFKP01000007.1 GCA_009885495.1 Gammaproteobacteria bacterium | reverse complement strand
TGTTGTTGTTAGAGTGCGAAAAAAATGATCTTAAATTTAATATTTATGGCTGGCACACTGGAAGCGGGTGGGATGGCTTTAGATATAATGGTGAAAAGGTTTTGCGTTGGAAGAAAAAACATAGTAACGAAGATATAATAAAAGAGTATCAATAATGGGAATTCAAGGGACTAAATTAAATATACCTAAATCCTCTTTAATGAGCGCTATAAAGAATAATTTAGGAAGATTAAACAAAATAGCTTTATCTTTGGGTTGTCATATTGAAACAGCAAGAAACTATATTTCAAGAGATCCAGAATTAGTAAAATTATTAAAAGATTATAGAGAGCATAGAGATGAAAGTCTTTTAGAAGGTGCGGAAGATACTTTACAAAAAGCTATCGACACAAATGACCCTGTCAACATGGCTAACGCGCTAAAAGCTTCAATGTTTGTTTTAAATTCAAAAGGTAAAGGTAGAGGTTATAGTCCACCAAATTCAAATTTGAATGATGAAGTTAAAAAAACAATGTCAGATGTTATTCAGCAAGCGTTAGAAGATAAATTATCTCAAGAATGAAATACGATATTACAAATCAAAAAGAAAGATTAAATAATCTATATCGAATTGTCGATAAAAACTCAAATTCAATACCCTTTAAATTAAATTCAGTTCAGGAGGAAGTTTTAGACAACTTACATACTCGTAATTTAATATTAAAGGCTCGACAACTAGGTATGAGCACATTTGCAGTGTTATATATGGTCGACAGCGTATTGACGACTAACAATTTGACCGCCGGTATTGTTTCATATTCAATGGAACACGCACAACATATCTTTAAAAAAATTATTGGTCACGCTCTTGATACATTACTAGATGATATGAAAGATTATGTTCACATTACTCAAAGATCAGCAAGAGAAATTACTTTTAGTAACGGATCTTCGCTTAGAGTCGATACAACATTGAGGGGCGGTTCTTATCCTTTAGTTTTAGTATCTGAATTCGGCAAAACATGTGCAAGAAATCCACAAAAAGCTGAGGAAGTTATCACAGGCACTTTACAAGCAGTACCGACCAACGGAAAGATTATAATAGAGAGTACAGGCGAGGGTAACGAAGGTTATTTTGCTGATATGATAAATACGGCACATCAGCGAGGTAATGAAAACTTATCAGCGATGGAGTATAAGCTATTCTTTTTTCCATGGTTTTCAGAATCATCTTACAAACTTGATGACAAAGTAGATTTTAACACAGAATCAACAGATTATTTTAATAATTTAGAAATAGAAGCAAATGTTAAAATATCATTGCAACAAAGATATTGGTACGCTTTACAAGAGAAAATACTTAAAGAAAAAATAAGACAAGAGTTTCCTAGTACTATTTCAGAGGCATTTCTTTCTTCTAGTGACGCATTTTACTTCGCAGAAACTATCGCAGAGGCATATAAAGACGGTAGATGCCTCTACACTAATCTTTATGACGCTTTATTGCCCGTTTATATAGCTATGGATATTGGCTTAAACGATTTAACTGTTATAATATTCTTTCAGCTAGCACACGGCGAAATAAGAGTGATAGATTACTATGAAGACAAAAACAAAGATGTTCCATTTTATGCAAATTTTCTTTTGCAAGATAAAAAATATACCTATCACACTGTTTTTCTTCCTCACGACAGTGTCAAGCGTGATTCTTTGGATATTGATAACAGCTATGAGAGGGATTTTAGGCGTTTGTTTTCATGTACTGCAACAAAGTTTCATGTACTTAAAAAAACAGATAAGCAGATGCAAATCTCACATGCAAGGATAAAACTTTCTCGTTGCGTTTTTAATGTGACTAAAGTAAAACCTTTGCTTGATAATATGTCAAAATATCGAAAGATATGGAATGAAGCGACGGGAAGATATTTAGAGACTCCACTACATTCTATCGCCTCAAATTATGGGGATGCGTTTCAGTATATGTGTCAGGGGGTTTCACATATAGAAGTAGTCGGAAACATGAGCGGAGCTTTAGATAAACATAGAAAAGCGGTAGAAAACAGGAATAGAATATTAAGATGAATTTTGATATGAAAGAATATATAGATAAACAAATAGGCGTTTCTTGTTGTTCTTGTCCTGTTGAACTTATATTTAAACCATTTGAAAATCCAAATCCTGCAGCTTTACTTAGATGTAAAAAGTGTTATAAAGAATTACAAATCGTTCTTTCTAAATCTATTAAGTTTTCTTGTGATGATCCTGTTTTTAGCGAATCTATTGATATATTAGCTAAAGAGTGGAAAAGTAGATATGAATGTAAATAAATTCTTTCACATAGACATTTAAGATTCAGTGTGTTATGATATAGGCAAAACATAACAAGGAGTTAAAAACATGGAAGATATATTATTAAATTGCATTATCTTTGCTGGCGTTTGCATCTTTTTAATGACGCATTGATACTATTCATCAGGCAATTCATCAGATAAATCATTAAGAGCTTTTAAAAATGGATTCATAATAAAAATCTTGTCTTTTTGCTTTTTAGAAGTGTTTAATAACATTCTGAACTTACTTCTCGTTGACGGCTTAGATGCTATTTGATATAAAACTTTTCCGACCGTGACCGCAACTGTTGCAGGCGCTAATTTAAGTAATCCCAGCGTGTATAACACCCCCTGAACTGTTGGACTTATGTTATATTTTTCTATAAAATCTTCAAATTGGAATTTATAAGGTTGGCGATTTCTTGCAGCCGTTTCAAGAGCTTGTTTACCTCTTTGCGTACTCTGTTCAGCTTGTTTTTTAGGATATGTTTCTTTAAATAATCCAACTTCTTTTGTATGTGTTCTAGCCCTTTCACCTGCTATCTTTAACTTTTCTTTTCCGTATTGTGAGCCATCAGTTTTAAGATTAGGGATTTTCTCTTTTAACTCTAAAGCTTTCTTGTAAGGCTCATTGGCTTTTTCTGCCGATCTTAATAAAGCTTCCTCACCACGTGCATAAGTGCCCTTAGTTGGATTAAGTTTAACAGTTGGGAGTTTTTCTAGTGTTGATATGTTAAATTTAAGAACATTTGACATTTGTTCAAGGTCATAGAAAAACTTAACAGCTTCATCACCACCGACAAGTTTTAAATTTGCAAGAGTTGCAGGGTCTTTTAAATATTCATTGAACTTCTTAAAGTTTATTTTCCCTGATTTGTCTACAACGGACTTTGTAAAATCATAAAAAGATTGTTCTTTTAAATAATTCAATATCTCTTTTTTATTAGGTGTACCTTCAATGGCATCTTTTATTATACTTTGACCTTTGGGAGTTTTCCACAAATTCAAAACGTTTTCAGGACGTGTACTTTGATTAAAAGCCTTTGTTAAATCTGTAATAATAGATTCATGAGTATTTTTAAGTGGTACAACTTTCCCAAAAGGTGATTTTGAAGAAATAATTGATCTTGACGCGTCATTAGCTTTCTTACTCAATAGATGCGATATTTCTCTATATGCTTTATTGGCTTGTTCAAAAGACATTTCATTAAGCGACTCCACAACTTCCCTTTCCACTTGCTTAAATCGTGCAGGTGTAACAGTATTTTTTATATCTTCTAAAATTGAAGGTTGTATTATTTTATCAAGTATCTGTTCTGATTTTTCACTACCCCTTATATTTCGTACGGAATCTTTACGGAATTTATTTGCAGATTTTGCAAATGCTTCTTCCGCACTCATATATTTATTAAAAAGATTAGAGTTTTGTTTTTTCAATACAGTTTTTATTTCGTTTTTTAAGTCACCAACAACTAATTTTAAAACATTTTTTATGCTAGGGTCGAGGACATCATAGCCACTTATCGAATTTAATCTTTTAGCAAGTTCAATCGTTTTTGAAAGAGCTATATCTTCATTAAATCTAAAAGATCCTATATTTAATTTATTTCCATTACTATCAAAAAAACCATTAACTCCTCTATATTCTTTTATGTGGAGCCCCATATCTTCAAGAGCGTTATTTAATGTAGATATAACTTTTGATGATCCTTCTGATTTAGTTTTCAAAGCATTAATATCTGATAATATTCTTTCTGATAAAGCAATTGTCGAAGTAGGTTTATGAGTTATTTTTTTAGAACCTTCTTTAACTTCTTCATATAAAGGCTCATAAATTGCTTTATCTGCTTTAATACCAGATTCAATATCTGCTTTAACTGACTCTCCGAGTTGTTTTTTTGTTCCTGCTCTTTCACTAACATTTTCAATAAGAGCTTTAGTTCTTGTTTCGTTCATTCTATTTATTGACGATTGAGCATCAATTTCGTTAGGCATGTAAGGCTCTGAAAGATTAGAAGAATTCTTTGATACTTTTTCATATTCAACCTTTTCAATTTTCTTATTTTTTAAATCAATAGTAGAAACTTCATTTTTAGGTAAAGATTCTCTTGCCTTTGTTTCTAAAACAGACGGTTCAGCTTTTTTTGATAGCTTTATATCTTTAGGTTTTTCTTTTGGAATCTGTATAACACTTTCAGATAAAGGATCATTGATCGATCCCATTGCCTTTTTAGGTTTTAATTCTAATGTCTCTTGTGAAACGTCTTCAACTATAGATGAAGGTTTTTGTGTAGATAATTTTATAGGTTTTGGTTTAGTAACAACTTTTGAAGCATCTTTTTCAAACTCTGATAAAACAAATGACGTTGCTCTATCAGTATCTGAAATATCAATACCTGATTTTTTCATGTCAGTAAGCAGGTCATTTACAACAGCCATTGACTGTTTATTACTTCCTTTTGATTTATTATAAATCCATTTAGCTAACTGTCCACCTTTACCCAATAAACCTAGTGCTAGATCAATTGCAACCCATTCGGCACCATGTTCAGGAATTTTTGATAAATCAACCTCATTACCTGAAATAGCATTTACACCTTGTTTCCCTGCTTCTAACGATGCACCAGTCCCAAAAGCTGTAATTGCACCTTTTGCATATTTCATGACTTTAGGCGCGTATTTAATGGCAGGTTTTAGACCGTAGTTAATCCCTTTATTAATAATTCCGATTGAAGGTAGGCTTCCCGCTAAAGCACCCCCAATACTTGCTACAGCATCATCACCTTTTTCAGGCGCAAGCCATTCAACGTTTTCAGATGCACCGAAAGATAAATCACCTGCAAGCCCTTTAGTGAATCCTCTAGAAAAGTTAAATCTTTGTTCTTTTTCAAGGTCTTTACCGTACTGTAATTTTTCAGACATGGACATGTTATCATATTGCTCTTTTGAAACTGGCTTAGTCTCAAAAGGATTTTTAACTTTAAATTGTTCTTGTACTTTTTTAGGGCGAGATGAAAAAAATATATCATTAGGATCAGATTCTGGTTTTTCATTCGTAACAGGTCTAGAAGAAGCGAAAATATCATTATTATTCATTTTTTAAGGTAGCTCCGTTTTGTAAATAATAATCTATAATGGGCATGCCATTTTGTGCTTTCTCATTAGGGTCTACATGTAAAGCATTTCCATCAGGATCAAACATCAAAACTTTTCCTTTGGGCGTTTCTTCTTGTAAAACCTTTCCTAACATTCCCTCATCTACAATGTCATTAATTATTTTTTCAGATTGTTGATCAAATTTCATTATTTCAGATTCTGGAGGATTATTATTAAAATTTTTAAATAAATTAATTTTATCTTCTGCTCTTTGTATAGCTTGAGAATTTAATCTTTCCATAGTGGAAATTTTGCCTTGAATTGTAGAGCTTAATTCAAGCGCTCTTGGTTGAAATTGATCTTTGATCCAGTTCAGTTTTGCAGTAGGCAAAGCACCTGACGGGTTAAATACTTTGATAACTGGTTCAAGAAGTGAGGCTCCTAAAGTATTAAATTCAGCCGCTTCACTAGTATTAAATAAAGCCTTACGATATCCTGAAAATCCTGTAAGATTTTTTGATAAATCCTTAATACGAACTATATTTTGTTGAGCAGATTTATATCTTGGAAGGTCTTCTGATTCTGTTTTATAAATATCTTTTTTCATAAGGCTACTAAATTCTCTTTTATCAGCTCTATCTTCTGTTTCTCTTTTTTGTAAATCTTTTAATCTAGCTTTAGCAGGTTCTGAGACTTCTTTATCAGGATGACCAGAAAGATTTATTAATTGTTCTCTATTTGACATTTGAGAAACTGGAAGGTTAGTAGAGTCATTTTGATTACCAGCTACATTATTTCCATAAGAAGATTTTAATCTTTCATTCTTATTTTTATCTTTTACTTGTTGTGTTTTTACACCCGCAGGGGCATAAGGATCATAACCGCCTTGTTTTGCTGCTTGCAACTCTAGTGCTGTTTGTTTCTTTTTAGCAATATCAGCCATCTTATTTTGAATAAGTTGTCCTGCCATCGCTTGCTTTTCTGGAGACACTTGCGATATAACTTTTGCAAGCGTTTGATTCAAAACATCAGGATCATTTGAAGACATGGCTTCGTTTAAGATTGTATCTAAAGCCCCTTGTTCTTGAAAATCCTTAGTTAATTTAGCAGCTCTATTTTGTGATTGTTGTACAACTGTAAAGGGATCAAATTGTCTTTGCATTATCTTGCTACTCCCCATTGATCTTGTGGTAATTCATACCCACCACGTCCACCACCTCTTGAAAGTGATTGTGGTTGATTTTGTTGTTGTGGTTGAGTATATGGTTTAAATCCTTGATTTACTTGTTGTGTAAACGCATCACTATTTAAATAACCTCCCAAACCTTGCATCGCTGCTTGACCAGAACTCATTTGATTTGGCGCGCCTGCTCCCATTCCTAAGGCTGCTTGTATAGCACTTATTGACCTGTTTTTTGTTGCATCTTGCCAGTTCCCATACTCTTGATTAAGTAGTTGATTCATATCAACACCCGCTCTCAAAAGTTGATCATCTAATCCAGAATTTCTTTGCTGACCACCTGATAAATATTGCTGTTGAATTCCAGGGGCTATAACATTCGAAAATCTCGACATTGCAGGATCTCTAAACGATTTATTAAAAGTTGCTTCATCACTTGCAAATAAACCGGAATATGACCCACCACCTTTTAACGATTGTAGCAAATCATCAACAAGTTTACGTTGTGTTTTTTGCATTTTAGTTTCTGGAGGTGGGCCAGAATTTCCAAACATTCCTCCTGCTATACTTCCACCTGCTGATATTGCTGAAGCGATTAGTACTGCTGTTCCTGGATCCATAATATTACTCCTATCCGAGTGTTATCCAATTTACGGTCGTTGCTGACGTATGATTGGTCAACATTTCAACCTTATCGGAAGTTAAATTTATATTTATTGAGCCTTGAGCCAAAAATGTATCGCTTGCTTGACCGTCAACATCTCTTTGATACAAATCAGGCTTACTATTTATGGCTTCAGCTAAATCTTCATACATGCGATTAAGTATTAAAAGTAAACCTTCCATGTCAATGTTATCTTTATCTGGAAAGTTAAATGAATTAGGCAGTCTAGCCACTTGTTAAAGCTCCTCGTTTTGTATGAATGCGCATAGAGTATAGTTTCATTTGGCTAGAAACTGATTTTTGTTTCATCACAAAAGTTAAAAAATTAGCTTCTTGATCTACTGTCATAGTAATCCATTCGCTTGATTTTGTCGTGGTATTTGAGGGTTGAAGTAAAACATTTTGTTTAAAAGGAAAATCTTCATCATCTGCTATTACATCGACATAAAGATGACCGCCTGACGTATCTAAAAGAAACTCTACATGTGAGACGTAGCACATGTAACCTTCGCTTCTATATGGATTAAAAGGTATTGTTTCAGCTCTAAAATTGATTACCTTTGAAACGCTCCCGCCTGTAGTATAGACATCAAATAATGTGCTGTCTTGATTTACCGTTATGCTTGTAGAAGAAGCAGCAGTCACAGTATAGACATTTGAGCTATCATTATTAATTTGTGTCATACCCTCAACATCTTCAATGATCACTTCATCGCCTATCTGAAAAGCAGATGAAGAAATGGTTAAAACAGCACTTGAAGCTTGTGTGATAGCTGAAATATTGGTAAAATAATCGTCAAAATCCTTATTTATCTCATAGATAAATCCTAAATCATCACCCGCTAGCGTCTTTTGAACTTGATCACCTAAACCAATTTGACCCCATAACTCTTCAGTTGTCTGCCATTGCGCCCATGATTCATTACCACTTGCACCATCAATATCTTCCCAGTTTAGATTTAATCCGATGTCACATTGACCAAAAACTGATAAACGTAGATTGTAAATAGACCAAGAAAGCTCTTCGTAGTTGAATATAAGGACTTTATTTTGTGTATCTGAATCTGTTTCAGATTCTTTATATGACCACATGAGCTGATTGTTAAATCTGTCAAAACCACCATAAGTTAAATCAAATTCTAACTGGTCTATCTGATCACGTGTAAAAGTATTGATC
This sequence comes from Gammaproteobacteria bacterium, assembly GCA_009885495.1. Lineage (GTDB taxonomy): Bacteria > Pseudomonadota > Gammaproteobacteria > UBA1113 > UBA1113 > VFKP01. The sequence continues at coordinate 4,485 of VFKP01000007.1, read as the reverse complement.
TTATCATCGCATCTTAACTGCTGTCTTCCATCAGTTGCAACAATACCAGTTTTTCCAACTGATCTAACTTTATCATCATAACCAATGGCCGAAAACTTAGCATCAGTACCTAAAACGGTAGGTGTTCTTCGTATAAAGTAAGGATTAAACACATCTCTTGTTTTTTCGACTGTATAGGCTGATCTGTTAAAGTTTAGTGACATCACCTGACCAAGTACAGTAAAACCCGTCAAATATTCATAGGTGTCTGCCTCAATATATCCAGATCCTGCTACATTAAACTTATCTCCATTTCCTGCACTGTTTTTGATACCCGAAAATAAAAGTTGTTGATTTTGTTCAATATTTTCAATTGTCGGGGCTATAAAATTAAGCCTTTCTCCAAAAATTGATACCCATATGGCTTTATTTAATTTTCGTGATATTTGAGCAGCATAGTCGGGATTATCAGCAATAGCAGTATAATCTTTTACGTTTGTTCCATCATAAAAGAAAACAGAGGAACCTGCCGCATTTGCTGTAATTCCAAAACCCGTAAAAACAAATCGTGGATTGTTATTTTTATCGGGATATGAAGTGCCGGAAATATACCAGTTTTTATCAATAATATTAAAGCCTGCATAAGCAGCCATGGAACCGCCATAAGCTATCTGATCAAATATCCCAGTGCCTGTATTGTAAATATAAAGAAAGTTAGTATCGGCAACTAAAAGCTGTTTTGAACCATCAGGTAAAATGTGCTCAAAGATACCCATGACTCTTGTTTGACCTGCAAGTCTTGGAGCAAAATAAGCAAGTCCTAATCTAGATTGCAGAACCTGACGATAAACATAGCCATCTTCTAAGTTTTGATACGAATCAGCGGGTTCAAGAAAATTAACCCCTGTTCTTGAAATTCCCGTAACATTTCCTGTAATTTCATATACATCCACTAGATAGCCCTGTAAGTAATTCTATAATTCCATGTTTGATTAGGTGATGCCTCATCGGCCAAAACTCGTATGTTTAAACCGGAAGCATCTGATCCATTTCCAAAACGAACAGCATATTTAGCAGTTGATCCACCCTGAATTCTTAGACCATAAGACCAAGATTCACAAACATTGCTTGTTGCCTTAAAAAAACCTGCTTGTCCAGATCCTTTTCCTAGTGCTGTTGTAAACAAAAATATTTCACCATAAGTATTATTTGGAATTGAAACCATATTTGTCATACTTCCAGTAATTACATGAGTCCCCACTAAAAATGAAGGAACATGTTGATAGATGCCTTGTGTATTTCTATGAAATCTTTCAGCCCTTCCGTTTGTTACTTTTACATATTCAACAGCATCCATACCTGTACCGATAACAGGATCAGCAGCGACTGTAGCTACAGTAAAAGCAGGTGATTGTATAAACCTATGTCTTCCATCTTCATTAGCACCCACATTCCAAAAGTGATCACGAGTTGAGGTTGTATTTGTACCAACAACACTAGTACCCATAGTCGCTTGGATATACTTAGTATTTTGATCACCCTTAACTTGATTAGCTTTTACAGATATAGTATTTACAGGCCAGTCGGCATTCCAAGGCATAATTTACCTAAACTTTCTTTGTAGGTTTGACTTTAACAAGTTTAGCTTTATCTTTACTTGATTTAGCTTTCTTTAAAGCAGTAGCGACCCCTGCCATCTTCATGCTTTTCATTTCTTTTTTTTTCATTTTCTTATCACGTTTTTCATCTTTTTCAACGTAATTATCATCGCCTCTAGATTTTATTTTCTTCATTTCCATCTCCTAAAAAGAGGGTTTACACCGACTTAGTTTTTTTTGATTGTGTGTATGCGTTAACATAAGTTTTCTTTCTCTTGAATAACCCTGTTGTATATTCATCAAAGTTGATTGCTCATATCTATAGTCCCTAGCATAGTTTAAAGCAGCACCATAAGCAAGATATCTAAGCCAATAATCAAACTGTAAAGATTCATTTTCATCGGCATAATTATTGTTTTTCTTATAGCCGTAAATTTTAACTAGATATGAGGTGTTAGGTATGGTTCTAAATGTTAACTCTGTACCAAAATAGAGTAAATTTGTTGGATAACCGGGTATTAATATTTCTTCATTATTGATACCCCATATTGCAAAAAATTCACCGGGATCTTGATAGATAGGGAGTTGGTTCCAAGATACAGAATTATTTACAGGATCTAGAAGCGATATATAGCATTCTAATGAAATATTGACAAAATCATGTGAGGCTCCTAAATCATTAAATGTATATACCCCTGTAGTGTTCGACTGATCAATTGTAAACGACAAAGTGCCAAATTGTTCAAATAGTTTGACATCATCAGACATTGTTAAACTGACAAAATCATTTAAATAATCTAACATTTTTGTGTCACTAGAATCTGGATCATTCTCATTACGTCTTCCAATGATAACTCTCATCAACTCTAAAACATTTGATACTAGCCTTGAACCTTGTGCCATTTTTTATGCTTCCTGATAAACGGGTGTTAAGGAAAATCTAGGTGCTTTTGACTTAACTCTTGTTTCTCTTGAACCATCAGCATTTTCAAACCAGGCCCATTCTGGGTTTTCTCGTGTTGAAAGATGGTGAACAACACATTGAGGTAAATCATAAATTTGACCTGGTATCAATGTTCTATCGTAATGTATTTGTGAGTTGCTTAAGAAAACCTTTTGTGGATTATGAGGTTGATCATTGCTTCTAAAAACAATTCTTTCAGTTGGATGAAGTTCCTCTGGACATGGTTTTACTTCATAGCGTCTAATTTTTAAGCGTTTATTTTCTTTGATAACAGCTTCATTATACAATCTATAATCTCGAATTGTATTCAATGGCATATCTTCAATTTCTATCTTTTCTTTGACCGTTTCGTTTAATGAATTCATAAACTTATCTTCTTTTTCTTTTGCCATGATTTACTCCGCAGTATATTCAAAATTGTTTCTAATTAAATTACAAGATCCACCCTCTACATAAGGGGGGTAACTTGTAGAATCGACAGGTAGATTTGTTACCGGATATTTCAACAAAAACGAAGTATCCGTGATTAAAGTAATCTTCCATCTATAATTGTTAAGAGGATCTTGCCCCCTTGATATAGGCATAGAACCGTTTAAATCTGTTAGTCTAACAAAATCATTGGTTACAAATCCTGGGTTTACATCAATTTCGACAACACAAGGCAACGCGTTTGATATTGCAATTATATTTGCACGATAGGAAGCTTGTGTATTTACTGTTCCAAAATCAGGAAAAACTGCTTCTCTAGCCATCATAATTTCCTATATTTATCAAATAAGAATCATTCATATTGTCTTCTTTTATCCACTGATTGCAAAATGAATTGCTCCATTTGAAATATTCTATAGTCGTCATATTTAGTGTTTTTTTATTTCTTTCAGCCATTACATGAACCTTGCAAATATCTGGCCTTGTATCATAAATCTTACATCTATTGTCTTTGCTTAAATGTATACAAGCACCATCTTCTCTTTGAGGCATTAACCCCATTTGACCTGCTCTTCTACAACAAGCACCGCAACTACTGCATTGAAATTTGATCATGTCAAACCGCTTTACATTTTCAGGTGATGAATTATCATCACCTGAAATTATTATTAAACCAACAAATCACCAAGATTGGTATATTGACCGTATTTAAATACTTCCATCACAAACTGATCTCCATCACTTTGCATCACATCAGTACCCGCTGTAAGCTGAAATACGATAGGAGCATAATTATAAGGATTTGGATTGTAAGGATTAGAGCTACTATAAGGGCTAACTTGAGGGTTATTTAGAGAAATAACTTGAGTTTCAAGAGTAATCCGACCACCACTTACATAAGCTGTATATGCAGATGAATCTATTGGCTCACCTGTAACAGCATCTTTAAGTGAAATATTTGTCGAATTAATAACAACAACTTTAAATCTTAAGTTATTTAGTTGACCCATACCCCTATCACTTACGCCTACATTTCCAAGATCAGTGATTCTAATAATCTGATTGTCTTGAAAAGTAAATGCGCTATGAGTAATCACACAAGGATCAGCTGCTGTAATTGCGCTTATAGTACAATGAAGCGAACTTTGACCACCTGAGGTATTTGCAACAGTAAAACCATTTGTTGTCGCAGTTTTAAAGTTAAATGAAGCACCGGCAGCAGAATCAATAACAGTTTGCTGATAAGCGTAAGCAGCTGTTGTCTGATCTCTAAACCATACAGATACAGGATCTCCACCCGCTGTTGCTACCCATTTTGTAAGGTTGTTAAATACAACTTTATCGGGTTGAAAATCAAATGCAAATGTATGGGCTGTACCTGCTGATATGAAATCATATCTTGCAGACATTGTTTGTCCTTGAAATAAATCTGACATAATTTAACCTTATCCTTTTGTTGATAACAATGTTACGATATGAGAATCATCAAGGATTGCAGCGTTAAACCATGCTGTG
>VFKP01000089.1 GCA_009885495.1 Gammaproteobacteria bacterium | reverse complement strand
CTGACGCAAGACTCGCTACGTAGTGGGATCGGTTCCCCTTCTACGACAGGACTTTCACCTGCAAGATAAGCCAAGCTTTGCTTGGCGCACTAACTACTCATGCCTTTTTTCCAGAAAAGCCCATATTTGGCGCATCTTACACGCAAAATATGGGCTTTGTCCTACCCGCCCTCGGGAGGGAGTCGTTACCTCAGGTGAAACCGAATAGATTGACTTTACTGGCTGCATAATACCTTCGCTGAAGAAATAAAACAACTCTGATTCCAGGGCTCTGGCACTTATACCCTAAACAGCCGCCCTTTCACAAGCTGATAACCTTGCTCAACACCAATCGCTTTTAAAAAATCTTCATCATGCGAAACAATGATCATCGCAGAGGGATAATCCTTTAAGACTTCGATCATATGCTCCCGAGTTTCTAAATCAAGATTATTGCTGATCTCATCCAAAATCAAAAGCTTGGGTAAGCGCGCAGCGATTTGCGCCAAACAGAGCCTGGCTTTTTCACCCCCAGACAATTGTCTGACTAAAACATTCACTTCCTCATTTTTACGAAATAAAAAATCATTCAAATGACGACGCTGTTCCCCTGCTGATTCATGGGGCAGGCATTCTGCAATGATTTCAAAAACCGTTTTTTCAGGGGCTAAACTGGCATAATGTTGATCCAAATAGCCGATGTCTGCAGGCTTAAGCATAATCCAATCGCCAGAACGGATCAGCGCAGCATCGTCTAAAATAGCTTTCAACACAGTGGATTTACCGCTGCCGTTAGCCCCTTGAAGGCTAATACGTTCTCTGGCCTTCAGCGATACATTGATGTCTTGCAAGAGCGGTTTTCCCTCAACATAGGCAACTGCCCCATTGGCAATCGATAGAATCATATGATCGCCCCTAGCCGAAGACGGTATTGAAAATTGGGGTATGATGATTTCTGGCAAGCGCAGATTAAACGCCTGTTCTTGTAAGGAATGTTTTCTATCCTGAATAGCTGATTTTTTGCCCCCTGAAGTTTCCTCTGCACGTGCCGCCTTGGCAGTACTCACCACCGTAGGCCATTTGCTTTGTGCAATACTTTTTTCTCCTTTGGCTTTACTTTTAGCTGCACGCTGTTGTTCTTTCATCAAAGCAGTATGAGTGTCTTTCTTTTGTTTATTCAATTGCGATAAGGTTTTTTCTATAGACATTCTACGCCGCTGCCTATCTTGTAGATAATCCTCATAATCACCTGAGAAAACATGAATTTTCCCTTGGTCGATATGCCAGAAAGTCTCCATGGTTTGCAGAAGTTCGTGATCATGCGAAACAAGGATCAGAGTGCCTGAATAGGAGGTTAACAATCGCAGTAGACTGCTACGCTGATGTCGGTCGAGATGATTGGTCGGCTCATCCAATAATAAGAGCTGCGGATCCAGACTCAAAGCTTGCGTTAAGGCTTGATTAAACCGCTCTGCGCCACTTAAAGTCTCATTATTTTCAATGATCTGTGGCACAAAGCCTATACGCAAATTTTGACAGCCTTGAACATCACCACTGCTGGGTTCTAAATATCCCATTAAGATTTTAAGCAAACTCGTTTTACCACTGCCATTTCGGCCGATAATGGCAATGCGGCTGGCGTCGGGAATTTGAATACTAAAATCCTCAAAGCAAATTTTGTGCGGCAAGGATAGACTCAGGTTATGAATGTGAATAGGTTTAGGCATGATCACTCTCTGATTAAAGTATATTAGGGCAATAAGCGTTTAAATAAATGGCCCTATGTGAGGGCTACTTTAAGCAGTGATTTTCATGATGGCCTAAACCTCGAGATGATTGATGCTGTAAACTCGTATTATACTTGAATTTGATGAACAATGCACTACTCTAATGAGACTTCAGACTCATTTCATATTGGAAGGGACTATCATTTTTATGCCCCCTAATTGTCAATAAAAAAACCGCGTTGGCAAAAGTGTTAAGGGTGATTATCACCGGCATTACCCCCTAGGCGATGAAATCCAACCCTTTCTTATAAATTAAATTTAATAATTTCAATGAAGGTCCACTGGGATGCTTTTCTCCTGTCTCCCACTTTTTTACTGTGGATGGAGTTGCATTTAAATATTCGGCAAAAACTGGCTGACTTACTTTTTCACGTAATCTTAGTTTTTGGATTTCTTTTGGCGTTAACTCTTTAATAGGAGTTAAACACATAGCGTCAAATTCACGCATGGTCTGAGTTTCAACAAGACCAATCTGATGTAATCCTTTAACTGTTTCATGTACGGTTTCTAGAATTGTTTTTTTCATCATACACCTCAATAAGTTCTCCTGAATGAACCGCTTTATTAATTTCATCTGCCCCATAAGCAAAATAAATTTTTGCTAGCTTTTTTAAAGCCTGTTCCTCTTTAATAGAAAGATTACTTTTATGATTCTTCGCATATCCATAAATAAAAATAGCTTTATCGCTTACTTTATACGCTACAATGGTTCGCAGGCTTCCTCTCTTTCCCTTGCCAGGTATAGCCATACGTTTTTTATAAATGCAACCCCCAAGATTCGCATCGTAAATACCCTTTTCGATCTCTTCAATTCCCTCAATTAACGTTGCATCACTCAGCACTTCTTCTTTTGACCATTGGTGAAATAGCTTATTTTTGTATATCTTCATGTCTATTCATTACTTACCAGGGGTTCTAGGCGTAAACCGTCGGAATTTCCGGACATTTTTTAAACACTGCGGTATCTCCCCGGCTTTCTAATATCAATTTACTTATCATAGCATCAAGATCTACGAT
>VFKP01000082.1 GCA_009885495.1 Gammaproteobacteria bacterium | reverse complement strand
GCTCCGCAGTAGTGTCCGGAAAAAGCTCTTGAGCTCCCCTCGCCCGGTGCTCCGCAGTATTGTCCGAGGAAAGCTTATAAGCTCCCCTCGCCCAGTATTCTGGGAGAGGGGTTGGGGGAGAGGGCTAACATGTGAAAGAGATGCTAGAGGAATATTCCATTTTCGTTCATTCAATCAGGTCAAGCTATGAAAGCCAATCATTTCAATCAAAATCGCATTTTATCGGAACGCAGCAGAATAGGGCCGGCAGTAGAAGATCCTAATGCGCTGTATCGTTTAACGGGCCAGGTTTTATTAGAGCGCGCGCAAAATTTTCTGAAATTTGATCCGCGTTCTATTTTAGATTTGAACGCAGGCAGGGGATCCTTCAGTCGAAAATTGTGTGAACAATATCCTAAAGCCCGGATCATCAGTGTGGATCCTGCTGAAACAGAATTGAAGATCGCGCGCCAGAAAAAATCTTTCTTTAAGAAGCAGAGTTTCTTATCAGCGGTATTAAACGATATTCCCTTAGCGGATAATAGCATTGATTTTATCTTTGGCCATGGGGCTCTCGATGGGTTAAATGATCCTCAATCGGTTTTAGAAGAAATTCAAAGGATCTTAAAACCTGGGGGCGTTTTTTTATTTTCATGTTTGGGCCCTGACACTTTAAAAGAATTACGACAAGCTTTAAATCATATCGGTGAACAGCCTTTTCTAGCCGCTTTCACCGATCTGCATGATTGGGGCGATAGAGTGTATGCTGCGAAATTTAAAGATCCTATTTTAGATGCTGAATATTTTGAGTTTTATTATTCTGATCTCCCGCAGTTGTTACAAGGCATTAGAAAACAAAGCCCCATTTATACTTTAAACGAAATGCATAAAGGCCTGTGGACTCCTAGACAATGGCAAGCCTTGATTAAAGCTTATGAAGACTATCGTCAAAAAGAAGGTTTAATGGCCAGTGTCGAAATGGTGTATGGGATCGCTTGGGGAACTGAGACTCTATCGTCTTCTCAAAAAGGGATGGAGACAACCATACCGCTGACGCAGATCCGTAGAAAGAAAGATATCTAAAACACCCTCTCCCCCAACCCCTCTCCCAGAGTACTGGGCGAGGGGAGCCTTTATTTTCCGGACAGTGCGGCGTGAAGAGCTCTATTCAAACCGCGCTAAATCATCCAACAATTGACTGGCACCAAAACGAAAGGTATTGGGATTGATCCAATGATCGCCCATGATAGCACGGGTTAAATACAGATAGGCATGAGCGTCTTCAACGCTGCGCACACCGCCTGAGATCTTTAAGCCCACATGTCTATTCTGAGTTTGATCGATCAAGGTGAGTAAAATTTCGGCTGTTTCTAAAGTGGCGCCTACCGGTATTTTGCCAGTAGAGGTTTTAATAAAATCAGCACCACAATCGATCACCATTTGTCCGGCTAAGCGGATCAATGCCGGTTTGATTAAAGCGCCCGATTCGATGATCACTTTCAAACTGCCTTCCATAGAATGCTTTCTCACTGCCGCTAAAAATTGATGAACGACATGGAAATGACCGGATAGAAAATCTTGATAAGGTAATACTAAATCAATTTCGTCGACACCTAAAGCCAGGCAGCGTTCTGTTTCGGCCAAAACCGTATTTAAATCTTGATCGCCGCCTGGAAAATTCACGACTGTTGCGATTTTGGTGTGAGGGGTTGCAGCCCATTGTTTAGCGCGTTCGATGTATTGTGGATAAACACAAATGGCGGCGACATTCTTAGCTTTTCGGCAGAGCGTTGCCACAGCTTCATCATCATCTTCACCTAAATACGTTAAATCAATCAAGCCGCGTATGCGTTGAATGAGTTGAGGCTCTAGGGGTGTTTTTTTAAGGGCTTCCAGATCGATGGTGTTGCTCATTTTGAAAATCCTTCCATAAAATTAAAGATGAGTTGAGTCATGGTTTTAGCCGCTTTTTGACCGTGAAGTAGAGTGCCTTCATGGGTTAAGGCTTCGTGATTCATGCCCGCGGCTAAATTAGTAATGGCTGAGATAGCGGCCACTTTTAACCCGCAATGTTTAGCCACGATCACTTCGGGAACGGTGGACATGCCCACGGCATCCGCGCCCAAGAGTCTTAAAGCGCGAATTTCGGCAGGGGTTTCAAAGTTAGGGCCTAATACAGCGGCATAAACGCCTTGAGCCAGAGGCAATTGGCTTTTCTGCGCTGCTGCTAATAATTGTTCGCGTAAGTCTAAATCGTAGGCCTCTTCCATCCCAAAAAAGCGAGGACCGAATTCTTCATCATTAGGGCCGATCAAAGGATTATGGCCTTGGAAATTAATATGATCATTGATGAGAAACAGATCTCCGGGTAAAACATCTTGATGTAAGGAACCTGCGGCATTGGTCAGCAATAAAGTATGGATGCCTAATAATTTTAAGGTGCGAATATAAGTTTTGATGGTTTCGCCATGTTTAAAGCCTTCATAATAATGAATGCGGCCTTGCATGCACACGGTGGGCACACCTTTGAGATAACCCAGGGTTAAAGCGCTGGCATGACCGCTGACGCTGGTCTGTACAAAATGCGGGATTTTAGCATAAGGGATCACCGTGGCGTCTGTGAGTTCATCGGCAATTTCTCTTAGGCCCGATCCTAAAATCAAACCCAATTGGGGATTGAAATCTGGTTTTTGTGTTTGAATATAGGTTTTTGCAATTTCAGCAAAGGAACTCATGATATTTTCTCCAAATTTTCTGGGCCGAAGGAATGAGGCAGTAATTCATTTAAAGTAAAACTGGCCCGATGTTGCTCGCGGTTGCCGATGTGAATGGGGGTGTCTAAACTGGCAAACTCACGTATGCGTTGCCGGCAGGCCCCGCAGGGTGTGCACAGTTCAGCACCATCGCCTATCACAAAAATCTCAGCAATTTCACGCTCGCCCGCACTCACCATTTGCGCAATGGCAGACGCTTCAGCGCATTGTGTTAAAGAATAGGAAGCATTTTCAATATTACAGCCTGAATAATACTGCCCGGATTTTGTTTTTAAAGCGCAGCCCACCGGGAATTTTGAATAAGGGGAATACGATTTTTCAATAGCGGCCAGGGCTTTTGTAAATAATTCTGGGTCGATGATACTCATGAAGTTCCTCTTGTTTATACGGTATAGAGTTGACCTTTGCCACAGACAAAGGCGTGAATATTTTCTAAGGTGATGAGCGCAATATTGTGCACGGCTTCTTCGGTGAAAAAAGCCTGATGTGCGGTGATGATCACATTGGGAAAGGTTTGCAAACGCGCGAATAAATCGTCTTGTAAAATTTTATCGGAACGGTCTTCGAAAAATAAAGCGGCTTCTTCTTCATAAACATCTAAACCCAAATAACCAATTTTACCTGATTTTAAACCTTCGATGACGGCTTTAGTGTCGATCACCGCTCCACGACTGGTGTTGATCAACATGACTTTAGGGCGCATGGCGGCGATCGCCTCAGAATTGATGAGATGCCGTGTTTCAACGGTCAAAGGACAATTTAAACTGATGATATGAGCTTGTGCGTACACTGTGGGTAAATCAACCCAGTCAATGTTTAAAGCTTTAGCCTCAGGGCTTGGAGCCGGATCGTAGCCTAACACTTTACAGCCAAAGCCTTGCATGATTTTGGCCAATTCAATGCCGATTTTTCCAAGACCGATAATCCCTACTGTTTTTCCATGCAGATCAAAACCCATCAAGCCGTGTAATGAAAAATTTTGTTCGCGCACACGAGCATAAGCACGATGAATTTGTCGATTCAGTGCTAGAATCAAACCCACGGTGTGTTCAGCAACCGCATAGGGTGAATAAGCGGGTACTCGCGCCACCGTGATCCCTAAAGTTTTGGCCGCTTCAATATCGACATGATTATAACCTGCTGATCGTAGGGCAATGCAACGCGTGCCTTGCTGGTATAAGGCCTTTAAAGTGGCCGCATTTAAAGTATCATTGACAAAACAAGAGACGATGGGATAATTTTGCAATAAAGCCACGGTGCTTTCATTTAAATGCCAATCATAATACTCGAGGGTGTAGCCAAAATCTTGATTGGCGGCGTTAAACGCAATGCGTTCAAAAGGCTGAGTGCTGGAAAAAGCGATTTTCATAAAGGGGTACTCAAAAATTTTAATTGGAATTAGGGGGCAATTCAAAAGGTAAATCCGCATTGAGCCAGGCCTTAAGCCCACCATGTAAGGATCGCACTCGCGTATAACCCATGCGCTGTAAATTTTCGGTGGCTAAAGCCGAACGTATGCCACCGCTGCAATACAAAATCAAAGGAGTGTCTAGGGCCGGGACGAGATCACAGATCTTGATTTCTAAAATACTGCGTGGCAAATGGATTGCTCCTGGAATATGGCCTTGGGCCCATTCAGGGGCTTCTCGGATGTCGATGAGGGTGGTTTGTCCAAAATGCAGGGCCTTGGCCGTTTCTTCATGCCCAATTTCATTGATGGTTTTGCGGATATTGGACAAAAATCGTTCAAAAGGATTCATGAAAGCCTCCTAGGATTGTGGAAAACAGGCTTCGATCTTAACAGAAAGGAGAGGATTTTGGTATCTTAGAGGCGCTGATCATAAAATTTAGGGCATATGTCTACAATGCCTATTACAAAAATTGCTTCCTAGAGCTTACTCGTATTAAAATGATCTTAGCATTCAAATTTTCTAAAGGAAGGATAGTTTGAGAATAATCATAACAGGGGCAACCGGCTTTGTAGGACGTAGTTTAGTTCCTACTTTGTTAAAGCAGCAACATATTGTTTTCTTAGTGGGCAGGGATATTGCAAAGATATATAAAGTTTTTGGTGAAAATATTAAGGCATTAACATGGAATCAATTAGAAAACATTCCGCCTGATGATATTGATGCTGTCATCAATCTTGCTGGGGAAAATATTGGCGATGGTCTTTGGACCCAAGCAAAAAAAGCCCGCATTAAAACAAGTCGAATAAATGCTGCAAATCAAATAGTGAATTGGGCTTTGTGTTATCAGCAAAAAAAACCTCATATCTATAATGCCAGTGCCATCGGTATTTACGGATTACAAAATAATGAGGGCAATCCACCCGTAATATCGCCATTTATAGAGACGTCCCAAATCCCATTTGGACAGCCCACAGATTTTCTCAGTGATGTAGGACAGGCATGGGAAGGCGCACTGAAACCTGCGATTGAAGCGGGCATACCCGTTACTTTTATGCGGTTTGCAGTCGTATTAAAATGTAGGGATGGTATATTAAAAAAATTAGAGCTTCCTTATTCTCTAGGTTTAGGGAGCATTTTAGGAAATGGCAACAACCATTTACTTGGATACATATTGACGATCTAATAGCAGGGATTCATTTTTTATTAAACCACCCTAAGGTTATAGGTCCAGTCAATCTTTGCTCGCCGAGCAGTGTTTCACAAAAAGAATTTTCTAAAACACTAGCCACCGCTATGAACCGGCCACTCATTATAAAATGCCCTAATTGGATGATAAAAACATTTTTTGGTCAAATGGGTGAGGAGCTACTGTTAAAAGGTCAACATGTAGCCCCCCAACGCATAATTGAATTAGGATTCAAATTCAATTATGCCGATCTAAGCACTCTTTTGGGTTATCTTAAAAGCGAATATGGCCATATAGACAGCGGCAATACCCACTAAGCCATAGACTGCTCTTGAAAGAAATGTCATATCGCCTAAAATGGCTGCTACTAAGTTAAATTGAAAAAAACCAACCAAGCCCCAATTCAGCGCTCCAACGACCACTAGAATAAAAGCAATCCAATCTATAGCTGATAATGATTTCATATCGATATCTCCTTTTTTTATACAGTTAATCACTGCAAGTTTATGATAGCATAGCGTATTGTTGGCTGACAACTTTGATGTGTCTACACTTTACCGGACAGTACTGCGGAGTACCGGGCGAGGGGAGACTCACTTAGCCTTATTGCAGCTCTTTCAAATCATCTAAAGGCAAATACGTTTTTTCTGTTTCAGAATATCTAAAAATCTGCCCACTGCGAATATCAAAAAACCAAAGATGGATCTGAAGTGTTTTTCCGGCTATTTTCTCGGCGATCCAAGGAAAATTCAAACAATTCTGATAAGAACTCTGTAAGGCTAATTTGGCATAATCGTTTTCATTTTGAAAATGAGGATCGGATTGCTGGATCAAAGAAACCCAGGGCGTGATAAAATCATTGTTATGACTGTCCTCATGATTCAGTAGAGATTGGATCCCGCCGCATTGGCTATGTCCTAATAAAATTAAATGTTTGACCTTTAAAAAACAAATCCCAAATTCTAAAGCGGCACTGGTGCCATGATGGCCTTCGTCTTTTTCATAGGGAGGAATAATATTAGCCACATTGCGCACTACAAAGAGATCGCCCGGATCGCATTGTAAGATCACTGCCGGGTCAACACGTGAATCACAGCAAGAGACCACCATAATTTCCGGTTTCTGTCCATGATAGGCTAAAGAGCCCATGACAGAACTATCGCCACAAGCGTATTTTTCTCTGAAGAGTTGATAGCCCCGTAATATTCTGTTGAAATTTTTTTCCATGATACAGTCCTATTTTATCGCTTTTGCTACAGTTTGTATTGCTCTCAAGTCTTAGGATGATGCGGTAAATCTTGCTTTGTAGAGACGCGATTTATCGCGTCTCAGATCTTCGGGAGCATTGAGAGATTTTCTTTGATTTTTAGGTCTAAAAGAACAAAGATCACATTCTAATCAAGATTTTAAGACCTTCTCTAAGATCTTAAAGACGCGATAAATCGCGTCTCTACCCTAAGATTTGAAAGGTATACTATACAATTTTATCCTAAACTTTGCTAACAGTATAGTACGTTTAAAGCTTCATTTTGAAGCGATTGAAGCGTAAAATAGACCAAGATTTTACCGTCTAGGAATGTGGAATGAAATGTAGTCAATGGCAGGCCTATGCACGACTCATGCGCTGGCATAAGCCCGTAGGCATTCTATTGCTTTTATGGCCGACCTGGTGGGCTCTGTGTTTGAGCGCTAAAGCTTGGCCTCCGCTGCCTATAGGGATTATTTTTACTCTGGGAGTGGTGTTGATGCGTAGTGCAGGCTGCGTGATCAATGATCTTATGGACAGAGAGTTCGATGGCCAAGTGGCCCGTACCCGCGATAGACCTTTGGCTAAAGGCGAGATCTCTGTGTTTCAAGCTTGGGTATTATTGACAATTTTATGCACTCTCTCCCTGATTTTAGTCTTATTTTTAAATATCAAAGTTTTTTTCTGGGCCTGTTTGGCTCTAAGTATCAGTGTTATTTATCCACTGACAAAACGTTTTTTTCCTATACCACAATTGATTCTGGGTTTGGGTTGGTATTTGGCCATTCCTATGGCCTTTGCCGCACAAGGTTCTGTGAATGCGATTACGCTGTATTTGTATCTGGCAGCAGTCGCTTGGACGATAGCGTATGACACCTGGTATGCCATGGTGGATAGAGCCGATGATCTCAAACTCGGTTTAAAATCATCGGCGATTTTCTTTGGCCGCTATGATCGTTTGGCGGTGGCTATTTTTCAAAGCATGGCTGTTTTGGCCTGGGGCTATGTCGGTATTTTGGCCGAACTTAAATGGCCTTATTTTCTGGCACTGGCGGGTGCTGGCATTTTATTCATCTATCAACAGATTATTGCGTATCGTTCTGAACCCGCGCAGTGTTTTCGCGCTTTTTTAAACAATCAATGGTTGGGCGGTATTTTATTGTTAGGAATTCTTCTAGGAATTTTTTAAAAGAGTATTCTGATCACAAAGCCTTGATCACTTCATCAAATAATTGAGTGACTTTTTTTGAAGGTGCGGGAGTCTTCAAACTGACAATGATAATGGTCAAGACATTTAAAATGAACGCTGGGATCATTTCATAGAGAGCAAAAATGCCGCCTAAATGATGCAGGGAATTCCAAATGATCACTGAAAAGGCCCCAGCGGCCATTCCTGAGAGGGCACCCTGACGGGTCATGCGTTTCCAATACAAAGACAGTAAAATCACAGGGCCGAAGGCTGATCCTAAACCTGCCCAGGCATAGCTGACTAAATTTAAAATCGTATTATGAGGATTATAAGCAAAGCCCATCGCCATTGCCGCCACGATAAACACAGTCATGCGAGAAATCCAGAGTTGTTCGCTGTGCCCTGCTTGAGGGCGTATATAACGCAGATAAGCGTCTTCGGTTAAAGCGCTGGAAGAGGCGAGTAATTGCGCCGAGATGGTGCTCATAATGGCGGATAAAACCGCGGCAAATAAAACCCCGGTGATCCAAGGATTAAATAAGGCTTTAGCCAATTCCAGAAAAACCGTTTCAGGGTTTGATAGCGGTAAATCAGAGAAAAATGCTAAACCCAATAAACCGGTGGCGATTGCGCCTAAAAGAGAAATCACCATCCAAGTCATGCAAATGGCCCCGGCTTTATAGATTTCATGAGCATTGCGACAGGCCATAAAGCGCACTAGGATATGAGGTTGGCCGCAATAGCCTAAACCCCAGCCCAATAAAGAGCAGATGGCAATGAGACCCAGATGTGAATGGGCATTTAAAAAATTGGGATTCATTTGACCGATGACAGTTAAAGGGGCTAGATGTTCAATGCCTAGCAATTGATGATAAGCGCTGATGGGCGTAATGATTAGAGCAAAAAACATTAAAGTGCCTTGGAAAAAATCAATCCAACTGACGGCCAGAAATCCACCAATGCCTGTATACAGAATAATGATGAAGGCACTGCTGAACAAGGCCATAGGATAAGAGATGTTAAAAGAGGTTTGAAATAAAACCGCGCCACCGACAAAGCCTGCTGAAGCGTAAAACATAAAGAAGACTAGAATGATCAAAGCGGTGGCCAAGCGTAAAAAATGTCGGCCGCCAGGAAAGCGATTTTCGAAATAAGCGGGGATGGTGAGTGAATCGTTGGCTTTTTCAGTGTAAATACGTAAACGTTTAGCCACCAATTGCCAATTTAAAAAAGCACCGATGGAAAGCCCTAAGGGGATCCAGATTTGATCGATGCCAAAAGCATAAACCGCTCCGGGCAAACCCAACAATAGCCAGCCACTCATATCGGAAGCCCCCGCACCTAAGGCGGCAATGGCACCACTTAAACTGCGGCCACCGAGAATAAAATCGGATAAATTTTTCGTTCTACGTGAAGCAAAACTGCTGATGGTTAAGATCACCATGAAATACAATAAGAAAGTAATGATCATGGGAAAATTCATTTCTTTCTCCCCCTGAAAAACCGTAACCAACTTAAAATAATAATCAAGGGAAAAGGAACGCAGATAATCAGCCAAGTCCAATAATCAAAGCTCATCAGTTTTTTTCCTCAACGCAGAGAATTTTTAAAGCATTAGTGCCACCTAACACGCCAATATGGGTGCCTTTGGTGAGGATCACGATATCATTTTGTTCTAGAAAACCCAATTGCGTTAATCGATGTATGGCATTGTGTTCAATACGATCTTCATCCATATGAGTCATGTCAAAATAGAGGGGATAAACTCCACGGTATAAACTCATTTTGTGTAAGCTCAGAGAGCGGCGAGATAAAGCAAAGATAGGAATGCCTGAGCGGATCCGCGACATCCACAAAGGTGTGGTGCCTGTTTCGGTCAAACAAATAATGGCTTTGATGGGGAAATGATTGGCCGTGTACATGGCCGCCATGGCAATGGATTCATCGATATGATGAAAGGTTTTATCAATGCGATGATGTGAAATAAAACTGCGCGGATGTTTTTCAGCACCAATACAAATTCGTGACATGGCGGCGACGACTTGTGCTGGATGATCGCCACTGGCGGTTTCAGCAGAAAGCATGACAGCATCGGTGCCATCTAAGACGGCATTGGCGACATCCATGACTTCAGCGCGAGTAGGAATAGAATTGTGGATCATCGATTCCATCATTTGTGTGGCGGTGATAGAGACTTTATTTTTTTCACGGGTACGACTGATCAAACGTTTTTGCAAAGAAGGTAATTCAGCATCACCCATTTCCACGCCTAAATCACCGCGTGCCACCATAATCACATCGCTGGCTTCAATGATTTCATCGATGTTATCAACAGCTTCGGCGCGTTCAATTTTGGCGATGATGCTGGCATGTCCTTGCAAGGCCTTAATCAAGGCTCGGGCTTCTAAAATATCTTCTGCATTACGAGGAAAAGAAATGGCAATATAATCCACTTCTAAGCCGATGGCAAATTTTAAATCTTCACGATCTTTTTCGGTGAGGGCTTCTGCCGATAATCCGCCGCCTAAACGATTGATGCCTTTATTATTTGAAATTGTGCCGCCACTCATGATTTGGCAGTGAATTTTGTTTTTTTCTACGGATTGAACGATAAAACTTAAACGACCATCGTCGACCAATAGCGTGTCACCTGCAGCGACGTCTTGAGGCAGATGTTTATAATCGATGCCTACGGACAGCTCATTGCCCGCATCATCGGCTAAATCAGCATCGAAGGTAAATAGTTCGTTTTCTTTTAAAATGACAGAGCCTTTTTCAAAGCGAGCGATGCGAATTTTAGGCCCCTGCAGATCGGCGATGATGGCGATGGATCGCTTATGTTCTGAAGCCAAATGCCGGATTTGTGTAACGCGTTTAGCATGATCTTGTATGCTGCCATGGGAAAAATTGAGTCGAAAGCCATCGGTTCCAGCGGTAAATAAAGCGGCTAAGACCTGTGGGTCATCGGTGGCGGGACCTAAAGTGGCGATGATTTTAGTTCTGCGCATGAGGATTGTCCTTTAATATAGCGATCTTCAGAGGAAAAATTAAGATTTTTTACAGAGCTCTCTGTTTTAAAATCTCAATGCTGGGCAAGCTCTTTCCTTCTAAATATTCTAAAAAAGCACCGCCTGCCGTAGAAATATAGCTGATTTTTGAGCTTATGCCATAGGCTTCAATAGCGGCAACGGTTTCGCCACCTCCCGCTAAGCTAAAAGCGGAACTTTGGGCAATCATCTGTGCCAAGGCTTTAGTCCCTTTTTCAAAAGCAGGGTATTCAAAGACGCCGACAGGGCCATTCCAGATGATAGTGCGCGCCTTGGAGATCAAATCTTGATAGCATTGAAGGGTCTTAGGGCCGATATCAAAAATACGATCGGTTTCTGCCACTTCGTTTAAAGCTTTAATCTGTCCCTGTGCTGTAGTGGACAGTTCGCTGCCTACGCAGAGATCCAGCGGCAGAATAATTTTAGGCGATAATAACTTTTGAGCCATAGGAACGAGATCAGGTTCGTACAGTGATTGCCCCATAGGATAGCCTTTTGCGGCTAGAAAAGTATTGGCGATACCGCCGCCCACGATGAGATAATCCACTTTTTTCAACAGAGCTTCGAGGATTGTCAGTTTAGTTGAGACCTTGGCGCCACCGACGATGGCCAGACAAGGTTTATCCATCGTATTCAAAGCGCGATCCAAGGCCGCGATTTCCGCCTGTAGCAAAGGGCCTGCGCAGGCGATGGGGGCTTTAACTAAGGCGCCTTGAGTCGAAGCTTGTGCTCGATGGGCTGTTGCAAAAGCATCCATGACATAAATATCGCCGAGCCCCGCTAATTCAGCACTTAGGATAGGATCATTGTCTTTTTCGCCCAAACTAAAGCGCACATTTTCACACAACACCACTTGCCCTGGAGAAACTACAAAGCCATGATGCCAGTCTTTAACAAGATTGACGGGACGATTTAAATATTCGCTTAAACGTTTTGCCACAGGGGCTAAAGAGTATTCTTCGTCAAAGACGCCCTCTTGAGGTCGGCCTAAATGTGAAATCAGAATCAGGGCCGCACCTTTTTCTAAAGCGTATTCTAGCGTAGGCAAGGCCGCTTTAATGCGAGCATCGTTTTGGATCTGTCCATTGTGAAGAGGCACATTAAAATCTTCACGGATCACTACTGTTTTACCTTTGAGATCTAAAGAGTGAAAGTCTAATAGGGTAGACATAATTTTATCTCCTAGCGTAACTATTCATGCTTTGTCGTATCCACCCTAGGGATGAGCACTGACCTCCTAGCCATTCATCATAGCCAAAGAAGTATCCAACATGCGATTACAAAAGCCCCATTCATTATCATACCAAGCCAGTACTTTCACTTGACGGCCGATGACTCGCGTTTGTGTGGCATCAAAAATAGAAGAAGCGCAATTGTGATTAAAATCAATGGAGACTAAAGGGAGATCGTTATACAATAAAATGTCTTTTAATGGGCCGCTTAACGCCGCCGCTTTTAAAATACTGTGAATTTCTTCAATGCTGGTATCGCGGGCCGCTTCAAAGGTGAGATCGACTAAAGACACATTGGCTAAAGGCACGCGGATGGCTAAACCATCGAGACGACCTTTTAATTCCGGCATGACCAAACCAATGGCCGCTGCGGCGCCGGTTTTCGTCGGGATTAAAGACAATGCTGCAGCACGAGCGCGATGTAAATCTTTATGTCCGGCATCCAGCAAAGATTGATCATTGGTCATGGCATGGATGGTGGTCATTAAACCTTGTTTAACGCCGATGGCATCATGCAGAGGTTTGACCAAGGGCACCAAGCAATTGGTGGTGCAAGAGGCGTTAGAAACGATTAAATCTGTTTTTTTCAAAGTTTGATGATTGACCCCATACACGATGGTGGCATCGGCTTGATTGGCCGGTGCTGAAATCAATACTTTTTGAGCGCCCGCATTCAAATGTGAAGCAGCCGTTTGGCGATCGGTAAAATGTCCGCTGCATTCATAGACCACATCCACCTTCAGCTCTTTCCAGGGTAGAGCATTCGGATCGCGTAAAGAAGTGAACGTAATGCCTTGACCATCAACGATCAATTGATTGCCTTCTACTCCCACTTCAGTGGCAAAACGGCCATGAGTGGAATCAAATCGCAATAAATGCGCATTGGTTTCTATAGGATTTAAATCATTGATACCCACGACGATAATTTCATTTTGCTTTTGCGCTTCATAAATAGCGCGTAAACTATTGCGACCGATACGACCAAAACCATTAATGGCAACACGAATAGGCATAATTAGAGTTCCTCCGAAAGTAAAAGATTGATTTGAGCGATGATATTTTCAACCGTAAAGCCATACGCTTTAAAGGCATCGACAGCGGGCGCTGAGACACCAAATTCATCCAAGCCTAAGACGCGACCTTTAAGCCCAACATAACGATACCAAAAAGCGCTAGAACCTGCTTCGATGGCCAATCTACGCAAGACTTTGCGTGGCAATACTTGTTCGCGATACGCAGCGGATTGTTTTTCAAACTGGTCGACCGAAGGCATCGACACCACGCGTAGGCTTAAGCCTTGTTTTTGCAATTGTCTGGCGGCAGCAATGGCTAAGCTCAATTCTGATCCGGTCGCGATTAAAATGACAGAAGGAAAAGTGGTACCGCCAAAAACAATATAGCCACCTTTTTCGACGTCTCCCAACATTTCAGGGCTGCGATCTAAATGGGGCAAAGCTTGTCGCGATAGGAGTAAACTTGTGGGACCCTCTTGACGTTGTAAAGCCATTTTCCAAGCGACGGCAGTTTCTACATTATCCGCGGGTCGCCATACGGACATATGCGGTGTGATGCGTAATATACTGGCATGTTCCACAGGTTGATGCGTAGGGCCATCTTCACCTAGGCCCAAAGAATCGTGGGTGTACACATAAATGACTTGCTGATGCATTAAAGCGCTTAGACGCACCGCATTGCGAGCGTAATCTAAAAAGGTTAAGAAAGTCCCGACATAAGGAATAAAGCCACCGTGCAAAGCCAAGCCATTGGCAATGGCGCTCATGGCAAATTCGCGTACGCCAAAATGGATGTAATTGCCCGAAGGATTTTTAGCGTTCAGTCTTTCAGAGCCTTTCCATTCAGTGAGATTGGATTCGCTTAAATCCGCTGAGCCGCCAATCAAACTTGGCCATAAAGGCGCATAGGCATTTAAAGCATTTTGTGAAGCTTTGCGTGTGGCCAAATTGGCTGGATTGGCTTGGCAGTCTTTAATATACGCCTCAGATTTTTCAGCCCAATCAGAACTGGGCTTTCGCTGTAAGCGAAAATAATATTCTTCCGCTTCATGAGGAAAGTTTTTTTCATATTCGGCAAAGCGATCGGCCCAAGCGGCGTTGAGTTCTGCACCTTTTGTGCGAGCATCCCAAGCCGAATAGATCTCTTTAGGGATCACAAAGGCAGGATAGGGCCAGGATAATTTTTCACGGGCTAAAGCAATTTCTTCAGCTCCTAAGGGGGAACCATGGGCTTTAGCCGTATTGGCCAAGCGCGGTGCGCCAAAACCAATGGTGGTTTGGCAGCAGATCAGAGTCGGTTTATTTTTTTCAGCTTGCGCTTGTGCAATCGATTGATGAATGGCATTTTGATCATGACCATCGACTTTAGCAATGACTTGCCAATGATAGGCCTCAAAGCGTTTAGCGGTATCATCATTAAACCAATCTTTCAAAGGACCATCGATGGAAATGCCATTATCATCCCAAAACACAATCAATTTGTTCAGTTCCAAGGTGCCCGCTAAAGACGCTGCCTCATGTGAGATCCCTTCCATCAAACAGCCATCACCTACAAAAGCATAAGTGTAATGATCGATGATCGGAAAACCTTCACGATTATAGGTGTGTGCTAAATTTTTCTCGGCTAAAGCCATGCCCACGGCATTGGCCAAACCCTGGCCCAAAGGCCCGGTAGTGGTTTCTACACCAGGGGTTAAGCCATGTTCAGGATGTCCGGGAGTTTTTGAATGCAATTGACGAAAAGCTTTCAAATCATCGATGCTCAGATCATAACCCGTTAAATGTAAAAGGGCATATTGCAGCATAGAGCCGTGCCCATTGGATAAAACAAAGCGATCGCGATTCGGCCATAAAGGGTCTTTGGGATCATGTTTTAAAAAATCGCGCCAGAGTACAGTGGCGATATCGGCCATGCCCATGGGCATACCAGGATGGCCCGATTGGGCTTGTTCAACAGCGTCCATGCTGAGGGCACGAATAGCATTGGCCATTTCATCTTTAGAAATCATTCAAGGACTCCGCGGTCTAGGGAGGCATATTGTCGCTGATTTAAAGGCGAGATTCAAGGGCGATCAGTTAGGCATAGAAAGAGTAGTCTTTTAGAAATTATCTAAGTATTCTGCCAGATCCTAGATTCTCTTTGTGTTTTATACTACAATAATACCCATAACAAGGTATTATTGTAGTATAAAACACAAAGAGAATCTCAATGAAATCTACTGAAAGTCAAGGCTTGCGCTTATTAAAGCAATTGTCTTTACAAGACAAGCCCATCTTTAGTATGGCAGATGCCGCTTTAGCCTCTGAAATAGAGCAGATCCCTCAAAATCAATTGCCTAAGCTCCTCTCTAATTTGACTAAACAGGGTTGGATATTTAGGTTACGTCGCGGGCTGTACGCTGCTCAAGGGTTATTTGCGCAGCGGATCTCTATTCATCCTTTTATAATATCTGCTTATTTAGTTCAACCTTCAGTGATTAGCCACTGGTCTGCTTTACAACATCATGGGTTAACAGAACAGATCCCGCAGATGATTACAGCATCAACACCGCATAAAATAGTCACGCCTTCTATGCGCGCACAGCCGGTACAACCCGTATACACAAAACATGCCTGGGAAGTGAGGGGCATTCGCTATGAATATATGACAGTTCAGCAGAAACATTTATATGGAATTGAAAAGATATGGCTGGATGAACATTTTCAAGTATCGATAACGGATAAAGAAAGAACTTTATTGGATGTATTCATTCAGCCTAAAATGTTTGGGGGGATGGGAGAAGCTTTAGGTTTATTAGAAAATGCACTTGCAACTATAGATTTAAAAAAACTTATAGGATATGCTATGCAATACAATAAAAAAGCGCTTATTAAACGATTGGGATGGTCGTTGGAATATTTTGGTATTTCCTCAGAACTCTTGGAACCTTTGCAAAATGTTTCAATCGAATATTATTGTCGTCTTGATTTGTCAAAGCCGGCTCAAGGACCTTGTGATAAACGTTGGATGGTTCAGAATAATTTGGTTAAAGGAGGCTATCAGTGAAATCATTATCGTTAAGATTAAAAAAAGAAGCTGATTTTAAACAAGCGCCGCAGCAAGTGATTGAAAAAGATTATGCTTTGAGTTACGTATTAGCCGGTATTGCTCAACAACCCATATTAGCGTCTTCTTTAATTTTCAAAGGCGGTACAGCATTGAAAAAAATTTTTTTTGGGGATTATCGTTTTTCTGAAGACCTAGATTTTTCTGTTATGGCTGCTCCGAAAAATGAACTTCTAGAAGATGCTTTGCAAGGAGCTCTTAAAGTGTCTAAAGAGTTGCTCAGTGATTACGGTTTATTTGACATTCAATTAAAGCGTAATCCAGAACGCGATCCGCATCCTAGAGGGCAAGAAGCTTTTAATGTTTTTGTTACGTTTCCCTGGCAGAAAACTGCATTTTGTCGTATTAAAATAGAAATCACTCATGATGAACTTGTTATTCTAGCGCCAGAATATAAGCCAATATTACATCTCTATGATGAGCCGTTCAATTATTCTATACGTTGTTATCCTATCGAAGAAATTATAGCTGAAAAATTACGCGCATTATTACAAACGCATAAAAAATTGGTTTCTCGCGGATGGAATAGGCCTAGGGCACGTGATTATTATGATTTATGGTGCATATTAAAAAATTATAGTTACTCTGTTAACAGTGCTAGGGTGATACAAACGCTTATTCAAAAATGCTCTCATCGAGAGGTGTCTTATGAAAATATCAATGATTTCTTTACGATTGAGTTGGTTCAAGAGGCACGCCTGCATTGGCAATCCACTTTGGGGATTTTGCTAAAAGAATTGCCTGCCTGTGAGCAAGTGCTTTCTGAAACAAAAGCGCTGATCTCAAAATTAATCTTCAAGGAACAGGTATGAAGTATCCATTTAACTTTTCGGTTGAGATGGCCGGGAAAAGTGATTTTCGTATTTTGGCTGAGGATTTTGAGTATAGTGCTAGCGTACTCTATGCGCATTCTTGCGGCGGACTTTCTAAAACAACCTCTATGGGTGGACTAACGCCAGAATTTTATAAAGGTAATTTAATTCCGACAGTTGTTTTATATCGACATGCAGTGGAGCTTATTATCAAAGCGTTACTTGAAGAGATCGATCCTGGTATTGATAGCAAAGATTACAGCCATGATTTACAGAAAGCATGGAAAGGATGTATAACAGAAGCTAAAGCGAATTATTTCTCTATAGACAATGATGGAAAGATTGAAGAAATGCTGAAGCTGTTAGGTGAAAAAGAATCTCAGCTTCTAGATAATCAACGCTATAGATATCCTTATAAGGTGGACAATAAGAATAAGACGTACTTAAAAGATCAGCCTCCAATCACTACAGAATGTATTGAGTCTTTGATTGGGCTGTATAACAAGATCCATGATATTGTCTTGTCAATCGCAGAGCGCAACTACCAATGTTCTTTACAAGAAGAAAAGTCTCTCGAAATAATAGAAGAGGATGCTTAAACTTTCGTTTTGAATTATACGTAAGCCATAAGTTTACGCTAAAAAGCGGTATCTGATAAACAAAGAGTATTTTTAAGAATAGGCATGCTCTATGCTTTGTTTCAGCCAATCACAAATATACTTATTAATGCTGACCTTTTTTTTCAGCGCTAAAATGGCGATTTTCTCGTGAAGTTCATGCCCTAAACGGACATTGAGAGAACCCTTAAAGGGCAGCTCTGCCGGAAGTTGTTCTTGTTCGCATAAAGTAAGATAATCGTTGACCGCTTCTTCAAAAGCATTCTTGATGCCCAGCGCATCGCTGGCTTCATAAGAAATGAGCGCTTTAATAAATTCCAATTTACCATAAAAGATTGGCGTCTCTGAATCATAATGGACTGATCCATAATAGCCCTTGTACTTTAGCATGTCTTTCATAATTGTCCCCTGTCCTTTAGTACCTCTTGGATCTGTTTGACTTGGTATGATTTTAATATAGGCTTTGGATGAGGTTTGTGTAGACTGATCGGCTCAAACTGTGGATGTGTAAATTTTACGCGAGATCCGCTGGTTTTGCCTGATTGTGTCTCTTTATACTCCAAAGCGTTCAACAGCACCGATAATTCATTCCAAGAAAAATCTGTAGGCGTAGATAGAAATCTAAGCTTTAGTTTATTAAATCTTGTCATTGATCTATTCCTAATATCCTAAGTCTAATAGGGTTGAAGTGAAAATGCAACTATTATTAGTCGCTAAAAAGAAAACAGCCACGACATTATTTTACATGCATTAAAAATAAATGTAAAAAATATTGTGTTTGAGCCCGGCCTGACACCAAACTCAAAAAATAGGTACAATCAGATGATTGCAAACCTAGGAAGTCTCAAAGGATAGTGCATGCCCCATGCTTTTTTATTGTTAATTTTATGTGCCATTGGGTTTATCGCCGGCATCATTGATACTTTAGCCGGTGGCGGTGGGTTAATCACTTTACCTGCACTGTTAGCGATTGGCTTACCGCCCAGCATTGCTTTGGGCACGAATAAATTACAGGGGGTGGTGGGCGAGCTAACGGCTTCGACGCGGTTTTTTCTCAAAAAGAAAATGCAGTTTAAGGACATTGGCTTGGGCGTATGCTGTGTGGTGTTCAGTAGCTCATTGGGGGCTATTACGGTGCAGCATTTGCATCCGACGCTGTTAGAAAAAGTGATCCCATTTTTTTTATTGGCGATCCTCATTTATATTATTTTGGCACCGCGCTTGATTAAAGTGCAATTGAATGCCAGACTCTCCGAAAAAGCATTTTATATCATCGTAGGATTTTTCATTGGATTTTACAATGGATTTTTAGGACCCGGCACCGGTTCTTTCTGGACTTTTGCTTTCATTGTCTTATTGAATTATTCTATTGTCAATGCAACCATTCACACTAAACCCTTGAATGCAGCAGGCAATTTAGCCTCAATATTCTGGTTTGTCTTAGCGGGTAACATCGATTATTCACTGGCTTTGGTGATGGCGCTAGGGCAACTCATGGGCGCTTATATTGCCGCCAATTGGGTGATCTATAAGGGGCATTGGTTGATACGGCCTGTTTTTATTCTGGTGGTAAGCTTGATGACAATACTGTTGTTTTTGAAAAATTATTCCTAAGGAAATGAATATGCCCCATCATAAACCTGATTGCTGCTCTGCGCATAAAGCAGTATCTCAAATAGAAGCCATCGATGCTGCAGCGATAGGTTCTTACACCTGTCCCATGCATCCTGAAATCGTTCGCGCGGCTCCGGGTATTTGCCCCTTATGTGGAATGGCCTTGGAAGCCAGACAAATCAGTGTAGAGCAGACCCCTAATCTAGAACTCATCGATATGAGCAGACGTTTTGGCTGGAGTGTGTTTTTAACAATCCCTATTTTAGTTTTGAGTATGGGGGCCTCTTTTTTGCAGGGTTTATTGCCCTGGCAAATCTCGATCGCTCTCCAAGCTATTTTATCGACAGCGATCATTTTCGGATGCGGGAAACCTTTGTTAACACGGGGTTGGTCTTCTGTGCTGACAGGTCAATTGAATATGTTTACTCTGATTGCTTTAGGAACTCTGGTGGCTTATGGTTACAGTCTATTGGCCTGGATATTTCCGGGTATCGTCCCCTTATTGTTTCGCGATCCACACAGCGGTGTCCCTCTTTATTTTGAAGCGGCCAGTGTGATTACGGCTCTGGTATTGATGGGACAGGTGTTAGAACTTAAGGGGCGTGCACAAACGGGTAATGCCTTACGTGCCTTACTCGATTTATCGGCTAAAGTGGCGCGAAAAATAACGGGCAATACTGAAATTGAGATCGCTGTAGAGTCAGTGGAAATAGGCGATTGCTTAAGAGTTCGGCCGGGAGAAAAACTGCCCATAGATGGAGAAATCATTGAAGGGAATAGTTCTATCGATGAATCAATGATCACGGGAGAATCGATCCCAGTTGAAAAAGGGCTGGGTTCAAAAGTGATTGGCGGCACTTTAAATCTTTCTGGAAGTTTTGTTTTGCGTGCAGAGCGCGTAGGTCAGGGCACTCTATTGGCGCAGATCATACAACTGGTTTCTGAGGCGCAGCGATCACGAGCGCCTATTCAACGCTTAGCCGATCAATTTTCAGCTTATTTTATTCCCGTTGTTTTAGGCATTGCGCTCATCAGCTTTATTACCTGGAGCGTTTGGGGCCCCAGCCCAGGGATGAGTTATGGTTTTATTTCCGCCATTGCGGTACTGATTATTGCCTGTCCCTGTGCTTTGGGTTTGGCGACACCCATGTCGATTATGGTGGGGATGGGTAGAGGAGCGCAGGCTGGAATTTTGATCAAAAATGCAGAAACTCTAGAACGCTTTGAAAAAATAACGGCTTTGGTGTTCGATAAAACGGGCACTTTGACCGAAGGAAAACCCATCGTTAATCATATTATTCCGATCTCAGGATTTTCAGAGGAACACATTTTACAAGAGGCGGCCAGTTTAGAATATCAAAGCGAACATCCTTTGGCGGGTGCGATCCTTAAAGCCGCCAAAGAGCGAGGATTGGCTTTAAAAAATATCAGTGAGTTCTCAGCAGAGATTGGCATCGGTGTTAAAGCCCTCTGTGAAGGCAAAGCGATTGCTTTAGGAAATACTCAATTATTAGAGCAATTGAATATTTCATCTGCTGTTTTAGAAGATCGCGCACAAGCCCTACGCCATGCCGGTGAGACTATTATGTATTTTGTGAAAGACCAGCAATTGCTAGGCTTGATCGGCGTGGTGGATCCCATCAAGAAATCAACTTTAGCGGCCATCCAGATTTTGCAAAAAGCAGGGATTTATCTGGTGATGGCCACGGGAGATAATCCCATCACAGCCCATGCAGTGGCTGAGAATTTAGGGATCGATGCTGTCGAAGCCGGCGTTTTGCCGCAGCAGAAAAGCAAAATCATTGAGAGCTTGCGTGCACAAGGCTATCAGGTGGCTATGGCCGGTGATGGCATCAATGATGCGCCGGCTTTGGCTTCTGCCGATATCGG
>VFKP01000056.1 GCA_009885495.1 Gammaproteobacteria bacterium | reverse complement strand
CTAAGCTCGCCCCTAAGCTCGCCCCTAAGCTCGCCCCTAAGCTCGCCCCTAAGCTCGCCCCTGAGCTCGCCTTTTGCGTACAGCTGTTCACCTAATGTCATAACGGTATCCTCTAATTCAGAAGGCAGCTTTTCAAGCAATGCCTTGATCAAAATCTCACTGTCCGCTGAAGTGCTCAGCGAAGTCATTATATAGTTTAGCATAGTTTTTATACGCTTGTCATCCGATTTTATCGACCCATTATTCGTCGATAAATCTTGCACAAATCGACCAAAATCCGCCAAATAGGGCAAAAACTCTCTTTGACTGCTATAACGCATGCACCAACTTAAAAGTGACGCCCATTTCTGCCCTCTAATCTCTTGATTAGCCTCTAATGAAACATCTATTAAATTGAACGGCCCTGTGAAAACTTTTTCAACGATCGTTCCATATTCACCAAAAAGATTGAATAGAAAACGCTCGTCTTTATAGGCTTCTTTCCCATTATAAAATACCGTAGGAAACACAAGAGGTAAAGGTAATGGATTTTTGCTTAAGCTTGTTGCCTTTCTTACGTGCTGATCTAGTATCTTCATCACATAGTTGCTTATTCTAAAAGGCATCACAGGATCTTCAGTGGATTGATGTTCCACTAAAAGATAGATATAGCCTTTCTCACCACTTGTAAGTTCCACTTGATAGAGAATGTCTGTTAGCCGACTTTTAAGCTCCTCATCTACAAAACTACCCGCTTCTAATCTCAGCGTATTCATATTAATACGATTTAGCATTTCAAGATCAAGATTAGCTGCAAAAAAATCTTTTGCAACCACTGGGTCAAACATCATACTTTTAAAAAAAGCATCGTGTGGAATACGCTCAATACCCATGGATTCATCCTGCAATCTATATTAAGGGTAGTTTATCATAAAAAATTTTTATTTTCTGCGCTAACCCCGTTTTTTATCTAACTAAAAATAATTTTTATTATTACTTAGAGGTTTTGTGATGATGTCCCTGGAGCTGCAAAACAGAACTAACCCGCTTCTTCAGCCTTTTCTAAAACACTCGCTAATTCTTGCCAGGGCAGTGCCATGATTCGCTCGCTTAACATACGCCTTCGTGAAATACGGCAAACCACATAGGCCATATTTTTGCAAGGGTATTCAGCCATAAATTTAAGCAAATGGCGGCAGTCTCGGCTTGAAGGGTTATGAGTCCATTTCACTTCGATCGCTAAAAATTCATGATGCATTTCGATGACATAATCTACTTCAGCGCCATTATGATCATGCCAATAGCGTAAGCTAAAATTTTCATTTCTTAACCGCAAATAACGATTTAACTCAATACCCACAAATTGTTCGAAGTACATTCCCAGGGATGTTTCTGATAATCGACTCCCCTCTTTGGCGCAGATCCTTCTAACCCCCAGATCAAAAAATAAATATTTGGGCGCTTTGCTCAATCTTCGTCGTGAGCTGCTGTTGGCTATGGGGAGAATTTTGTCAACGATTAAACAATCTTCCAAGATTTGAAAATACTCATTAATCAAATGTACATTCACGCCAATTTCTTGTGAGAGTTTTGCAATATTAATGGCCTTGCCTGCTTCAAGAGCCGCCAGTTCAAGAAAACGAGAAAAGGCGCTCAAATTTCTGACCAATGCTTCTTGGCGAATTTCTTCTTCCAAATAAATATCCACATAAGATTGTAAGTCTTCTTCTTTATCCAGATCATTGTCTGCTAAACAAATATGCGGCAATTGTCCATACAGTAAAATATCTTCAATTTTAGGCAAAGGGCCTGGCAGTTCGCTTAAGACCAGTGCATCCAACTGTAATTTGACCACACGCCCCGGCAGCAAATTGGGATCGCCACTGTCTCTGTTTTTTAGTTTACGAGCAGAAGAACCCGTTAGGATGAATCTGGCTTGTTCTCTATCTATCAAGCCCTGCGCCACATCGATGATTTCAGGAACTTTTTGCACTTCATCAATAATAATCAGAGGGAGACTCTTAGAGTTCGGTGATTGGCCTAAGCTTGCAATTTCGTCGCCCAATCGGTCAGGGTCTTGTTCAAATTCACGGCGCAAGCGAGGGCTACTGAAATCATAATACAGCTCTGCGGGGCATTGATTCCTGAGAAGAGTACTTTTACCGGTTTGCCGTGCACCCAATAATAGAACACTTTTGCCACGATCAATGGCATGCTGCAGACGGGTTTCAATGAGGCGTTTTATATAGTCCATAAGCGCATTATAGACGAAAAACTGAGTTGTTTCAAATATTTTCAATGAAATTATTAAATTTAACTCAGAATTTCGTTTTTTAAAGCTGGAGGGCCAAAAGATTTTGCTGATTAGGCTACTCAAATAGCGAATTTACAATGTAAAATCGCTATTGGACTGTCGTTTTTACCTTAAATTCTCCAAAAACTGGAAATCTAATCGTATTTTATTTGCATTTGAAATAAAAATTGACTATAATTTCATTTAAAATAAGGAGGTCATCATGCACAATCTCAAACTGAAAGCCAGCACTCCCCCAGGCATTGTCCTGTGGAAAGCGGTGCTGAACTTAGCCGCCGTCTATGAATTGACGCGCAAAGATCTACAAGATACTCTCGGGTTTAGCCAGGCGACTTTAAGCCGATTATACCAAAAAGAAGGCAGCATTAATCCCCAATCCAAAGAAGGCGAATTGGCTTTATTGCTGGTCCGCTTATATCGCAGCCTCTCGGCTAATTTAGGGGGCGATGATGAAGCCGCCAAATCCTGGTTGAAAAGCTATAATCGCTATTTCAATGAATCACCCTTAGAGCATATCCGCAGCATTACAGGATTGACCGAAGTGGTTTTCTATCTGGATGCCATGCGAGGAAAATTATGAGTCTATGGACAAGCTGTCAAGGAAGATCCCATATCCAGTCCTTAGAAGCCATCGCCTGGCGGGTGGTCGAAACCCAAGAAAAATCTTATACCCGAAAATTAGTCAGCTCCAGTGAAGAATTGGATATTCTCGAAAGCTTAATTGAAAACAGTAAACCCAAAATAGATCCTAAGATCTCTGAGCGCTATCATTATTTACTCTTTAGCCCTTTTCGTTATCCGCCTTTAAAGCATGGCTCGCGCTTTGGCAGAATTTTTGAGCCGGCTTTATGGTATGGAGCTTTAAAAATAGAAACGGCCTTACGCGAAGTGGCTTATTATCGCTTATTATTTTTAAATGATAGTAAAGCTGAATTGAAATTGAATATCCCCTTGTCTGCTTATTCTGTGAAAGCTCGTAGCTCAAAAGCACTGGATTTAACAACACCAGCTTTCGATGCTTTTAGAGAGCAAATTTCTTCTGCCCTAAGCTATGAACATAGCCAAGCATTGGGCACAGAAATGCGAGAAAATGAAGTGGAATTATTTTTATATTATTCTGCCAGAACGCTTTCTTTGGAAAAAAATCTAGGGGTGTTCTACCCTCAGGTATTCCATCCGAAAAAGCCCTTGAAAGAACCTTTAAGCTTAAGCTGTTATGCCGATCGAACTGTAGTAGAGTTTAGAGCCGCAGGGCAAAAAAAAACGATTCTTTGCCCTATCGAAGAATTTCAAGAGCAAGGGCCCTTGGATTATCCAAAGAATAGAGTTGCGGCTTATGCTTAAATTTTAGCCAAAGTTCAGTAATTTATATGTCTATTTGAAAATAAAGCTTCTACCCTTTTAATGCCTGTAAAATATCCTCAGCACTGGGCAGTACTTTTTTCCAGGCATCGCCCAAGGGAATAAAGGAATCTTCACCCACAACGCGTTTGGTTTTGGGCATTTGGGGTAAATGCTCATACAGCAAGGTGAATAGGGCTTCGCTGATGCCGCCCGTTTTGCGCCCTTCATCCACGATTAAAATAAATTCAGCCCCTTGTACAGCCGCGATGATTTCATCCTTGGGTAAGGGAGATAACCAACGCAGATCCACTACTTTTATTTTTTTCCCAGTTTCGCGTTCAAAGAGTTCTGCCGCTTGTAAAGATAAATAAAAACCATTGCCATAACTTAAAACCACAATGGCACTGTCTTTAGGGCCGCGAATACCCAATTCTCCGAAAGCAATACGCTCATCAGGAGCGGGATAATCGGATAGCCATAAACCATCACCCGGAGTATGCAGATCTTTAGTCATATACAAAGCAATCGGCTCTAAAAAGACAACAACACGCTGCTCTATTAAAGCTTTTTCGATACAGGTACGCAACATTTTTGCCCCATCGGCCCCATTTGAAGGACAGGCCAATAAAACACCGGGGATTTCACGGATCGCTGCAAATGAATTATCATTGTGAAAGTGCCCACCAAAGCCTTTTTGATAAGCCAAACCGGCAATGCGAATAACCATGGGATTGGTGTATTGTCCATTAGAAAAAAAGGATAAAGTGGCTGCTTCTCCACGCAATTGATCAATGGCATTGTGTAAATACGCTAAAAATTGAATTTCTGGGATCGGTAAAAATCCATTCTGCGCAAGACCAATGGCCAATCCTAAAATAGTTTGTTCATCCAGCAGCGTATCAAATACACGTCGCGCACCAAAGCGTTCTTGTAAGCCCGGTGTCACTCGATACACCCCACCCTTTTTCGCGACATCTTCACCAAACACCAGGATGCTGTCTTCAGCAAGCAGGGCATCCATCAAGGCCAAATTAATGCATTGCGATAAATTTCGTTTTAATTTGAGTTGCGCATAAGCCTCGGCAAATACTGTTTTTCGCTGTTCTTCATCCACAAGTTTCAAGCCTTGACGCTCTCGTTTAGGTGGAATAAGTGAGGCTAAAATGTCTTCTTTAGTGCTTAATCTGGGCCGTGTTAAAGCACGCTCTGCTTTTTCCTTGATTTCAAAACGGATGCTTTCATAGCGATCGATGATCGCTTGTGGCGATAAAAGATTGGCTTTCACGATTTCTCTGGCCGCATGTAACAAAGGATCATTGGTTTCACGCGCGGCTATCTCAGCTTCAGTTTGATACTGTGTTTCAATATCAGAACCGGCATGCCCTAATAAACGCACCGTTTTTAAATGTAGAAAGACCGGCTTTTTTTGCTGGCGAGCGCATTGCGCTGCCTCTAAACTTTTAACGTAAACGTCCAAGGGGTTTAAACCATCGGCAACAATGTATTCAATTTCATTTAAACCCTGCATGCGCTGCACAATCCATTTTTTAGGTGTGGGTACGGAAATTCCGATGCCATTGTCTTCGCAAATCAACACTAAAGGTAAAGGATAAGCCGTGTGTGCAATCCAGGCTGCCGTATTAATGGCGCCCTGTGCCGTGGAATGATTAAAAGAGGCATCGCCAAAACTGCATAAAACCACACTGTCCGCCAAAAATGGCGCGGCAATTTTCAGATCGCGGGCACGACTCAAAGAAAAAGCAGCGCCCACGGCCTTAGGCAATTGAGAAGCAATAGTACTGGTTTGAGGTGGAATAAATAAAGGTGCACTGCCAAATACTTTATGGCGACCACCGGCGATGGGATCTTCTTTAGACGCCACCAAAGACAATAAAATATCATACACAGCATCGATCTCTGGCAAAGCTTTGGCGCGCATCAACATAAAAGCACCGCTGCGATAATGCAGAAATGCAGGATCCGTATAGCGAAAAGCGGCAGCCACTGCTGCATTGCCTTCATGGCCACTGCTACCGATGGTGTAAAAACCTTGTTGTTTTTCTTTGAGATCACGGGCCATAAAATCTAAATGTCGGCTGGTTAACATGGCCTCAAAAATATCTAAGAACGTCTCAGGCTTTAATTGAGAACTGGACAATGAACTTTCAGACAGTGCAGCCGGAAAATCTTGAGCTAAAACGCGTTGTTTAAAATTTTCATCGATGATTTGCATGCGATCTAACATATGGTTTACCCTCAGTGCTATATCATAAACTCTTTTTTGCCCTGCCCTGCTTCCAATTCAATCCAAGTGCGAGCTTGAAAAGAAATGCCATAGATCTCAGCCGGTTCCAAATCTCTTAAATCATCGGCTGTTAAAGTTCGTGCCAAATGACTAAGTCCTGGATTATGACCAATCAATAATACCGTATTCCAAGTCGCGTTTAAATCATGGATCACCGTTAAAAGCGTCTTTTCATCGGCATTGTACAGCGTGGGTATAGTTTGGATTTGGTCAAAGGGATAGGCCAATGCTTTAGCCACAATCAAGGCGGTAGAGACTGTGCGTGTTGCAGGGCTGGTCACAATCGCATCATAATGCTGATTTTGAGCCTGAAGATGTTCAGCCTGCTCTTGGCAGCTTTCTTCACCTTCAGCAGATAAAGATCGTAATAAATCATTGGCTGCAAAAATGGCTTGTGCATGGCGCATTAAGATCAATTTTTTCACATTGAGACTCTTTCAGTTTTGATTTGAGGAACCCTGATCAGAAGCTCCATTCGCATTTGAATTCTGATCCGAGCCCTCATTGTCATTTGTCGAGCTTGCATCGCTGCTGTCTTCATCTTCTTGATTGCGATCCAAGACTAGAGGAATATTTAAATTGCGACGCTCTCCATCTTTATACAGAACAATGCCCGTACCATCAATTTTACCCACTAGAGAATGATCCGGTAATTCAGAACCCACTTGCACCGTGATATAACGTCCACTCAGATTTAATACAGCAGACCAAATTCCATTTTTTTGGCCCACATAAGCCAGAGCAATACCCCGTAGACTTTGCTTCGCATCATCATTGGGATCCTGGGTCGCAGCCCCCGGCAATAAAATCCCAAGCTTGGCGGCATCCTGCTGGGCTTTAGCGGTGTCTAATTGCGTTTTAACCAAAGAAGCTTCTGAACTGGCCACTTTGTTTTGCATTTCCATCAATTGATATTGATTGACCAGATCTAAATACTGAGCTTGAACTTGGCGCCGCTCTTGTAGAAGTTCTAATTCTTCTGGCGTTAATTCGCGTTTCGGCAATTCGGCGACAGAACTGGCGGTGGGTGCCGACGGCTGTGCATTGACGTTAGAATTAGGATTAAGCGCTAAATCACTGGCTGGAGTTTCAGGCTTAGAAATCGCTGGCGTTGGTTTGGTAGATGCTGCCACCACAGGCTCGGAGCTCGCGCCTGCAAAAAACAGATGATAAACCATATAGCCAATCACAGCGAAGATAATCACTGTTCCTACCAACATACCTTTCTCTTTTGATTCCATATCTGACCAGGCCATGTTTATGCTCCTATTAACTGTATTGCCAATTGCCCTGATAACAATCCATCATTGACTGTCAGAGTGGCCGTGTTTAAAACGACCGGTAAACCCTTTAAAATATCCGCTAAAACCATCAAACTGTCTGGTGATTGCGCTGTAAAACTAATGGTGATACTGCTCTGCCGATAATGTTCTTCAGTTTCCATGGCTCCCACAGAAACGGTGGTGCCCGGAAATTTTAAATCCAATTCATCGTATAAATTAGCCAAGAGATCGGGTAATTTATAAATCGCATTGGGAACAGGCCTGGACGGTATATCCAAGGGATAAGTGATCACCGCTTGTCCTGAATCAATGCTCAATTTTACATTCGGTTGATGTCGCTTCCACGCCAATAAAATACCCGCATTGCCGCCATCTTTACTGAGCGTCACCGTGGCAGTATTGTTTTCCCAGGCTAAAGATTGGGGTGTCCAACCGGGAACAGTATAGGCATCGTTAAGCGTTGTGATCAATTCGGTTAAGATTTGATCCGGTGCTGAAGTTTCTAAAGCCTGTTTAAAATTCAGATAAGGATCGGGTGGTGGCGGCGGCGGACCGGTCACAACGGGAACTACGGGAGCTATCGGAGTCGGTCTCAAAAATGCAAACCAAACTATAAAACTTAAAATAACCAAGACCCCAAAACCAATCCCCAGTTTTCGGTATAAAGCCTGAGTGTAACCTAAATCAGAAAAAGCCTGTTTTAAGGAACTCATGGCATAATCAGGATTAGGCGTCAAGGCTAAAAATGCTGAGCTTTCTAACCAATCAATGCTGGCAATATTTTGACTTAAAAACTGGAAGGATTGCGGATCATCACCAATCGGTAAATAGCCAAAAAGTTTAATTTGATAGGGCGTACTGCCTAAAGCCAGAGCAGACAATTCATCCACTAAATTGCTGACGCTGACTTCTGCATCTAAAAATACATTACCGCCGCGGATAACAATTAAAACGGCATTATTGCCCGAAGGCAATTCTTCGCAATAAATTAAATTATTGGGTTTCTCAAAATAATCCCAAACCGTTTCCGCCAATAAATAACCCTGATCCTGTGAAAAAACCGCTTCAATCCCCTCATCGCGGGGAAAACATTTAACATATTGTCCATTATCGCTTGACAACAATTTCATTTCGCGTTTTAACATGCCGGGTGTGGCGGCGGTCAGCAATTGCCGATAGCTGAAGATGATAAATTCTACGCCATCATAGCGTTGCAGTTGCGACATTTAGAAATTATCCCCAGACAAAATGGTCGGCGTTATTAAAAAAACCAATTCTTCATTATTCGATTCTGCCGCCATTCCACCCAAAGCCGTTAAACCGGCAACACTGTCTTTTTGATTATTGTCTTGCAATGTTTTAAAGCCTGCCAAGACTAAAGTTTGCCCATTGCGCAGCACACTGCGTTGATTAAAGGTTTTAGCATCTAAAAGAGGCACTTGGATAGAATTTGCGCTAGTGCCAGCATTCCCAGAACTATCTGTAGTAGTAGCGCCTGTTTGCGAAACCGTGCTTAAACTCACCAAGCTTGAAAGCGTACTGCTGATCTCCAAGAAAATTTTATCGTCCTGGATCTTAGGCAACAAATACATTTGAAAACCATAATTGACTGTTCCAGGTACCAGATCTTGTTGCGAGAGGGAACTTTGGCCACTGATGGTGCTGGTTTGCGAGGCCAAATAGGTTCTCTGATTTTGAATAGTGATTTGGGCCACCTGATCGTTTAGAGTGGTCACTGAAGGTTGGGTGACCACGGACACTTTACCTTGCTCTTCTAAGGCCTGAATAACAAGATTTCCTGACCATTTACTATTGGCAGAACCTGGGGTATAAGTTGCATTTGCCGCAGAAGAAGCTGAAGTTAAGATCCCTCCTGAGGCAGTTCCAAAAGGCGCATTTAATTTCAAATCACCGCCACTGCTTCCAATATGGTATTGCAGATCATTCCAATTAATGCCATATTGAAATTGCTTACTCAAGCTGACATCCAAAACCTGCACATCAAAATGCACTTGTTTGGACAAGATTTTATTCATTTTTTGAATATAGCGATCGACATTACTGATATTGGAAGGATGATCGCGCACCGTCACCGTGGTGGTGGCTTGGGAGACGCTGATCTTACCTTGGGGCGATAATAAAGTGCTGATCGTTTCTTTGATATCATCCCAGATCGAGACATTGCTGCCGGCTAAGCTACTGTATTCACCCGTTTGCGTGATGTCCACACCCGAGGAACCGGAACTGCCCGAAGAACTGCTGCTGGAAGAACCGCTGGAACTGCCGCCAGAAAGACTGATGGCACCACTGGCATTCCCCACATTATAACTGGAAACCCCTGGGATAAAAGAAATATCAAAGGTTTTAGTTTCCAAGGCCGACCAAGTAATGGTGTTTTGCGCTAGATTATAATCATAATAATAGTTGGATTTAGCAGCCAATTCTTTCAAAGCGCCTTTTAAAGTCCCCGAATAATGAAGCGTGACGGGGCGGCCAGGATTCACTCCGATATCGGTATGCACATCCGCTGGCGTATTGCCTAACAATTCAGTCAAATAAAAATTAAAAGGTAAATTGGCACCATTGATGGTGACCGGCGCATGATACCAATCAGGCTCGCGGTTTAAACTCACCGGATGAGTATCGACATAGGGTTGATGTTTACTCAAGACTGGAGAAGGAGGCGTATCCACCGTTTTATGTTCTGTTTGAATATCGGTTTTATTTTTATCGTAATTGGCGTTGCTGCTCTTCCACAGCGCCACGGAATCACAGCCTGCCAAAAGCAAGAGGCCACAGAGTAAGAAAGATTTGAAAGAAGACAACATTAGATCACTCTCCTTGGCTCTACAGATACAATATGATTTTCATCATAGAAAACAGCTTGCACGGGATATTGGGCCAGCAATTGTTGCAAGGCGCCTTGAATATCGGGTGCACTGATAGGCATCGTCCCCTGCCAATTGTAATCTACCGGCAAATTCCAAACGACCGTTCCCCAATGACTTTGGGCCACCATGCGCTCTACATTGCCTTTTAAAGATCCCGGCAAGGCCGTGGTCTGAAATAAAGGTTTGGGCGCGGGCTTTGCTTTAACTACAGGGGTAGCTGTAGCAAGATGTGCCAAAGGCGTTTGTGTAGAAGCCACATCTTTTGTGGGGGAAGTTAAAGGCAGCGGTGGTTTTAAACTGGCATTTGAACTGGCAGAAGCGGTTGTTGCAGGCTTAACGGCGGGAGTTTGCACGACGGGTGTTATGGGTTTCACGGCGGGAGTTTGAAGAACAGGTGTTATTGGTTTCACAAGGGGAGTTTGAACAACAGGTGTCACTGGCTTAACCGCCGTGGAAGTACTGGCCACCATCATATTGCCGTTCGGTGCCACACCACAGGTTAAAGGAGGAATAGGACCTTTGCCATCATAATATAAATGACAATCGCGTTGATTGGCGCTGGTGTTTTTAGCGACGACTCCTGTAGGATAGTTACTATCCGCTTGGTAAGATTGTGGTGGTGTGGCATCCGTACCAATGTAAATGCCCGCAAGTAGCGGCGATACCCAAATCAGCATGGCCGATATAAAAATAAATTTTCTGAGCACCTTTCTTCCCCTTAGTCCTAAATCTGGTCAATCTAGCGTCCAAAACCCTAGATGCAGTGTTGAAGACATAGAATTATCACATTCTATCGTGGTACGCAAGATTTTTAAGCTTTCTGTCTGAAAAATAAATTAATTTGTCAGCTTTTATTCAAACGTCCAATAGGATAAGATAAGAGAAATAATTCTCTTATCAGGGTACTCATTGAATACTTTAAATGCCGATGCCGACGAAATCGCCAAATTTTCCGCCATGGCCGGTCAATGGTGGGACAGCAAAGGTCCGCTTAGAACTTTGCATGAGATTAATCCTATACGTTTAGATTATATCAATACTCATACCCCCTTGGCGGGCTTAAGCGTTTTAGATTTAGGCTGTGGCGGCGGCTTATTAAGTGAAGGGATGGCCAAGAAAAATGCTCGGGTCAGCGCCATCGATTTAGATGAAAAAGCCATTGAAGTCGCCAAGGCACATGCCCTCGACTCTGGCCTGGAAATTGATTATCGCTGCTTAAGTTTAGAATCTCTGGTCGAAACCCAGGCCCAAAGCTTTGATCTCATCACTTGTCTGGAAATGCTAGAACATGTGCCAGATCCCGCGGCTATCATTCAGAATTGCAGGCACTTGTTAAAACCGGGCGGTTTTTTATATCTTTCCACTTTAAATCGAAGTTTAAAATCCTATGGCTTGGCTGTGCTCACGGCAGAATACCTCTTGGGATTATTACCGGTGGGAACTCATGAGTTTGAGCGTTTTATCAAACCTTCTGAATTGGCCGCTTGGTGTAGACAAGCCGATTTAGAGCTCATTGAAAGCAAAGGCATTGATTATCAGCCCTTCAAACACAGCGCTCAATTGTCTGATGATTTAAGCGTGAATTACATTGCGTTTTTTCAAAAAGAGCTATAATTGTAGCTGGCGCTGTATCTCTTTCAAAACTTAGAATCCACGAGAGCTCTCTCGCCCAGTACCCCCGCAGTACTGTCCGGGAAAAGCGCTTGAGCTCCCCTCGCCCGGTAATCCGGGAGAGGGGTTGGGGGAGAGGGTCTTGAAAGGAATACTGTCATAATGTAGTTAAGGAAACAGAGTGCTTATGTCCAAAGAACAGCTCTACATCGGTCTTATCTCTGACAGCGAGGCTTGCGAATTTCCAGGCATTCGCCCTGAAGCTGTTCTTGCGATTCCATCACAAACGCTTGAACCGGAACAATGCGCTTGTCTAGACTATATCATCATTGATCTCTTACCTCGGGATGCCTTTAATGTCTTACACACCTTACGCGCTCATCCCCTTACACGCTATTTAGCTTTATTCACTTTAAAAGTTTTAAATGAACATGTCTCTGCCCTGTCGGATGGCGTAGTCAAAGACCATGAAGATGCTCAAATAATTGCACATGAACAAAAACGCTTACAAGAAGCCTTTACCCTTGTGAAAGATGAAACTGACAGCGATGCGGCCCTCTTGCAATTTCTTTACACACGCCCCAATAAAATACTTTTACCGCTGCAAAACTTAAGCAATAAAGCCCTCTATGAATATCCTTTGTTACGTTGTTTTACACCCAATGCGCTGATGCCCAATCCCCTAGACTGGATCAATCATTTGGTGGAACAAGGTTTTTTAAATCGTGTCACCCTCATCGACCGCCTACATTGTTGTCCCAATTGCCATTCTGCACGTTTGAAATTTTTAGACCGTTGTCCCTTATGTCAAAGCATTGATGTCAACGAAGCTCGATTTTTTCATTGCTTCACCTGCGGACATGTGAATACTGAAGATCAATTTATTCAATACGATAGTCTGCGTTGCCCACGTTGCCAGACTATCTTAAGACACATCGGCAGTGATTATGACCGCCCCATCGAGAATTTTCATTGTAAAAAATGCAGTGAAAATTTTATTGAACCTGAAATTTCTGCTGATTGCTTAGATTGCCGCAATCCTTTTCCACCCGAAAAATTAAAAAGCATTTCCATTTACAGTGTCACCATTTCAAAACGAGGGCGACATGCCGTTTTAAATGAAACCATCACCGAGATCTCTTCCATTTTTAATGGTTTAAACTATGTCACTCCTGAACATTTTAAATTTACCTTAAATTGGTTTCTGCGTTTATGCAAACGAAGCCCTGAGATTCATTTTAGCTTGATGCATATTCAACTCACTGATTTAGACGATTTACTCAGTGCTTGGGGCACGGGTAAAGTACAACTCTTATTACAAGATTTTTCTAAATCTTTACGTGAATTGATCCGCAGCACTGATCTCAGCACGCACAGTGATGCCGATTCCATTTGGTTATTACTTCCACAAACACCGGTCACTGGGGCCTTTGTGTTAAAAGGTCGCATCGAAAACCTCAAAGAAAAATTTGAAATAGGATCAGAATACAGCTTAAAAACACAGATTAAATTCTTAGGGCGTGACGATTGTGATTTTGAAAATGATACCGCAGAGATCTTATTGTCCCGTTTATTAGGCAGTCAGCACAATGTTTGAAGGGATTGTTCAACATCTGTATGGCATCGGCGATCAAATTTACAGCCTGTTTATAACCGCCAGTTTCTCACAAATTCTCATGCATTATATGCCTTTTGTGATTGTCATTGAACTGCCCTATCAAATTTTTATTATTTTAGGGATCTTAAAGTATCATTATCATGAGAAAATCAACGTTCCTTATCACACTCAATATTATCCTATGGTCAGCGTGATCATCACCTGCTATGCCGAAGGTGATGATGTCGCCAAATCTATTTTAAGTACCGCTGAGCAATTGTACCCAGGCCGAGTTGAAATTATCGCGATGGTCGATGGGGCTTCCGCCAACATTAAAACTTATCGCGCCGCCAAAGCTTTGCAATCTATAATCGAGCAATACCCCAATCGCAGTCTAAGAGTCATTCCGAAATGGAAACGAGGGGGTCGCGTATCCGCTTTAAACACCGCTCTACACTTTGTACACGGTGAAATTATCATGGCCTTAGATGGTGACAGTTCCTGTGATAATGATCTGTTAATCCACGCCATTCGCGCTTTTGCCGATCCGAATGTGATGGGCGTGGCCGGAGCTATTCGCGTTCGTAATTTAAATAAAAACCTGTTGACTCATTTACAAGGCATAGAATATCTATTGGCCATTCACGCCACCAAAGTGGCTTTAACTCAATTCAACGCGATTAATATTATCCCCGGTGCTCTGGGTTTATTTCGACGAAAATTTATTGTCAAACTGATGGGTTGGGACAGTGGCAGTTCCGAAGATTTAGATTTAACCCTGCGCATGCAGGCTTATTTTGGCCGCCACCCCAATCTTAAGATCCATTTTGAACCCAAGGCCGTGATACACACCGATGCCCCAGAAAGTTTTTATGCTTTTTTCCTGCAGCGTTTTCGCTGGGATGGCGATCTGTTTTACATTTATATTCGTAAGCATTGGCGCAGTTTTGATCATAAAATCTTAGGCTGGAAAAATCTTCTTTTTGCCATTTGGTCTGGTTTAATCTTTCAGCTTTTTTTACCTTTGGCGATTGTCGTCTATTGTACCTATATCGCCCTCATTTATCGGGTTGAAGTCGTGCTGGGTCTTTTATTCATGATATATGTCTATTATCTAGTCATAGAAATCATTCTTTTTGTGGAATTTTTATGTTTTATATCGGAGCGTAAAAAACAAGATCTGCGTTTAATCCCCTATCTATTTGTATTGCCTATTTATGCTTTTAGCAGTAGACTTTGGGGAGGGATTGCAAGCTTAAGTGAAATATTCTTAAGAACGCATCAAGACAGCAGCATGGCCCCTTGGTGGGTTCTTAAGAAATCAAAGTTTTAACTATGAAAATAGCTACTTCCCCTAAGGGCGGGTACGATAAAGCGCAGAGGAATAGATCTTACCCATGAAAATGAATTTTTATCGCGGCAAAAAACAGAACCCTGATCTCGAAGGACATATTAAGCTAGATTATGGCCCCAGTAAACGGCATTTTCCTAAGCTGGGTTGGTATTTGATTTTGGTTTTAGCCGCAAGCCCGATCCTTTACTTTCTCCTCGTCAGCTCCTACGGCTTTTGGAATATACAAGCGCCTGGTTATGTGAGTTTTCAAACACTGACGATCCGAGCCCCCGGTAATACCCTGGTCAAACAACTCTGGGTCAAATCAGGTGATCGCGTCAAAGCCACAGGGCCTTTAATCGAACTCTGGGATCCTCGTTTAGCCGAGCAAGAACAATTGATTGCAGAGCAATATAAGGATTTAAGCAATAATACGCCAGAATCTTCAAAAGAAATCTTAGTTCATTTATCTCAAAGCCTAGCACTGGCTGAAAATGAAGTCAGTTTTTACAGCCAGCAATTTTCTAAAATGAAAAGCCTATACGATGAACAAGAATTAGGATTGCCCGAATACAACAGTGCACAAGAATCCCTGATCCGCGCTCGTTACCGTGTGCAAGAACTTAAAGTGGCTATGGCCAAAGAGCATGAACAACACAATCGAGATTTAAGCGATGAAAACAGCTATCTCAAGAAAAAAGAATTTCTCCGTTTACAATTAGATGCACTACATGCGCAGATGGCAGCTCTATCCATCAGCGCACCCAGTGCAGGCAAAGTCATTGACACCTATGTCCTCCCGGGTCAATACACGACTCTGGGTGAAAACCTCTTATTAATGACACGTTCTACTGCACCCGATATTACCGCCTATTTGGATCCTAAATACATTGAATACGCAACGCTGGAGCACCCCGTATCGATCTATTTTTCCAACGGCGATACCCGTCTAGGTAGAGTTTCTTCTGAACCTAAACTCACTAAAAAATTACCCGCAGACATGAATAGCAATCTAGGGGTCAGCGCTCCACTTAAATTGCTCGTGCATATTAAGCCCGATCAAGCCTTATCCAAACAACAAGGCATTGAAGGTTTGCCAGTGACCATTCGATTTAACTAGCGGTTTG
This sequence comes from Gammaproteobacteria bacterium, assembly GCA_009885495.1. Taxonomy (GTDB): domain Bacteria; phylum Pseudomonadota; class Gammaproteobacteria; order UBA1113; family UBA1113; genus VFKP01. The sequence continues at coordinate 102 of VFKP01000056.1, read as the reverse complement.
AGTAGATCTGCTGAGTCACCCCAGCAGACCCCTCCTCAGAACCGGACGTGCAGATTTCCCGCATCCGGCTCCCGAGAGCACTAAATTATTCAGCCCGCGGTG
>VFKP01000016.1 GCA_009885495.1 Gammaproteobacteria bacterium | reverse complement strand
TTTGAACTATTTTTTAGATTCTGAAATGAGAGGATTGGGATGGGTTGTGCTTATACATAGCCACACGGTCGGTTACCCTGGGATTTGAAAGGGATACAATAAACTGTGAGAAAATCAGAAAATTTATCTTTTTAAGATTCGAATAGAGTACATTTTAAATAAAATAATTTTACTTTTGGTTCTTTCGGGCCTTAAAATTGACTTTTTGGCTAAATTTCCTCAGGCTTTTGAAAATTCAAGAGAGGCAGAATCCCTCTCCCCCAAGCCCCAGTATCACTAATTTAAAAAGTGATTCAGGCGTCCAGCTTGGCTTATTTAAGATAATCTAAGGTGCTATCTTAGTTTATCCGGATAATCTAAGGTATTATCGTATGCCTTTCAAAATTCAGGGCAATGCGATAAATCTTGTTTTGTAGAGACGCGATTTATCGCGTCTCTACCTTAAGATTTGAAAAGGATACGTATTATCTTTGATGATCATTACCCGCACCTCTTTTCTAGAAAAGTTCCTATTGGGCGCATCTCAGCTCCAAAATGCTTGGCCTAGAGTTTCTATTTTAAAATCAATGAATTATAGGCGCACACTCGAGATCTTGATGATTCATATGGAGATCCCCATCTCTTCTGGCACTCTGGCTTAGAATCCCTAACAGAAAAACAATTCGAGGTATTTAATATTTTCTTAAGAATTACCAAGTACAATTTGATAAAATGTAGTACAGCCTAGTAGAAGCTGGTTTGCTCAATAATAAAGTATAAGCCCATCTAACGATTTCGGAGGTTCTCAATCAATGGCTGATATTTCAGTTGATTCCAACATTCCAGACAACAAGGTTACGTGTGCCTATGAGGCATTCAAAGTCTATGCTGACGAAAGACGAGGCTTAGAGGCCTACACAGGTCCTTTTAGAGAAATGGGCGAAGCACTCTTTAACGCTTATCCTACGCATGAAAAAGTGATTCTGGCTGATAAAGTTTGTTTAGCACTGCAAGGCGAGGATGTAGAGCCATTCACGCAAAGAGAGCGCTTAATACTCAATGCCACAAAATTAGGTGATCTATACCAAAGCCACAAAGACAGTATTGATGCCATTATTAAATTTTCTGAGATTATGAACGATCCCGAAATTCAAAATAAAGCAGATATAAAAAAGAGTTTTTTTATATTATTTAAAAATTTAAATATTTCCTATACCCAAAAATCCCTATATTATGATCAAATCTTTTATCAGGACAGGCCAAGAAAAGTATTACTGGCTTTAAATGACATTAGTCCATTGAGCGATAAAGCAGAATGCCTTGCCTTATACAATAGCCTTGTTAATATAAACGAGCGTCAATTGCAATACTTGAAATTATTAAAGAAGGCTAAACTTTCAAATGTTGAATTTACAAAATTCTTGTATGAATTAATCAAGGCAAAATATCAGTATCGCAGCTCTGAAGACTTAGGAAAACTCAGTGAAGCCCTAAAAATTTTATCAAACGGCAATATTCCTGCGGAAGGAGACACCTTAACCCTTTATACTAAAATCGTGGGAAGTTACTCAGAACAAGCTGAATTAGCAGCAGCTTACAGTATTTTATGGGAAACGGGCATCCCTTATGAGGCATCAACTTCTGAGTTATACACAAGAGTCGAACAGAAATGGTCAAAGCAATCACAGGCAACCGCCATTCGCACTCTGTGGCAAGCGGGTATACCCTATGAAGGAGACTCTTTAAAACTTTATGAGCGTGTTAACGAAAGCGGGGATAGACCCGAAGAACTAGCCACTGTATTTTCTCTGATGTACACAGTGGGCATACCCTATAATGCTAACACAGAAAAACTCTACGAAGATATTAGCTCTGATAACTTAGCTGAGCTAGCTAAGGCACTTCAATGGATGCATGATGCAAAGATCACAAGTGCAGGAACTGGGTTCAAGCTGTATGAAAATCTGATTCAAAAATCATTTCAATGTAAAAAACGAGCAAAAGCCTTCGTAGAATTAACCCGCGCAGGAATTCCACTAGAGCAAGAAACACTCTCACTCTATAATGATATTATAGATAAAGGATATGAATGTGAGGAAAAAGCAGCCCTATTTGTAAGCCTTGCCAATGCGGGTATTGCTCCACAGGGGCAGAGCTTAAAGCTTTATCAAGCCATTATAGACAACCACTATAATAGACAAGCGTTGGTCGCTGCATTTATAACGTTAAGCACTCTAGGCATTTCTCCTGAAGGAGATAGCTTTAAATTCTATCAAGCACTTATTGATGAGAAGTATCATCCTGATAAATTAGCCGAAGCCTTAAAAGCACTCAAAGATCAAGGCATACCTACAATCGGTCAAGGATTAAAGCTGTATGAATACCTCATCGAACACCCATACACTTACGATGATCTAAGTAGTAGATTTGAAAGCCTCAGAAGTTTAAAGATCCCTATCGATGATGAAGGTTTAAAGCTTTATAAAGTACTGATCGAAAAATCATATGTCAGGAAAAATCTAGCCCATGCCTTTAAGATATTAAATGACGGGGGGATCTCTGCCTCTGGAGACACTCTAAAGTTATATTTTATGTTGGCTGAGAGTGATCATTATACTGAAAATTTGGCTGCCCTATTTTGTGAATTAAACAAAGTCATTCCATTTAATGAAGCTAACAGGGAACTTTATTCACTGATCTCAAAAAGGAGACGAGATGCAATTGAGCTGGAAGGAAAAATTTCTTATTTACTCGACAAACGTATTGAAAACGAGGGGTTGAGACTTAAGTTTTTAAATCTTCTTATAATGTATGCCTCCAGTTACGAAGATCGTTTATTAAACTGTCTAGATTGCTTTAATCAGCTTAAAATAGCTCATATTCCGCAAGAGGGCGAAGGTTGTTTTCTTTACGAAGCATTACTTGAAAATTCATATCACGCGCAATCATACGTGGACTTTACTCTTTTCTTGAAAGATGACATTGGAATACCCTACGCCGGTGAAAATATCCATTTTTATAAAACCATTTTCAAAAACCTTTACGGGGCTCGCCTTGACTATTTGCGCACGCTATTTTCAGAGTTGAAAAATCTTGGCCTCACATACGAACACAACAAGAAATTATATCAAGATACACGCATTTTAAAAGGAGAAAAGAATACGCTTGAAGAGTTCATCAAACTATTTAAAACCTTAGATCATTGCGAGTTTAACTGTAAAGATTTTCCGGAATATTTTAACGAAAATATTCTGATCGTCTATGGTGCGTTAATTTATGATTTATTCAATCAATTAAAAACATTAGGGTTTTCTCCGGAGCGCTATCATTTCATTTACACCTTTATTCTGAGTGAACTTTCAAAAGATAATCCAAGAGTCAATTTTGTTCTTAATGTGACTGACCAACTTAAAGACTATGATTTAAGCAACGCCCTTTCACTCAATAATGAAAATTTACTTCAAAATCAATATAGCGATATAGAAAAGATTATTGAAGAAGAACGAGAATCGCTCGAATCATTTGAGTTGGGGCCTCTTAACAAAAGCAAGAGCACTTATCATATTGAAAGTTTACTCAATGAGATTGTTGACAGATATGAAAAGGCTAATCTTACTCAAAACCATTTGGGACATTATATCTTAATCATCGGCAATGATAACCCAATCAATTTAACGTTATTATTAAGAAATTCCAATTCAAGCCATCTTTGCCTTGATGAAAATTTGATAATCAAAATTGCAACTGTTTTTGAAGGGTTAACAGAAGGACTTCGAAACAGTTACGATAATACTGTTTGGGGATCCGCTTCTGATGTATTTCAAGATATGGGCTCAGACAATCAAGCCATATCCTTTTGTCGAAAGGCATTAAAGCTCTATGGCACGGGTTGTTCTAAGAATATCAGCAGGCTATTTCGTTCTGAGGCATTACTTTCAAATGGCTATGATATCAGTTTAAACCCATCGCCCGAAAAAAATGCCCTGGCTTATTTTTTATTAGGCTGCATCGTCAATTATGAAGCCACTAGACTGTATCAAGAAAGAGAAGAAAAAATTCAAGATGCCAATGAGGTCAGCACATCAGATAAACCTGCAGGGCAAGCGAATACGCATACTAAATTAACACGTTTTTTAACTATAACTGGAAGTCAATCTAAAGCAATGACTGCAAATAGATATTCCCTATTTCCTGGCTCCTCAAGCTTTAGTTTTAATAACACCGGGGCCGATGCTTTTAAACAGGATGACTCCATAGAAATAATCGTGCCCAACCCACCCCATTATAACTCAGAAGCTGTAAAATCTTCTCTATCAGAAGTCATTTTACCACAGGGAGAGTCTGGCCTGGTGACTCCACTCAATAATAAGACTTTGATCTGGACCATAGTGAGATCGCCGACTTTTCAACCCAAAGATCACTATTGGTCTGAACAAGCGCTGGTTGATGCTTTTCAAAATTATCTTTCGAAAGAATATAAAAATGAGAACAGTGTTATAACTATTGATGGTAAAAATATTTATAGGCCCAATCATAATGTCACTCATACTTATCGAGTGATGACGGCGATTGAAATGGTTATTCAATATTTCTCACATTTTGCTGAAGATGGAGGCTTTAAACAATTTTGCCAAACTATATCTGCCGAAGAAATTGAATGGTTACGCGTTGCTGCCGCCTTTAGTATTAGCGGACGAGAATGTGAAGTCAATGCAGGTGATAACCTTGACCTCTATAATTCCTATCGAGAAGCTTCTCAGCATCATTTTGATGAATTCATTGCAAAAACTGCCCCGAAAGGATCGGAAGAGAGGCAACAAAGAATGTCTCATGTGGTTCGTTATATGGGTAACCCACATTATCTGTTTTCAAAAGACCCAAAGAAAATCAATGATCTTGATGATATCCATGAGCTTGATCAGCGAAACTATTATTATTCTATTCTCAGTATTGCCCATAAACTAGATTTACCCCGCTGTTATCCCAGAGAGAAGTTCCACAATTCCATGGCACTCTGTAGAGAGTTATCAGAAACAAGTACTGCACAACAGCGAGCCTATGAGAGTATGATACGATATCAAATAGAACATATTAAAGCTCATGGAGGTAAGCTTGAATGTGATATGGATGCCGCGGGTAAGCTGTCTAATACAATGACAAGTTATGAGAATAAATATGCAGAAGCCAGTTTATCCATAAATGCGTTGTTCACAATGACAGAAACCGTGACAAGACCTATCTTTGCTCATAACCCAGTTCAGCAAGCTCAGCCAGAAGAGGACAGTAGTAGACCCAGCATGCGTAAATAACAAGCTCCGTCCTGTCAAAGGGGGATGAGCTATTGAAGTGCAATGGATATAGACCCATTACACTTCAAGATGCGAGATTGTCAGGCGAGAAGCGAAACGTCATTGCGAGCGTTAGCGTGGCAGTGAATTTACCGCAAGACTGAGGGCTATTCTTCTGGATTGCCACGTCGCTGCGCTCCTCGCAATGACGGATATCGCATTTTTAAATATAATGGGTATAGCCCTCAAACCCTTTCCTGCGATCTTAAAAAAGAACTCAGTGCCCAATAACCGCCTAAGGCTCCTAAGGCACCTCCCAGGCAAACCAAAACGACTAAAGGACCTAAGCCTAAATAAGGCGCTTGAAAATTAACCCCATAGGAATCCGCTAAACTTCTAATGCTGGGCGTTAAAGAAAATAAAATAAAATTATCCATCATCCAGGCCAATAAGCCACCCCAGAAACCATATTGCAAACCCATATAGACAAAGGGCCGGCGAATATACGCATCGGTCGCACCCACCAATTGATAAATTTGGATTTGCTTATGATAGCGTTGAATCAAATAGCGAATGGCATTTAGAACCACCAATAAAACACCCACGCCTAAAAGAATCGATAAAGCGTACACCACCCGTTGCCCAATGGCCAGAATACTGTATAAACGATTGAGCCATTTAAAATCTAACATGGCACTGTCAACACCGGGCAGGGTTTTCAAAAATGCCGTCATTTTAGCTAAGCTTTCGGAATTCTGTCCAGCCAGTTTAGGCTCTACCGTGATCACCCCCGGTAAAGGATTGGTTTGCAAGCTATCGCTTAAACCCTGCAAGCCAATGCGATCGCCAAATTCACGCAAACCCTGCTCTGGGGAAATATACTGTATCGCATTCAAATCAGGATTGTGTTGCAATACTTCCATTAAATTCTGAGTTTGATCGGGCGTAATGTCCATCTTTAAAAATAAAGACATTTGTGCATTATGGCTCAACCCGCCAGTGAGTCCTTTCAAACTGTGTACCGCTGTCCATAAGCCCATCGGTAAGGCCATGGAAACACCGATCATTAAAAAAGTCAGTAAAGTGCCCAATTGTGTTTTTCGCAATTCATACACGCTTTGACAAAAAGCATCATAATGATTTAAACCATACTGTCTTAGCTTAAATTGCAATTGTGTGAACACAGAGCCGGAATGGGTTTTCTGAGCTCCAGGCAAAGTTATACTCTCTGTCATGATACTCTATCCTCTTCATTTCTCATGCTGACGCCTGTACTCACCATACGCCCTTGATGCAGAGTTAAGATGCGATGACGCAAATGCCCAATCAAACTCAAATCATGGGTGGCAATCAGCACACTCACGCCCACTTGATTGAATTGTTCGAATAAGCGCATAATCTCAGCGGATAAAGCCGGGTCTAAATTTCCGGTAGGCTCATCGGCCAATAACAATTTAGGTTTATGCACAATGGCCCTGGCAATACCTACGCGTTCTTGTTCGCCTTGCGATAAAGTTTCAACGGCCATTTTTTCTTTGCTTAAAAGACCTACTTTATCTAAGGCTGCGCGCACGCGACTGCCGATATCTTGATGACGATAGCCTGCAATCACTAAAGGCAAAGCCACATTTTCATGAACACTGGAATGGGGCAGTAAATGCGGATCTTGTAAAATGACGCCAATAGAACGCCTAAAATAGGCAATTTGCCGACCTTTCACTTCTGCCAAGGACGCATAATTGACGGTGGCCTGCCCTGAAGAAGAACGTTCCATCAGTAAAATAATTTTTAAAAGCGTACTCTTGCCCGCTCCAGAATGTCCGGTTAAAAAAGCCATCTCACCATCGCCCAATTCAAAGTTCACTTGTTTTAACGCGTGATAACCGTTACTGTACGTCTTAGTAACATTATTAAAAATAATCATTTATCATGACTCCTGCCTCTTTTCTAGAAAAGCCCATATTTGGCGCATCTTACACGCAAAATTTATCAAAAAAATGCTCATTAACGCTTATGTTAACTCCGCTTTTTTCGCTCAATTTTGCGTGTAATCTGCATCCAAATCTGTGCTTTGTCGTACCCGCCCTTCGAGGAAAATAATCATTCATCATGACTCCTGCCTCTTTTCCAGAAACTCATTCTTCTGCAAACAGCGCTTCTACAAAATCCTGCCCATTAAACGATCTTAAATCGTCGATCCCCTCTCCCACACCAATAAAGCGTATAGGAATAGCCAATTTTTCAGCAATGGCAAATACAATACCGCCCTTAGCCGTGCCGTCTAATTTGGTCACCACTAAGCCGCTGACTCCCACCGCTTCTTTAAATTGCAAAGCTTGATTTAAAGCATTTTGACCAATGCTGGCATCCAAGACCAACAATACTTCATGCGGCGCTGTGGGCGAACATTTGCTCATCACGCGTTTTATTTTTTTGAGTTCTTCCATTAAATTTTGCTGAGTGTGTAAACGCCCGGCGGTATCGGCAATTAAAACATCGATGCCGCGTGCTTTAGCCGCTTGCATGGCATCAAACATTAAAGAAGCTGGATCGCCTTTAGCATTCGACATCACCGTAATATCGTTACGCTCACCCCAGACTTGCAATTGTTCGACTGCAGCAGCACGAAAAGTATCGCCGGCGGCCAACATCACTTTTTTATTCTCCGCTTGGAAATGCTTGGCGAGTTTACCAATGGTCGTTGTTTTGCCCGCACCATTGACCCCCACCATTAAGATCACAAAAGGCTCTGTGGAAGAATCGATTTGCAGCGGCTGTGTGACCGGTAATAATAATTCTTGTAAATGAACTTGTAAGGCCTGCCAGAGCGCAGGACCATCTTTCAGTTCTTTACGCTTTAGCTGTGCACTCAAACTGGTGAGGATCCCTTGAGTGACGCTAATACCAATATCCGCCGATAACAATAACTCTTCGAGTTCTTCCAGCAAACTTTCATCGATCTCTTTTTTACCGAGAATCAATTGCCCAATCTGGGTCAACACGCCTTGACGAGTGCGTGCTAAGCCCTGAGTCAATTTTTTAAAAAACCCGACCTTGGTCGATTCTTCTGCTGGCAATGCCGCAGCGGCTGTCGGATCCGATTTTTTACGAGATAAAAATTTTAACACGCGAAATATCCTGGGTTGATTTGAAATGGAATTGCGCTTATTATAGTGGCAACAGCCGATCAAAAGCGAGTATTTCAACATGGTTTTTTCATTTTCACCTCGATTGCGGGTTTTGCGTGCTTTAGCTCTGATCTTAACCCTCGCTAGCACATACAGCGTTTATGCGCAAATTGATGTACAATCTAAGACCTTGCCCAATGGCTTAACCGTTTATGTCAAAGAAGACCATCGCGCGCCGGTTTTGATCTCCATGGTCTGGTATAAAGTAGGCAGCAGTTATGAATCCAATGGCAGCACCGGCATTTCTCATCTTTTGGAACATATGATGTTTAAGGGGACTCCTCAATACGGTTTAGGGGTCTTTGATAATTTAGTCACGCAAAATGGAGGGCAAAGCAATGCGTTTACCTCCACTGATTTCACCGCTTATTTTGAACAATTGTCTGCTGATAAATTGCCCTTGGCTTTTGATTTAGAATCCGATCGCATGCGCCATTTGAATTTATTTCAGAAAGATTTTGATGAAGAAGTCAAAGTCGTGCGTGAAGAACGCCGCATGCGCACCGATAACGATCCTATGGCTAAATTGTATGAACAATTTAGAAGCCAAGCCTTCGTCGCTCTACCCTATCATAATCCCACGGTGGGCTGGCCAGCTGATTTAGACAATGTGAAAGTTGAAGATCTACGCCAATGGTATCAACGTTGGTATGCACCCAATAATGCCATTGTGGTCGTTGTCGGTGATGTTAAAGCCGATCAAGTGTTTGCTTTGGCTGAAAAATATTTTGGCCCTTTAAAACCGTCAATTCTGCCCGCAGCCAAAGCGCAAAAAGAATTGGCCAATCCAGGCTTAAGACAACTGAGCTTAAAACTCCCGGCACAGATCCCTGCTTTATTGATCGCTTACAATACGCCTTCGGCTTTAACGGATAAAAATAGCATTGACCCTTATGCCTTAGAGGTATTAAGCTCTATTTTAGGCGGCTCTGACAGCGCACGCTTATCACAAAATTTAGTGCGTCATCAGGAATTGGCCAGCAGTGTAGATACCGATTATGATATTTACGCCCGTCTTGGCACGGTGTTTTTAATTCAAGCCATCCCTCAAAGAGGCGTGAGCATCGATCGTTTAAAACAGGCCGTTCAAGCACAAATTAAACTCTTACAAGATAAACCCGTGAGTCAAGCCGAGCTTGAGAAAGTTAAACGCGCTGTTATTGCCGATAATGTGTATCAACAAGATGCTTTAGATGAAATGGCGGGCACGATTGGATCGCTCATCGCCGTAGGCAGCGATTGGCATGAAATTGATCATTCTGTCACGCAAATTCAAAAAGTGAGCGCCGCCGATGTGCAACGCGTGGCACAACAATACTTGGTGGACAATCAAGAGACCATTGGCCAATTGATCCCTATCGCAAGCCCTAGCAACGCTCTACAAACCACCCCCACTGCCGGAGATGCTTATGTTCGTTAGAACCGCGTTTTTATCTTGCCTGCTGTTAACCAGCCTGGCTGTACAAGCGGCCAGCACGCCCTTAGTGCCTATCCATGAATATCAAACGCAAAATGGCGTGCGTGTGTTATGGGTGCCCATTAGAGAGCAACCCATCATTGATGTACAATTATTGTTTCACGCAGGTTCCGCCTATGATGGTGCGCAATTTGGTTTAGCCCATTTAACCGTGAACACTTTAAGTGAAGGCACGACGCATTTATCTGCCGATGCCATCGCCGAACAATTCGATGCCACGGCAGCCTTATATGGTGCTTCCGCTTCACGCGATGCCAGCACTTTAAGTCTACGCAGTTTATCCACTCCCGATGCCTTTGATCCGGCTTTAGCTACTTTTTCAGCGGTGGTGAATGAAGCTAATTTCCCCGACACGGCTATCGCGCGCGTTAAAAACGAAACCCTGCAAGGCATTGCCAGCGAACAACAATCGCCCAGTACCGTAGCCTCACGGGCTTTTTATAAAAATCTTTATGGAACACATCCTTATGCCCATAGTGTGATTGGCGATGAAAGCACGGTCAAAACAATTACGCAGAAAGAAGTTGAACATTTTTACCATCAGTATTACACCGCAGACAATGCCTTACTGGTCATTGTGGGCGATGTTGATGAAACCCAGGTGAAACAGATCGCCGATACCTTGGTCGGGCATTTGCCTCAGGGCACAAAAGCCCCCGTTCTTCCAGCACCGACTGCCTTAGCACAAAATCAAACGATCACCGTCAATTTCCCCACCACACAAAGTAATATTCGAGTAGGCACTCTGGGCATTGCCCGCAACGATCCTGATTTTTACGCCTTGTATGTCGGTAATTTTATTTTGGGCGGAGGTTCTTTTGCTTCACGATTGATGCAAGATGTCCGTGAAAAACAAGGTTTAAGCTATAGTGTCAGCAGCAGTTTTCTAAACTTACAAATGCCCGGGCCTTTTGTGATTGGTTTACAAACACAGAATAAAACTTTAGAGCAGGCTTTAAAAACAGTCAACACCACAACGAATGATTTTATTGCACAAGGCCCCACTGCAGCGGAACTGAGCACAGCTCAAAAAAATATCATTGGGAGTTTTCCTTTGTTATTAAGCAGTAATGCTGATATTAGCAATGCCGTCAGTATTATAGGCTTTTACAATCTACCCTTAGATTATTTGGATCAATATCGTCAACACATTGCCGCCTTGACTGTGCCTGATATTCAAAAAGCCGTTGATGCACATCTAAAAGATAAAAAATTCTTAACCATTGTGGTAACACAAGAGGGTGAAGCGCGTGGATAATCAGGTTAGAATCATCGGCGGGCGTTGGCGCGGACGGCAGGTTCCCGTCTTAGACAGCCAAAGCTTACGCCCCACGCCCGATCGGGTTCGCGAAACGTTATTCAATTGGCTGGGCCTTGAGATCCAGAACGCGCATTGTTTGGATCTGTTTGCCGGTTCCGGCATTTTAGGCTTAGAAGCGCTGTCACGAGGAGCCAGTCAAGTCACCTTTATTGATCAGGACCCGGCGACCACCCAGCTTTTAGAAAAAACGATTCTAAGCTTACCGCCAGCACAAAAACCACAATTGTTTATACAACATCGTCGTTATGTGATCCCTAATCTCATTGAGAAAGAATCCCCCCATAATAGTTGCGTTCATTTACTCACACAAGATGCTTTACTGCCCATCGCTCAAGCGAGTGGACCCTATGATATTATTTTTTTAGACCCTCCTTTTAAAAAAGATTTGTTGAATCCATGTATCCCCTTGCTCAAAACTTATGGTTATGAAAAACCGGGCACCTTTGTTTATCTTGAAATGGAACGTGGTTTTACGCCCTTATTTCCAGAACATTGGAAACTGTATCGAGAAAGCAAAGCGGGTAAAGTGGTCTATCAATTGGTTGAGGTGCAAGCATGAGTGTAGAAGACTTGAAAAAAAAAGCGGCTTTAGCGGCTTTAGACTATTTGCCTGAAGAGGGCATTCTGGGCATCGGTTCGGGTTCTACCGTGGCCTATTTCATTGAAGCCCTGGCTAAAAAAGCCCATCGCATCGAAGCCACCGTGGCCAGCTCCGAAGCTTCCTTTCAACTCTTAAAACAATTTAAAATTCCGGTGTTGGACTTCAATCAAGTGGGCCAAATCGATGTCTACATCGATGGCGCGGATGAAATTAATCCCCATTTTCAAATGATCAAAGGCGGCGGTGGCTGCTTATTACGAGAAAAAATTCTGGCCACAGCTGCGCGAAAATTCATCTGTATTGCCCATGCCGATAAAGCGGTAGCGGCTTTAGGTGAATTTCCCTTGGCCGTGGAAGTCTTACCCATGGCACGCAGTTATGTGGCTCGTGAATTGGTGAAACTAGGCGGCTCGCCCGTGCTTCGAGAAAATTTTATCACGGACAATCATAATATTATTTTGGACGTTTACAATCTTCAGATCCACGAGCCCTGGGCCTTAGAAGAAAAATTAAATGCTATTCCCGGGCTATTGGAAAACGGCCTATTTGCCAGAAGACCCGCCGATCGCCTTATTTTAGCCGCTGCATCTGGGATCAGCATTAAGGAACGCGCATGAATGATGACACCACCATCGAATTACACAAAGAATACATGGGCTTTGACGCTGCTCATTTCACTATTTATTCAGCGACACATCGTGAACGCTTACATGGGCATAATTTTAGCGTGCACGCCAGTCTCACCGCTAAGGTCAATGACAATGGTATGACTTTTGATTATGCGCTGTATAAGCAGAAATTTCGCGCTCTGTGTGATGAACTCAGTCAATACACCTTAATTGCCGAGTATTCGCCGTATCAACGGATAGAAGAAGCCGGCGATTATCTTTATGTTTATTTTGACCAAGAAAAAATCCCTTTCTTGAAAAAAGATGTAAAATGCTTGCCTTTAAAAAATATCACCGTTGAAGAATTATCACGTTGGTTTATCGAACGGATCACTGAAGATTTAAACGCTCTCAAGCAATATGAGATTTCAAAGATTGTGGTGAAGGTCTGCTCCGCTCCCGGCCAATGTGGATCGCATACTTGGATTTTTGACCCCCAGGGATAATTCAATGAGCAAGCAGACTAGACTGCTTTAAATAAATCATCGAGCGTCAATACTGCACAGATCAATTCATCTGAATATTTATTTTGTTTAACGCCATGCACAGAGATCAATACCACAAATAATTGTTTAGTGGTACGAGTTACTTTTTTAAAGGTTTCTATTTTTCCTCTAAGCTTTTTCGAATACTCTTTAGTGATTGTAAATGGAGTATCGCTGTACTTAATCTCACAGATCGTGATGGCATCATCGTCACGATCAAATAATAAATCAATTTGAGCACCTTGTTCACTGCTATTCGTCCTTGGAACATATCGCCAGGTGCTGGGTATTGCTGTTGGGCTTAAGTGGAGTGCTTGGCGGATCTGTGTTAAATGATCATAGCAGACGGCCTCAAAAGCCAAACCAGACCAAATATGCCAATTTGGTTTTACACTCATTTTATCCCAATATCCTTTCACGATACTTTTCTTCAGTAGACTGTCTCGGACAGGCAAAATCCAATAAAGGTAAAATAAAGAATACTGATCGATGACTTTATAGTAGACCCCTTTTTTTTGATGGAAAAGCGGTTTAAAATCAATAATAAATCCAGCATCATTCAGCGCTTTAAGTTTTTCAAGCCCTCCTTTGCCTGTTAAATTTTTACCCATTGCATTAAACAGTTCTTGTTGTCCAATGCCATAGCGATGTGCCGCAATCACTTTTATCATCCGTTCATAAACATCAGAATTTTTAAATAAAGAAGAAAACAGATTATCGAACTCTAACAATAAAAACCCTTTTCGATTAAAAGCCAATGATTCTATAATTTGTGTAGAAGACAACCCTTTTTCTATTTTGTCTAAATAATAAGGGACTCCGCCCATGACCATATACAGATCAAGCATCTGCTTGTTGCTCAAGAAAATATTTTTCTTCTTTAAAAAATTCTTTAGCTCAAAAAGATTGAGTGTTTCAAGATGTATATTTCTTGTGATTCTATTATGTAAACCTCCTTTATTGTTGACAATATTATCTATAATCCAAGAGGCGCTAGAACCACAAATTAAAAGTTTTAACCTACTATCATTTGACCAATATTGATTCCAGTAATAGTCAAGGTTTTGTAATAATCTAGAATTTTGACCCGCCATCCAGGGGAATTCATCAAAAAATAATACTATTGTTTCTTTCTGCCCCACCGTATTAAGGGCTTTTGTCAAGAGGTTAAAAGTTTCATCCCAATTTTTTCCTTTCTCTATCTGTACTCCACTATAAAACACTTCGCTGATTTGTTCCGTAAAATGTTTTATTTGTTTTCCCATAGCAGCGTCTTTTTCGCCCGTAATAGAAAAAAAAACCACTTTTTTATCTTTGAAAAAATTTTTTATTAGGAATGTTTTCCCAACTCTTCTTCGGCCATGTAAGGCTAAAAATTCTGGTTTATTTGAAGATAAAAGAGACTTAAGTATTTTAGACTCTTCTTCTCTTCCGATAATGAAATTGGTCATAAAAAGCTCCTGTGTTAACATTCACAAATGAATTGTACTCAAAAGTGAAGATGAATACAAGGGCTTTTTGTGCCAACCTTCACTTTTGAAAGCAATTCAAAAGTGAAGGTTGGCACATCTGGCGTTAACCCTTTGAATAATAATCTTTTTGGAACTACTCCCTAGCTTAGAGAGGGTACGACAAAGCACAAATTTGACAGTTCACAGCCCTCATGTTACTCTTTTTTCAGCCTTTTTTGAAGAAAGATCAGACTCATGCGCAAACGGCAAAATTTAAAAGGACTCACGCTGATAGAGATCTTACTCTCTTTGGTGATCATCAGCTCTCTTTTGATGTATTTAATCCCCCAACAGCTCAAAAACACCCATGAACAATTGGTCGAGAAAACCGTAGCGCAAATGAATCTTTTAGCCTTAAGCGCACGAAACTATTATCAAGATCAGCAGGCCCTCTACCCGACAAGCTCTAATGCCAGTCATTGGCCACAAACGCTTAAAGCGCTCACAGATGCGAATTATTTGCCCGCTTCGGCGCTGTGTTCATCCTGGCCGCTTCAAGCGGATGCCTTAAACGATCCTGCCAGCAACAAAAATGCCGATTGTCTTCATCATCAAGAATACGCTATTTTCCCCGCCAATAGTTCCGGGCAATATGATATGACTCTTAATGGCATTAAAACACAGACGTGGACAGGATTTTCGAAATTCTACAGTAGTGGTGGCAATTTTTGGGGTGTCAGCCTTACTCTACCCACGACAAAAATGGCGCTCGAGGTGCGTGAACGCCTACCTTTTGCCACTTTGTGCGCTCCAACCAATCTCAGTGCACAACTGAGCAATAATACGGCTTGCACAAAAAGTAATACCGTCACCATATTGGTTCCTAGGCCTGCAAAATGGACGAATAATACTCAATACGCTAAAGATGGTTTGATCCAGAGTATAGGCACTGCAAGCGTTTGTGGCAGTGATGGAAAAAAAACTCCCTGCAACAGCTCTCCGCCCCCCTTCGCTTATATTCCTAAACCCACGAGTTGCGGCGTAGACCCATCCGGGAACCTTTTAACTCCAGTACTCTTTGTTTATCCTTTTGACTATCAATTATGCTTGGACAAAAGTTACGATCCCACCTATTGCACTTATCACACAAACTTTAAAGGCATATCACTCATTGTGCAACAGGATCCGGATCTCACAAAACCACCCGCCTGGGATGTCTATGCAGGGATGTTTGATCACGATGGCCATATGCAGATTAGTTACTTTTGGTCTCTGGCTGTTGCTTATTTTACAGTCTGCGAGCCCTCTGGAAATAATACCTGGGATATTTTAACTCCACCCAAAAAATATTCTGGAGGATGAAGTGAGCCGATCTAAAAATAAAGGGTTTACTTTGCTGGAGATTTTACTCGGTCTTAGCGTCTTAATTGTGTTAGCGCTTTCTTTTGTCGGGTATATGCAGAAAGCAAATCAGAAAAAAACAGTATTGATCGCCGCACAAGAAATCAATATGGCCATGAATGCCGCCTTACAGTATCGCGCGGCCTATTCACAATGGCCCAGTAATCTTAATGTATTATTACCTTTTTTCATCAGCAACACGATTAAACTGAATCCTTCATTTTGTTCACCTTGGAGATCCAAGCTAAGCTGTGAAGTTTATTCTATCGCTTCACCAGTAAGCAGCCCTTATTTTGCCATACAAATAACAACCCCTAATGTCAATGTTGCTCAGAATCTCAAAAATGCTTTACCCAATGCCTATACCTCAGGCGCCACCACTATTGCTTATACCACCGCCTCTATGGCTTCGATCCAAGCGCCGGTTCCAACGGGTGTTTTATATGCAAGCCCCGCCAGTGTTATTGATTATAATAATGCGAATGTGCCAGATAACTGCGCTCGTTCAAATCCTCGGAATAAGGGCTCAAAAACCTATTGGACGTGGTCTGACAGTAGTGGCGATAGCGCTTGTTCCATTTTTTTTGAGCAACAGCCCCCTCTGAATAGCTCTGCAGGGCCCTATGGGCTCAGTGTCACCTCTTCCTCTAGTGGGCTTTATAATTCCGTCACCCATAGCGAAACCTATCAACCCCAATATTTTGATTTGACGTTGCAGCGCGCTATAGGCGGTAAGAGTGCCCCTACGCTCAATCAATTTTCTCAAAATGATCTTAGCCCCAATTGCCCTCTTGGCAGTAGCCCAACGCTTATTTTTCTACCCACGGCGGCTTATTTCACAAATGCACCAGGAGGCGGGAAACTAAGTTCTTGGAATTTTGGCGCCTTCTACGCCCATATCTCAGTGCATCCTGGAAATGGGCCCAAAAGCGATATCTTAATGGGCTGTATCAATTCTAATATTTACAATAGTCTTACCTTCACTAACATAGCTCAAGTGGCAGTCTCGTCTATGAGTGATATCCTCTGTATTCCCGATGATCAGATGAGTTCTTGGCCTGATCACAATCAAACAGGATCTACAGGATTCGTTTGCCCCCCGGATTTGGGGAGCCTCCTAAATTAGAACACTATATAGGGCCTATTAAATGATTTTTCATTCTTGTAAAGCACCCATAACACCGCAAAAAGGCTATGCCTTATTGATCCTGATGCTGATTATCGCTGGTCTAGGCGTCTATTTTGCCTATCAGTTATCCATTAAAACCCTTAAAACTCAGGCCTGGCAAATACAAAAAACGGCCACTGAAGTAGGCTATTGGTTTGATGTAGAACAAAATTACCTCCAAGATAATGGAACATCTTCTCTATCCTCTATCAGCTTATCTTCATTACAACAAGATTATTTTCTACCTTACGGCCTTACAGAAAAAAACACCTTTAGCCTCAGCACGCCTATTTCTGAATTTCTCTGCTCTGCCTTGCCTGGCATCAATACAGAAGATGGCAATAATCTTAGCCTCAATGGAACGAGCATCACCACGGATTGTAGCGGCTCTAATCCTGCTTGCAAAGGCCTTAACTTCGCTTATTATTCTTGTGGCACAGCCCCAGCTAGAGCGCAATACTATGTCAATGCCAATTATATTTATCTTAATCCTCCCGCGGTCGGCCTAGGCTTAATTGTTCGAGCCCCACAAACGAGCAACACTCAAACCTTAGCCGATAATAGCATGGCACGTCATTTAATCAGTCTATTGCCGACATCCAATGCTAATATTTACAACACTGGCTCTTCGAATGTCCAGGGTGTCGGCATTGGGTCTTATGCTATACCCCCAACGGGCACAACCATCGTTGATAATAACCGTTATAATAAAATCATTGATATGGGATTGGTACAAACCTCCGATTTAAATCATACCGGTTCTCTGCGCTGTGTTGGTTGGACAGGTTCACAAAAAACAGGAACAGGGGGATTAAATGGTGATAACACCAATAATAAAGATTATGAGTACGAACCTCCCACCTGCATCAGAATTACGCCCAAAAACCATCCCACATGCAAGGCCTTTGACATATTGTATGCCATGTATAGAAGCCATACTGATGCAGAGTCAACAAATACCGGCCTAGTCGGTTTCACTAATAAAAAGACTTATGTTAGTAAGAATGGCGACTATGAAGATGTCTATTTATCGATTTTTTCTGTTAATCGAGGTGGAGATTCTGGATACCGAGTATCTAGGGATCAACATAAAGATAATTGGTTGATCTATTTAGTTCGTTGCCGACAAGCAGCTTCTTAAGGAATATTCATGTCAATTGAGTTTAGCGCCTCATCCATCAGGGCACCTCGCTTAAGTTTAGGAATGACTCTATTAGAATCTCTCTTGGTGATTTCCATCATCATTGCTGGAGTGCTCATCGGCATACAACAATACCAAAAAAATGTTTTTGATCATCATGTTAGAGAAATTGAAAATAGCGTCCAGATCTTGAACCAAGCTTTAGAGCAATATTATGAAAGCAATTGTTATGTTTTTCTGAAGAACTACACTTATTATTTTATAGATCCTTCTGCTAATAAAACTCCTGTAAGTTCTACGGCTTTAAATTTAAGTCAATATGTGATTACACCCAAACTCATTAACAATCCTTTCAATCTTCAAACGAATGGTTTAAACGCTTATAGTTACAAGATAGACACGAGTTCTGATTTTCCCACATTCGAGATCAGTACGACTTTCCCTCCAAAATTTCCTTTAACTCTTCTAAACACGCTAGCAGGTTTATTAAAACCTAGTTTTATGGACGAGAAAAACAAAAGATTGATTTGGAGCACAGGGCCTAGCAACACTCAACTGACGCCTGTACCATTAACTCCTTCGCTTTTCTATATCAATGCTCTATCGACACAACTTTCATCATCCGCTGCGAGCTACACGGCTACTTGTGCTTACTGGCAATACCCGAAAAATCGCTGCACACTCACCGGCGATACTACACGCTGCAATTATCAAAACCCACCCTGATACACATCAAACCGATATGCAGGTAAAAGAAATTGAAAATCCGGTTTACGATCCAATAGACAGCGCGCTTTTAAAGGTCTTTTCACCACCACTCGCCAAATATTTTTGGACAAGGCAATATCCAATAATTCATCAGCATCTTCTTCATCGGCATGTAAGGCTTGCAAATATTGCATGTCTTTTTTAACCCGCGCCTTATGCGAATTTTTTTCAAACATGGGATCGAGATAAATAACATCGAAAGCTATTGTGCTTGTTTTTAGAAAGTCACGGCTGTCTTCACAGATCCAATTGAGATGACTGATCCAAGGAGACTGGCAACGATATAAAGCATCTTTCACTAAGGCGCTCAGTATTTTTGAACGTTCTAAGCTCGTCACTCGCGCGCCCAAGCGCGCCAGTAAAGCACTTTCTCGTCCAATGCCGGCTGTGGCATCGCAGAGTTGTAAATTCGGTTTTTGTGCTAAACCTATAGCACGCGCCAAAGGTTCAGTGCGAAGAGAGGCTTTTACTAAACGTCTTGCCAATAGTCCTTCATTAAAATCCAAATGTAAGGGACCTAAATTTAAGTCTCGGCTCATTAAATACAGACCCTGAGATTTATAATAGAAATAAAATTCGGCCTCAGGATCTAAATGGTTTTGCAAAGGTAATTGCAAGGTATTGGCTAAATCTTGTGATTGAAGGTGAAAGTCTGCGGTGTCAAGGACCATGATCATGAATGTTTACCCTCTCCCGGAGTACTGCAGTACTATCCGGAGAAAACTTATAGGCTCCCCTCGCCCAGTATTCTGGGGAAGGGGTTGGGGGAGAGGGCGTTTAAAAAGTGTGCCCTCTTTAACTTAAAATTTCAGCTATCTCATATACGATAGCTATTCTGTCTTCAAGATCTATTTATTCTAAACTCGAAAAACATGAAACCCTACACTCGCAAAATAGAGTTCATATTTTGGATCTATAAAAAACAGTGTTATCACCTCTTAAAAAGCTTATATTTTAACACCCTCTCCCCCAACCCCTCTCCCGGATTACCGGGCGAGGGGAGCCTATGCACTGTCCCCGGACAGTACTGCGGAGTACCGGGCGAGGGGGCTTATTTTCCCTCAAGAGAAGGTATCCACACTAATCGTTGGCGACCAGTTTAGCATCTTGCACAGTATCTAGCATGGTTTGTTTTAAATGACCATTCAAAATATCTTGCACGGAAAAATACTGTAAGGAATAAACACCACCATCGCCTTGCTCTATGCGACCCACTAAATGCTGATTCTCTTTGCCATGCTTACCACAGACCAAGGTATCGGCTTCATAGACAATTTGCGTATCACTTTCGGAAAGGGTTTTCCATTCTACATGCTGGCATTGTGCTTGCGAGGATTGACGCGCTTTTTCCATAATATCCTTAGGAGTGTCTCCAGAAACAGTATTGGCGACAATAAATTTATCCGTAATGTTTTGCTTCCAGGTTCCCATATCCTGACCACTGGGGATCCAAATGAAATTATTCATATTTGCATTTTGCACTTTATAACCAACTTTCCAGACTTCTTGGTTAGGCAGATCAAAATCCCAGCGCTCTGCCTGGGCCAGATTGGTCTTAGCCATAGCTGTTTTATTGACGGTGTTATTCGCTTGGGACTGATAAGCCGATTGAGAAGAACAGGCAGCTAAAAATAGAGCCGCGGCCGCTACCGTACACAGGTTCCAGATTGTTTTATTCATCCATTGACTCCTAAATTGAAGGTTAAACAAAGCATATTTCTGCGCATCCGCGCCAGTGCTAACAATAAGCCAAGTCATTGAAAAATACAAGCGCACGCAGCAATGTTAGCAACAAATAGACTTGTCCGGTTTAAGAGTAAATAAACTGTCCGGTTTTACTTACTCTGCAAAAGCTATCTTTTGACTTTTCGCTCGCGTGG
>VFKP01000083.1 GCA_009885495.1 Gammaproteobacteria bacterium | reverse complement strand
TAGGGCTATCCACGCGAGCGAAAAGTCAAAAGATAGCTTTTGCAGAGTAAGTAAAACCGGACAGTTTATTTACTCTTAAACCGGACAAGTCTATTTGTTGCTAACAGTTAAAATATTAATAGCCCAACGAAGAGAAAATTCCTCGAAGAAACACTTTGAGCTTTAGGCATGCTTAATTGTGAGTCGAGCGTATAAGTAGACATGGATTTTTATTGATAGGATTGCTATTTCAGTAAAAACATAGTACAGTTTATCCTTCTTCTGAGGAGTGGGTTTCTGATTCCGCTCAATGCACTGTAAAATTATAGACATCTGCGAGGTATTTGATCATGAGCGGTACAGGAATAGGGATGGATGAGACAACAGCTTTGCTGCTTCCTCAAACCCCACAAAATCATTATAGCTTTTGGGCCAGGCAGGGCTGTGAGCCCTTAGGCCTTTTGGGAGGTGTTGCTGCACCGGTGAGTTGGGTATTAGGGGTGTCAATTGGATCAAGCTTAGTTGCTGGCACCCTGGGTATGGGAGTTGGTATGTTGCTAGCTAATTGTCTGCATCCTTAATTGTTCCGCGGGAGAAGAAATTGAAGACGCTCCAGCCGCTTCTCAGTCTTTGTCACTCTAATCCCCATGAGTATCCGCACACACTGAATGCTGGTTTAAAAAAGCAGTCGCAGTCTTTGCCATCCAAAGGCTGTCCATATCATTATGTGTCTTATCCGCGGCAATCACTAAAAGCTTAGGCGGCAGCGCAGGTTGGTATAGTTTTTCGGCCTCTGCAACAGGCACCAGCTGATCTTGGGCGCCATGCATAATGAGTAAAGGCGTATGAATAGACGCGATCTGATCAATTGAATTATAAGGTTCTCGCAACAGAAAATCGACCGGTAAAAAAGGATAATGTTTTTGGGCCACATTGCCTAGACGAGCAAAAGGCGATTGCAGAATCAAGGCAGCCACTTTATTTTGCGCCGCTAAAGCAACGGCAACGCCTGTACCTAGAGATTCACCATAGACCACGATGCAAGCATTCTGCTTGCGCAAATTATTTAAGGCTATTTGTGCATCAGCAATATTATGAGTTTCAGACGGTCGACCTGGATTATCCCCATAGCCGCGATATTCAAATAAGAAAATTCCAAAACCTTCATTGACATAAGGTTCTACGAGATGCGCGCGATCACCGATATGTCCTGCATTGCCGTGTAAAAATAAGAGAGTGGGTTTGTGGGGTTTTGCGGGATGATACCAAGCTTGTAGAGATAAGCCGTCTTGGGTTTTCACGGATACTATGGAAAACCCCATTAAACCATACGCTTCAGGTGCTTTTAGATTCTGCGCGGGGCGATAAATCAAATACGATTGCATGAGAAAATAAGCCAAGACAATGCAAAAATAGCCCAGCAGACAATTCAAAAGCAAGCGGATGCCAATATTGAGTTTAGATGACTGCACAATCATACCTCCTTTTACCTCTAACCCCTCCCTATACAATAGCTGGCCAGGGGATCCTAATTGAACTTAGTCTACTCCAAATCAAAACTCCAAGCCATTTTCTTTGACAGCCGTCTTAAAAGCGGGTAAAATTGGCCTCTTATCTTAATAAATCGAATCAGGAGTTTATAATGGCTGTACAACAAACGCGCAAATCGCATTCTAAAACCGGTATGCGCCGCGCCCATGATGCTTTAACAGGCCCTTCTTTATCTACAGATCCCAATACCGGTGAATTACACCGCCGCCACCATATCACCAAAGATGGCTATTATCGCGGTAAAAAAGTGTTGGAAAACAAAGTCTTAGAGCTCGCTGACGAAGAATAAGACCCATTGATCATGCCAATCATTGTTGCCTTGGATGCCATGGGCGGCGATCACGGACCCAAAGTTGTCGTTCCAGCGGCTTTAGCCGCTTTGGCGCTTTATCCTCAATTGTCCATTATTTTGGTCGGTGATGATGCGATCATTCGCTCATTTCTGCGTCGAAAAACTTATGACCCCAAGCGTTTGAGT
Organism: Gammaproteobacteria bacterium; assembly: GCA_009885495.1. GTDB lineage: Bacteria > Pseudomonadota > Gammaproteobacteria > UBA1113 > UBA1113 > VFKP01. Next base: position 12,131 of record VFKP01000083.1, on the reverse strand, counting down.
ATCCACCCCAGTACGCAAGTGGTGGCGATGGATGAGGCGCCAGCCCAAGCCCTGCGCACTAAAAAAGATTCTTCCATGCGGGTGATGCTTAATTTGGTGAAGCAAGGTCAGGCCCATGCCTGCGTCAGTGCGGGGAATACCGGGGCTTTATTGGCTACAGCGCGCTTTGTCTTGAAAACCTTAGCCGGTGTCGATCGCCCCGCCTTGATTGGTCTTATGCCCACCATTGTCGATCGTAAAACTATGGTCCGTGTTTTGGATCTGGGCGCGAATATTGAATCGACTCCCGAACATTTATTTCAATTTGCGGTGATGGGGCATATCGTGGCTTCTGCCATCGATGGCGTGAAAAACCCGCGCATTGCTTTATTGAATATTGGTGAAGAAGAGATTAAAGGCAATGAGACGATTAAAAAAGCCGCAGCCTTATTTTTAAAGCAAAAGGCCTTTAATTATATCGGCTTTATTGAAGCCAATGATTTGTATATGGGGAAAGCCGATGTGATCGTCTGCGATGGATTTATTGGCAATATTGCTTTAAAATCCAGCGAAGGCACGGCGAAAATGATTATGCAATTTTTCAAACAAACCTTCAGCAGCAGTTGGTTATTGCGTTTGGCCTTGCCCTTATTGCTGCCCAGTTTAAGTAAAATTAAAAAATATTTTGACCCGGCGCGTTATAATGGCGCCTCTTTTCTGGGATTGAATGGGATTGTGATTAAAAGCCATGGCAATGCGGATCTTAAGGCTTTCAAAACGGCGATTGCACAAGCGTTATTACAGGCTGAACAAGCAGTGCCCCAGCAAATTGCCAGTCAAGTGGAAAGTATATTAACCCAAATGCATCAGCCCAAATCATTGCTGGAGAATTAAATCGTGTACACTCGTATTATCGGTACTGGAAGTTATTTGCCAAAGCAAATCGTGAGCAATGATGAATTGGCCAAGCGTGTCGATACCAGCGATGAATGGATATTCACGCGCACGGGTATTCGTTCGCGCCATATTGCCTCTGGTGAAGAAACTTCATCTTATATGGGCCATCAAGCGAGTTTAAAAGCCTTAGCGGCGGCAGAATTACAGGCCAGTGATTTGGATATGATCATTGTTGCGACGACCACCCCCGATAAGGGCTTACCGAATACTGCCTGCCTTTTGCAAGAGCGATTGGGTATTTCTGCCATTCCTGCTTTTGACATAACCGTTGCTTGTGCCGGTTTTATTTATGCTTTATCAGTGGCCGATCAATTTATCCGTACGGGCAGCGCTAAAACGATTTTAGTGGTGGGTGCTGAAGTGTTAACGGCGGTGACCGATTGGAGCGATCGCAGTACCTGTGTTTTGTTTGGTGATGGTGCAGGTGCGGTGATTGTGCAAGGGTCTGAAAAGCCCGGTATTTTATCAACGCATTTACACGCCGATGGTAGGCAAAAAGACAATCTCTATATCCCCAGTCCCTTACCCGGACAAGCGCGTGCCGATGAGCCTTCCTATATTCGCATGCAAGGCCGAGAAGTGTTTCGTTTTGCCGTTAAAGCTTTAGGTGATGTGGTGGAAGAAGCCTTGAAAGCCAATCATTTGCCACAATCGGCGATCGATTGGTTGATCCCTCATCAAGCCAATTTACGCATCATTACGGCCACAGCTGAAAAATTGCAATTATCGATGGATAAAGTGGTGGTCACAGTGGACCGACATGCCAATACTTCGGCGGCTTCCGTACCTTTGGCTTTAGACGAAGCGGTGCGCGATGGGCGCATTCAACGCGGGCAAACTTTATTATTAGAAGCCATCGGTGGTGGTTTTGTTTGGGGCTCTGCTCTAATCGTTTATTAATATTGAAGAGAAAATGATATGGAAAAAATAGCGGTTTTGCTCCCTGGGCAAGGCTCACAATCTTTGGGTATGCTCGCGGCTTTCGAAAATGAATACAGTAAAGTCTTGGCGGATGTTTTTCGCAGGGCTTCTAAAGCTTTAAATGAAGATCTCTGGGAGATTGTCAGTACGGATCCACAAGGACGTTTGAATCAAACCCAATATACGCAACCGGCACTGTTGGCGGCCTCTTATGTGATTTGGACCATTTGGCAGGGCAAAGCCAAACGCGCGCCTGATTTTCTAGCGGGTCATAGCCTAGGGGAATACACGGCTTTGGTCTGTGCTGAAGCTTTGCGCTTTGAAGATGCAATAGCTTTAGTGGCTTTGCGCGGTCGTTTGATGCAAGCCGCGGTGCCTGAAGGGGTGGGAGCTATGGCCGCCATCGTAGGGTTAAGTGATGCAGAAATTGTGGCACTCTGTCAGCAATTTGAAAAACAAGGCGTGGTGAGTCCTGCCAATTTTAATGCCATAGGGCAAGTGGTGATCTCGGGCCATAAAGAAGCGGTTTTATTGGCGGTAGAACAAGCCAAAGCACAGGGTGCTAAATTGGCTAAAGTCTTAGCCGTGAGTGTGCCTTCGCATTGTGCTTTAATGAGCGATGCAGCACAAGCTTTGGCAGAAGCCTTGGAACGTACACGCATTGAAACGCCACGATTTCCAGTGATCCACAATGCCAATGTTGAGATTTTAAATCATCCGGATGATATTCGTGCCGCTTTAGTGAGCCAATTACATCAGCCGGTGCGCTGGGTAGAAACCATTCAACGATTGGTGTCTGAAGGAGTTGATTTTGCGATAGAATGCGGCCCAGGAACGGTATTAACCGGATTGAATAAACGCATCGATATAAATTTAAAAACGCAGAGTCTAAATAATCCCAGTTGTTTTGCAGAAGCAGAATCGGGTGTTTAATAATATAGATCGTAAGGGGATGTCATAATGGATATGAATTTACAAGGCAAAGTAGCTTTAGTCACAGGGGCCAGTCGCGGGATTGGTCAGGCCATTATGTTGGGACTGGCTGAAATGGGCGCCACTGTGCTAGGTACAGCGACCACCGAATCGGGCAGAGAAAAAATCCAAGCCTTATTGAAAGAAAAAAATTACATCGGTTCTGGTTTGGTGATGGATGTCCGCAGCGATGAGTCTGTCTCCAAGGCTTTGGCCGAAATGCAAGAAATCTATGGTTCGGCCTTAATTCTTGTGAACAATGCTGGGGTGACTGCCGATAATTTATTGTTGCGCATGAAAATGGAAGAATGGCAGGCGACCTTAGAGGCTAATTTAACGGCACTTTATCGAGTGGTCAAACCTTGTTTGCGCGCTATGCTAAAAGCGCAATGGGGACGTATTATTAACATTAGTTCAATAGTGGCTTTATCTGGAAACCCCGGTCAAACCAATTATTCCGCATCCAAAGCAGGGATGGTAGGTTTTAGCAAATCTCTGGCTTTAGAAATCGCTTCCCGCAATATTACCGTCAATGTGGTGGCGCCAGGCTTTATTGCCACTGATATGACAGCAGCAATGACCGAGGCACAGCAACAAGCCTTGGCGGCCACTATCCCTATGGGCCGTGTGGGTGCGCCTGAAGAAATTGCTGCCGCGGTTTGTTTTTTAGCCAGCCCTGCCGCTTCTTATATCACTGGGGAGACGGTGCAGGTCAATGGCGGGATGTATATGCAATAAGGCTTTTTTCTTTTGATGAAAGCTAAAGCCTATGATACAATCCGCGCTGCAACTGGCGGTTAATGCATAGAGCGCGATCACTATGGCGTTCTATTCAGTGACCTATCGGTAGGCACTTTGTTTTGAGATCCCCTGGGATCTCAGGGTGGTAGCGGCTCCTTTTGCTAGGAAAAGCTATCAAAATACTAATGACATGGGGAATTGATTCGAATGAGTACTATAGAAGATCGCGTGGTGGATATTATTTCTAAACAACTGGGCGTAGATGCTAAAGATGTAAAGCCGGATTCTTCTTTCATCGATGATTTGGGCGCGGATTCATTGGATACGGTTGAATTGGTCATGGCTTTGGAAGAAGAATTTGATGCCGAAATTCCAGATTCAGATGCCGAGCAAATGACTACGGTTCAAAAAGCCGTTGATTACATCAAAGCGTATCAGGCTAAAGCTAAAGCTTAATCTATCGATTGTCAAATGATTCTCTCGGTACGTCGAGAGATGCACCTGATCCCTTAAGCGCTCCTTCTCCGGTACTCCGGATGGAGAATTTGAGTCCTTAAACCCCCTCTCCCGGAATACCGGGAGAGGGGCTTGAGCTCTTAGGCTCCCCTCGCCCGGTACGCCGGGAGAGGGGTTGGGGGAGAGGGTTTCTATCACTTAGCTTGAATAAAGATTTAGAGATCAACCATTAGAGGTATTGTCATGCGTAGAGTAGTGGTCACGGGTATGGGAATGTTGACTCCGCTGGGCTTAAATGTCAAAGACAGTTGGCAGGGTATTTTAGCGGGTAAAAGTGGCGCAGCCCCAGTCGATTTTTTTGATGTCTCTGAATACACGACGCAATTTTCTGCCTCTGTGCGGGGGTTTGATCCTACGGTGTATATGAATTCTAAAGAAGCGCGTAAGGTGGATGTCTTTGTACAGTTCGCTACAGCAGCGGCTTTGCAAGCCATGGACGATGCCGGTTTAGAAATCACCGATGAAAATCGTGATCGCATCGGTGTGGCCATTGGTTCTGGCATCGGGGGGCTTCCCTTAATTGAAAAAAATCATACTGCGGTTTTAGAATCAGGGCCGCGTCGCATTTCACCTTTTTTTATTCCGGGCACTATTATCAATATGGCTTCCGGTTATGTTTCTATTCTCAAAGGTTTGAAAGGCCCGACTATTTCTATTGTGACCGCTTGCACCACCAGTGCGCATAATATTGGCCAGGCCATGAGAATGATTGCTTATGGTGATGCAGATGTTATGGTGGCTGGAGGCGCTGAAATGGCGACCTCGCCTTTAGGTTTAGGCGGTTTTGCCGCTATGCGTGCTTTATCGACACGCAACGATGCTCCTGAAAAAGCCAGCCGTCCCTGGGATAAAGATCGCGATGGTTTTGTGTTAGGCGATGGCTCTGGCGTTCTTATTTTAGAAGAATACGAATACGCTAAGAAACGCGGCGCGCATATGTATGCAGAATTAGCGGGTTTTGGCATGAGCAGTGATGCTTATCATATCAGTGCCCCAGATCCTGAAGGGTCTGGTTTTGTAAAATGCATGCAAAATGCCTTAAACGATGCTAAATTACCTTTGGATTCCGTGGATTATATCAATGCCCATGGCACCTCCACCCCGAAGGGTGATGAACTTGAAGTTCGGGCGATTAAAACATTATTTGGGGCTAAAGCCTATGATTTAGCTGTAAGCTCAACCAAATCGATGACGGGCCATCTATTGGGCGCTGCCGGTGCGGTTGAAGCTATTTTTTCGATTCTTGCTTTACGCGATCAAGTTTTACCACCAACGATTAATTTAGATGCTCCTGATGAAAATTGTGATTTGAATTTTGTGCCGCATACCGCACAACAGCGTTCTGTTAAAGTGGCCTTATCCAATTCTTTTGGTTTTGGTGGAACCAATGGCGCTTTAGTTTTCAAATCCTTAAAAGACTAGGATCATCGTGCACTATCGGCGAATATTGAAATGGTATTGGCCTTTAGTTTTAGTGTGCTTATATCTATTGTTCTGGCTGTTGCAGTTTCTTTATTTTGTGTACACACCGATTATTCAAGGTACAGAAACCTTTCATTATGAATTTAGACAGGGTGCAACGATTGGCGATTTAGCGCGAACTTTAGAACAGCGCGGTGAATTGCATCATCGCGCGTATTTCATGAATTTGGCTCGTTTTATGGGCGAGACGCGACATTTAAAAGCCGGCTATTATGCCTTTCATCCTGGCGATTCGCCCTGGAGGATTGTGCGCGATTTGGCAAAAGGCAAAGTAGAAACACAGACCATTACTTTAGTCGATGGTTGGCCTTTGCAAAAAGTATTGCAGGTTTTAGCCAGCGATCCGCGGTTAAGCCATTCGCCGGTATTACTTTCACCCCAAGCTTTGTCACAGGCTTTGGGCTTATCCAATCAATATTCTTTAGAAGGTATGCTTTGGCCAGACACTTACTCTTTTTATCCTGGGTATTCTGATCTGCGCTTACTGAAACGATCGTATCAAGCCATGCAAAACCATTTAAATATTCTTTGGACTTTACGTTCCCCTAATTTGCCTTATACTTCGCCCTATCAAGCGCTGATCATGGCCTCTTTATTGGAAAAAGAAACCAGCTCTTCGGTTGAGCGTCGACTCATCGCTGGAGTGTTGATCAATCGCTTAGATCAACAGATGCGTTTACAAGTGGATCCTACAGTGATCTATGCTCTAGGTGATGCGTATACTGGGCATTTAACACATGAAGATTTAAAAATCGATAGCCCCTATAATACCTATCGTCATAAAGGCTTGCCGCCGACACCGATTGCGCTATCCGGATTGGATGCGATCATGGCAGCGCTGCATCCTACCCACAGTGATTATCTTTATTTTGTGGCCAGGGGCGATGGTTATCATCAATTTTCCAGTACTCTAGAAGCACATAATCAAGCGGTTAAACTCTATTTGAAAACTCAGTAAGGACAGATCATGGCCCAATTTATCACGATTGAAGGTGGCGAGGGTGCGGGTAAAAGCACTGTGATGGCTGTCGTGAAATTTTTTCTGGATGAACATAAAATTCCCCATATTTTGACGCGTGAGCCGGGAGGCACACCCTTGGCGGAAAAGATCCGTGATTTGGTCTTACACAATAAAAAAGAAACTATTTGGCCGGAAACCGAACTCTTATTATTTTTTGCCGGTCGCTATCAACATATTGCTGAAGTGATTAAACCCGCTTTAGAAAAAGAGATTTGGGTGGTCAGCGATCGTTTTGTCGATGCCAGTTTTGCTTATCAAGGCGCGGGCCGTGGCATTAGCGAAGAGCGAATTCGTTATTTGAGTGATTGGCTTTTAGGCGATCTACGTCCTCAGCTTACTTTACTGTTAGACACCCCCCCTGAATTGGGATTGGCGCGCATTCAACAACGCGGCGATTTGGATCGCATTGAAGAAGAAAAAGCCGATTTTTTCGATCGCATACGAGCTTGTTATTTGCAAATGGCGGCACAAGAACCCAAACGATTCTGCATCATTGACACCTCTGCGCCTTTATTGGAAGTGGAAGAAAAAGTGCAAACCAGTTTAGAAACCTGGTTGCAAAATCTCTAAATGGATAATTTTGAGTAAGATGCCTCAAGATCCTCAATAGGAGGAAGGGGGGCTTTCTTGTGAAAATAAAGAGTATAATGGTTTTCCGATAGAGGGGGCTGTGCTTCTTGTTTTTCTACGGCCTTGAGATTTTGGGACTGTTGTAAGGGTAGAGATTTTTTCGTGTGCTGGCTGGGGTCAAGGATCAGTAAGAGCAGTTGATACAAACTGCTGAATTCATTACGACAAGGCCTGCGATGGCTTTTCCCTCGGATGGGATAAGATGAAAAACTCATCCCATTATCCAGAGTGTAATGCATACAGATGCTTTCTGCCCGATGTGTATTTTCGCCTTGCTCATTTTTTTCAAGCGTGACAGCTATTTTAACATCGATATATTGGCAGAGCTTTTTTTCTAATAAGCGTTTTGCGATGGTATCGAAAGTCAACATTTGCGAATTAGCATACCAAGATCCAGAAGTTAAATTTTCGACAGACACTTCACCTCCAAAAATATGTGCCAGTAAATGTAAAAATTCAGCATATTCAGCTTCGGGATCCAATTGTGCAGCAGATTGTCCTTGAAAGGCTTTCGAGCAAGCGATCCGTTTGTTTTTACGTGCTTTTTTTATTGTTTTTAAATTGATCTTTGCTTCAATGATTTTCTCATTCTGATCATAGAGTGGCAAAGAATTTTTTTGTTTAGAAGCAAGATGTGTTCGACTGCGAGAAGCAGGTTTATGAGGAGAATCAGGATCCTCTACATAAATTATTTTAAGAGGTGAACTGAAGGCATGATTGTCTATGTTCAGTTTTTTGGGTGTGCAATTGAATTGTTCTCTTTCAGAGAGTTCTTCCGCGGAGTTTTTTAAGATAGGCAGTTGATTCAATAAATCCTCACCTAAAAAGTTTTTAAGCTTTTGATAGTCGCGCTCAGAGCAAACAAGATGTCCTTTACGATCAGTTTTGGATAAGCGATCAAAACTAGAGTTTGAGTGGCCTTTATTTTTCCTCAAAGGCTTTACGTCTCTAGAAATGGCTCTACTACGCAGTTGTAGTGCTTCAGAGGGCTCTGTGCTACCATTGTTCTCTTGATTTTCTTTATCTTTTGACGGAGCGGCTTCTTCTTGTGGGAATAACTCTCTTCGAGCGGTCGGTCGATTTCTTTTTGGGTGTGCAGGCGTTTGGACTCCTGCTGGAGTGTCATTAGGGGGCATTAAACGGTACCTTCGCAAATTTATTTTTAATATTTTGAGTCTTTCAGGCGGATAGCCCAGACAAAGACAATCCCAGCGATCATATCATTAAACCCCGATAAAATCAATCGTTCGGTCTAATTTTATGTTGTTTGATTCAATTAAATAAGATAAAAAGGCGGGCGTCGCAAAAAAGACATGAGCATGCTAGGATAGTATTATTCACAACACTGATAAGGAATGATTATGAATGGGGAAAATGCGGACAAAGCTGGAAAATGCCCAGTGATGCACGGTGCGGTTAGATCCACGGACGTATCGAATAAGGACTGGTGGCCTAATGCCCTGAACCTGAATATCTTGCATCAGCAGGATAGCAAGACAAACCCTATGGACAAGGACTTCAACTATCGTAAGGCTTTGAAAAAACTGGATATTCAAGCCTTGAAGAAAGATTTGAAAGCTTTGATGACCCATAGTCAGCCCTGGTGGCCTGCTGATTGGGGACATTATGGGGGTTTAATGATTCGTATGTCCTGGCATGCGGCGGGTTCCTATCGTGTGGCCGATGGTCGTGGGGGTGCGGGTACGGGTAACCAACGTTTTGCGCCCTTAAATTCCTGGCCTGATAATGTGAATTTAGATAAGGCCCGTCGCTTATTATGGCCCATCAAAAAACAATATGGAAATGCACTGAGTTGGGCTGATTTGATTGCTCTAGCAGGGACTATGGCTTATGAATCAATGGGTCTTAAAACCTTTGGTTTTGCTTTTGGGCGCGAAGACATCTGGCATCCCGAAGAAGATATTTATTGGGGCTCTGAAAAAGAGTGGTTGGGTGCTGAACGTTATGACGAAAATAAAACCCGTGATTCTCTAGAAAATCCACTGGCCGCGGTGCAAATGGGGCTTATTTATGTGAATCCTGAGGGCGTCAATGGGCATCCTGATCCATTGCGTACGGCCGAAGATGTGCGTCTGACTTTCGCTCGTATGGCCATGAATGATGAGGAAACGGTTGCGCTGACGGCCGGTGGGCATACGGTGGGTAAATGCCATGGCAATGGTAATGTCAAGCATTTGGGGCCGGCTCCTGAAGGCGCTGAGCTGGAAGACCAAGGCTTGGGTTGGTTGAACAAAACCAGTAGCGGCATAGGTCGACATACGGTCTCCAGTGGTCTTGAAGGCGCTTGGACGACACATCCTACAAAATGGGACAATGGCTATTTTGATATGCTGTTAAATCATGAATGGGAACAAAAGAAAAGTCCGGCTGGCGCCTGTCAATGGGAGCCTATCAACATTAGGCAAGAAGATAAACCCGTTGATGTTGAAGATCCTTCTATTCGTTACAATCCTATCATGACCGATGCGGACATGGCCATGAAGATGGATCCTATTTATCGTAAAATTTCCGAGCGTTTTTACGCTGATCCTGATTATTTTTCCGAAGTGTTTGCACGGGCTTGGTTTAAACTGACCCATCGTGATCTGGGGCCAAAGGCCTGTTATCTAGGCCCGGATGTTCCCAAGGAAGATTTGATTTGGCAGGATCCCGTGCCTCTAGGGAATAAAGATTATGATCTTGCCGCTGTTAAAGCTAAAATCGCTGCCAGTGCACTTAGCATCAGCGAAATGGTTTCTACCGCCTGGGATAGCGCGCGAACTTTCCGAGCTTCAGATCGACGGGGCGGTGCCAATGGCGCACGGATCCGATTGATGCCACAAAAGCAGTGGAAAGGCAATGAGCCAGACCGTCTTTCGAAAGTCTTGTCCATTCTTGAAGGGATTGCTGCAGATACCGGTGCCAGTGTCGCGGATGTCATAGTGCTTGCGGGTAATCTGGGTGTAGAACAAGCGGCTCAGAAAGCAGGCTTTAATATCAGTGTTCCTTTTACGCCGGGCCGAGGCGATGCCAGTCAAGAGATGACGGATGCAGCTTCCTTTGCGGTATTAGAACCTCTGCATGATGCGTATCGTAACTGGCTTAAAGAAGATTACGCATTGAGCGCTGAAGACCTCATGATCGATCGCACTCAATTATTGGGACTCACGGCTCCCGAGATGACCGTACTCATTGGCGGCATGCGTGTTTTAGGCACAAATTACGGCGCTACTCAACATGGAGTGTTTACAGAGCGCGTAGGTGTTCTGAGCAATGATTTCTTTGTTAATTTGACGGATATGGCTAATATCTGGAAGCCCAAAAGCGCTCAGCTTTATGAAATCCGTGATCGTAAAACAAATGCGCTCAAATGGACAGCCACTCGAGTGGATCTTGTTTTCGGTTCAAATTCAATTCTTCGGGCTTATGCAGAACTGTATGCTCAAGATGATAACAGCGAAAAATTCGTGCAGGATTTTGTAGCGGCTTGGGTAAAGGTGATGAACGCTGATCGTTTTGATCTGTTGTGATAGGGACTGGTTTTTCGGCTGATCTAAAGCCGTACTTTAGGTTAGCCGAAGAATAGATCCGTCTTGATGGGTCAACCTTATATTGAAGTGTCCTGTAGAGTCAGACTTGAAGATTTATAGGTATAACCTGACGAGGAATTCATATGCCATCTGTTATTCAAATTACACCGATCAAATCTTTTAAAGATAATTATATTTGGGCTATTATCAATAGAGATAATCACACGGCATGTATAGTCGATCCCGGGGATTCAGCACCTGTGATAGCCTTTTTAAACGAAGAAAAACTGCAGTTAAGCGCTATTATGATCACTCATCATCATAATGACCATTGTGGCGGTGTTGCTGCATTGCAAACGGAGTATGCAGCGGTCACAGTCTATGGCCCTAAGCACAATGCTATCTTGGCAACAACGATCGTAGCGGACAAGCAAACCATCACTTTAGCAGGATGCCATTTAAGGTTTAAAGTGCTCGCTATTCCTGGACACACTTTAGAACATGTTGCGTATTACTGCGCAGAAGCAGCGCTGGTTTTTTGTGGTGATACCCTTTTTTCCGCGGGATGTGGCCGAATTTTTGAAGGTACTGCTACACAAATGTATACTTCCTTGATGGCGATAGCCGATTTGCCGGAGGATACTAAACTCTATTGCGGACATGAATATACCCTTGCAAACCTATTGTTTGCACAAGAAGTTGAGAAGTATAACAGCGAGGTATCGCAGTATTTATCATGGGTGCAGCAATGTCATTTCGATAATCAACCGAGTTTACCGTCAACCTTAGCGGTAGAAAAAAAAATAAATCCATTTTTACGCGCAGAAGTGGATAGCGTTATTGTGGCGGCAAGCGTATATGCGAAACAACCTTTAACTACACCCGTCAGTGTTTTTGGTACTACGCGAATGGAAAAACAATTTTGCGTAGCTCCAAATTTTCTTGGAAAGCTAGAAAAACAATTCATGGTTTTGCCATATAAAACAAATTAACTTTACTTTTAATATCGAGTTTTTCGAAATGATTATAACCAGAATCTCGCAGTAATTTTTCTGTTTTCATTGGCCCCATACAAGTGCCTAATCCTGGACCACCCTCAGCTAAAGATTGTGTCATACAGTGAAAAAGGCTAAAACCATACAGCATCGTGGCAATAGAATTACAATTGTCTTCAAGATTATCTTCAACTTTGGGTTCAATGATAAATAAAACGCCCTCCGGTTTTAAACATTTCTTCATTTCACGCAACATATTCATGGGATCAGTAAAATCATGTAGACAATCGCAGACTGTGATTAAATCAAATTTTCCATTGGCATCAAGCTGATTCAGCGGGGTTTCACTCAATTCTACGCGTGACATGAGCTCTTGTTGGTCACGGT
>VFKP01000150.1 GCA_009885495.1 Gammaproteobacteria bacterium | reverse complement strand
TTTCACTTTTTTTGAACTATTTTTTAGATTCTGAAATGAGAGGATTGGGATGGGTTGTGCTTATACATAGCCACACGGTCGGTTACCCTGGGATTTGAAAGGGATACGTAAAAGACCTTCGTAGTCATAACCTATTAATAACCTTATTCGATCGCTTCCTAGCCACCGTTAAGATGTTAAGCGTGGTTTTTGCTGAAAATTCAGCTCCCTCCATGCCCTGCTGACTGAGGGTTTCAAAGCCATTTTGAGCTAAAATATCTTGCAATTCTTCTGCAGTATAGAGTTGCAAAGAAAACGTATTATGAGATCGCTCCGGTTTATTCGCATTTTTCTGAATGAGATAAGAATCATAAGAAGTTAAAATCCCCTGCTCGCGATTGATGGCTGAACATTGCATAGAAAGTATTTGTGTATCATCGATTTTTTTATGGATATAATAAGCCAGATCAGTAACCACAGGATCTGTCATGGCCTCTAAATTTAAAATATCAAAAACGTAAATTCCACCTTCTTTTAAGTTGCGATGTGTATTTCGCAGCGCTTTTGCAAATCCGCTTTTGCTTAGATGCCCAATGGCATTAAAGATTGTAATCACCGCATCAAATGTGCCGACTTTTATTGTCCGCATATCACCTTCTATAAATCGAATATCAAGGTTTTTCTGACGGGCTTTTTCTCTGGCAATCTCTAAAAGTGCTGGGCTAAAATCCGCGCCTGTACAGGAATAACCGCGCTCTGTCAGAAAAAACACTTGTGAGCCAGTGCCACAGGTAAGATCTAACACCGTTTCCACCTTGTGTTTTTTTAACAAACCCTCTATCAGCGCATTTTTTGAAGCCGTATCCTCGCCAATATTCCAGGCATTAAAATACTGTGGTTTCTTTTTATATTCAAGTGGCAGGCCTAATTTAATTTTTGTCATAGTCGTTCTCGATTATTCCTCTTATTCTCTATCATCCACAAAAATCTCAATTTGCTCTTTTCCTCTTCCGGGATTGGCTCTTTTTAGCCTTAACTTGCCAATTTCTTGAGTGTTTTTGATATGCGTGCCACCGCAAGGCACTTGTGAAAATGTATTGATTTTCCAGTATCTTCTCTCAGAGCCCTCATCACTAAATGCGCTGATGATATCTTGATTGAGATCAATAATGTTCTGCGCCTCTTGCTGCAAGATTTGAATAAAAGGCGCCAAGCTATCTTGCCATTCAAAATCAATGCGGGCTTTATCTGCTGCGATATGAGCTCCTGTTTTTACAATATCAGGAAATTTTTGACCTACTAGTTCTAAAACAACTTCCGCTGCAAAATGTAGGCGCATCAGTTTATAGCGGCGTGCCCAATCAATCATGATTTTCAGTCTATCGCCGACTTGAAGTGTGTGATCAGCTGCAATGCTGCAGACTAGCCCCGCTTTATTTAAAGCCTCTTGAACACTTTGTGCGCTTTTTGCAAGTTTCTGACTCATTTTTTATCTCCATCATTCCAGATAAGATTTACATTTTGTGCGTTATAGTGCACAGCCGATCAACCTCATGGATATCGCAAGATTGGCCGCACAAAAGCTATTTTTCATGACATAATACACTATCGTGGATCTGAGCTGAGACTGTAATAGAGCGACTACATCGTCTGAGCGAGCGTCATCCCAACTTGCATTTATCCTTTAAATAGGTGATCTAATGTGACCACAGCATCAATCATCTCTTCTGAGTATATTGATGGTTTGAGGCCATTAGCCGAAATGATCGTTAAAAATAATTGCTTTTTTGTTTTTGTTTTTGATCTAAATACATCTATTTTCGTTTGCAAATTCTTTGCGCATTGTTTGTCAATCAAAAAAGGTTCATGGGTAAATTTAATTTCACAAAGAGTAATCGCTTCATCATTTCTATCAATAAGAAGATCGATCTGTGCACCTTGGTCTAAGTATTTTCTTGGAATAAATCGCCAAGAATCAACTAGATAGGCTGAACGGATCTGCAAGGCAGATACTATCTGATGAATATGCTTCATACAAATATTTTCAAACGCATATCCCGACCAAGCTTTATAACTTTGTGATTTACTCATGCTGACCCAATAGTCTCTGGGAAAATCCTTATCCCCTCTTGGCATCACCCAGTAAAGTTGAAATAAAGTAAATTCATCCACTAACTTATAATACTCTCCGGATTTTCTATTCCACGATATTTTTTCTTCTAGAAATCCGGCTTGACATAGTTCTCTCAAGCGTTCTGAGAGTCTTCCGCCATTACTTGAAAGTTTAGCTCCGGATTCAATTTCCGAACGCGTAACCCCCGAGCGGTCTATGGCAGTTAACTTAATAATTTCAATATAGGCTTCTGCATTTTCGAACAATGATTTAAACAATTTTTTAAACTCATCGCGCAAAGGAGAATTGTTTTCAAATAATAAATTCTGAATGATCTGATCTGCTGTTAATCCAGCATCAATATATTTTAGATAATACGGGACTCCCCCAAGAGCCATGTACAATGATAAAATGTGATAATGGGTTAACTTTATTTTTCGACTTTTCAAATACTCTTTTGTTTCATATAAACTAAATGGCATTATCTGCAATTCACAAGTTACCCTATTGTGTAAACCACCCTTGCTATAAATAATATTTTTTATGAGCCATGAGGCCGATGAGCCACACGCAATTAAAATGACATGGCCTGAAGCTGACCAATAGTGATTCCAATAGTACTCTATCAGTTGTAATAGTCCTGAACGCTTAGTCACGAGCCACGGAAGCTCATCAAAAAAAAGTACTATTTTTTTATTAGGATATGCGTTAATTTTTTGCTGTAATAATTTAAATGCGTCTTCCCAAGAGGTGATGCTTAATGGCGCACCCTCAAAAAAAGTTGCTGAAAGCCCTTGTGTAAATCTTTGCAGCTGTACCTTCAATTTGTCTAAATACCCTCCCGTAGTATGGAGAAAGATACAGTTTTTCTGTTTAAAGAACTCTCTCACTAAATAAGTTTTCCCCACTCGTCTTCGTCCATAGACCACTACAAATTCTGACTCTTTTGATAAAAGAGCTTTGTTTAATAACTTTTTTTCACGATCCCGGCCAATAATCATATCCCTATCCTATTTAATTGAGCCACTTATACCTATATTATAAGTGGCTCATCTATTTAAGTCAAGATTATAGATGAGCCACTTATAAAAGATTCATAAGTGGCTCAGTTAGGATTACTTTCTTTATAGACGAGCCATTTATAGTGGCTTCTTAGGCTAACTCAGGACTGTTCAAATTTAAGCTATTCTCTGAACCATCAAAATCTGCGGCCAGACTAAGCTATACACCGGATGATAAAGCAACTCCCCCCATAATAATAGCGTAGGTATCTGAGATTAAAAAATAAGAGCCGAACGGTTACGAATGTGCTTGACTCTAAATAACAATTTAGCGTATGATTAGCGCTGTAAATCGCGAATACACCGATGTGGAAACGTATCTCCCCGATGCGCAGAGTCCGCAATTCTAGCGGGCTTTATGGATGGAGCTCTCACTCTGATTTTGGTGTGTTCAATTTTAGACCTAACATAACAGGCTGAGTCATTAACATGATTGGATTTTCGCACGATAAACTAAGCGGCTCGATGGCTTCACGTAAAGATGCGCGTAATAATCGCTGGCGTATGGGCTTTTTCCCTTTCCTATTGCTCTCGGGCATTGCGATATTGACGATGTTTTTTTGGCCGCAGCCGGATCTCAGCCCTAACACGAATATTTATACCGATAACTACGCCCCAGCAACCGCGGGTACCAACTCTGCTCCAGCACCTATGGTCACTCCCATGATTGCAACACCCCCTCCACAGGCTTATGATAAAAAACTCACAGTTCACCACGGCGACACCTTAAGTGGTTTATTGCTTTCTGCCAATATACAATCTGAAGATGTGCTGGCCATACTCGCCTTGCCCTTGGTACAGCATAATCTCGTGCGTATTAGCCCAGGCAAAATTTTTGCGATCCACATCAATAAGGATCAGGAGCTCACCCAATTAAGCTATCAACTTTCCCCCACACAAACCTTAGCGGTCACACGCCAAGATCAAGGTTTTGACGCAAAACTGATCCAAAAGCAAGCGGTGTCAGCCCCTACGCTAGCGGCGGGGATTATCAGCTCTACCCTGTATGATGCAGGACAAGATGAACATCTTCCCCAAAAAATTATTTTTGATGCCGCTCATTTATTCGCTCCCAAAATTAATTTTAACCGCGATTTAAATCCTGGCGATCATTTCAAAGTCATCTACGAAGCCAGTTATGTCGGTGATAAAGCCGTTAATACCGGCGCAATTTTAGCGATGCAAATTTCCAGCCAAGGCAAAACTTATACTTTAATCCGTCACACTGACAGGGAAGGTCGAACCCATTATTACACACCCGATGGCAATAGTTTAGACCCCGGTACACTGTTTATCAGAAGCCCTGTGCATTACACCCATATCAGCTCTGGTTTTTCTTTGAATCGTTATCATCCCATTTTACATTTTTCTCGCCCACATTATGGTGTAGATTTTGCCGCTCCTCGCGGAACCCCGGTGCTCGCTTCAGGCGATGGCATCGTCGCAAGCGCCGGGCGTGCGGGTGGCTATGGCAATTTACTGGTCCTGAATAATGGCCATGGCATCAGCACTCGTTATGGGCATTTAAATGCCTTCGCGCCTTATATTCATCCTGGTGTACATGTCAAAGAAGGTGAAGTGGTGGCCTATGTCGGTAGTACGGGTTTAGCCACGGCTCCTCATCTGCATTATGAGTTTCGCATCAATAATATTCCTCAGAATCCTTTATCGGTGGCTTTACCCACCGCCGATCCGCTCAGTGGCAAAGATCGCTTAGCCTTCAATCGAGAATTACGAGACTATCTCGCAGAATTTAAAGCCACACCCAATGAAGCGATCGCGCACAGTACTGCCAAAAATACTGAGCAAACATGAGCAGCACACGCCTGATTTACAGCCTAGGTTTTTTGATCTGTTTGAGTTTATTGGGCTTTGCTTTTTATTTAGAAAAAAGCTTAGGCTTAGCACCCTGCCAACTTTGTGAATTACAAAGACTCATGATGGCTGCTATGGGAGCAGTTTTTTTCATTGCCGCAATTCACAACCCCGCACGCAAAATGACTCGCTGGGTGTATATCTTTTTTCTTTGTCTTTTTGGCGCTTTAGGCTTTGCTTTGGCCAGCCGGCAAGTCTGGCTGATCGCCCATCCCCCTCTTGCTGCGGATGCACAATGCAGCGCTAGTTTAACTTATCTGATCCAGATCTTACCCCTAAAACAAGCTTTAAAAATAGCCCTCATGGGTACAGGCGATTGCGCCAAAGTCACGTGGCAGTTTTTATCGCTGTCTATTCCTGCATGGTCTGCTCTTGCTTTTGAAGTACTGCTCTTGCTGAGTATTGTCACTGGGGTATTGAAATCAGGACCCAGAAATGAAAAAGGGTAGCACAGCTACCCCTTTTCTCTTGCCCTGAACATTCCTTGTTAGGCTCTTCCTTAAGCCAACTCCCTAAACGCTTTATCCTTAAAGCCACTTCCCTTAAAGACTCATTCCCTGAGCCCTTCTAAACACTTTATCCTTAAAACCACTTCCCTTAAAGACTCATTCCCTGAGCCTTTCTAAACGCTTTATCCTTAAAGCCTCTTCCCTTGACGGCTCATTCCCTGAGCCCTTCTAAACACTTTATCCTTAAAACCACTTCCCTTAAAGACTCATTCCCTGAGCCTTTCTAAACGCTTTATCCTTAAAGCCTCTTCCCTAAAGTGCTCAATCCCTAAGCACACTCACATGATAGGCGAATATCAGAGCTCTGGCAAATGAAAATAAGCTCAATCGAGTGAAGGTTTTTCTAAGAGATCCCGATTTTATCTTTATTTATCAATGGGTTATAATTTAAAATGTTCGAGTTCATTGTTTTTTTCAGCCTTTTTTTGAGAATTATCGTACAGAAAAACTGTTAGCAACAAATAGACTTGTCCGGTTTAAGAGTAAATAAACTGTCCGGTTTTACTTACTCTGCAAAAGCTATCTTTTGACTTTTCGCTCGCGTGGATAGCCCTA
>VFKP01000081.1 GCA_009885495.1 Gammaproteobacteria bacterium | reverse complement strand
GTTTTCACTTTCACCGGACAGTACTGCAGAATACTGGGCGAGGGGAGTTTCCACTTTCACCGGACAGTACTGCAGAGTACTGGGCGAGGGGAGTTTCCACTTTCCTCGGACAATACTGCAGAATACTGGGCGAGGGGAGTTTTCACTTTCACCGGACAGTACTGCAGAATACTGGGCGAGGGGAGTTTCCACTTTCCTCGGACAATACTGCGGGATTCGCAATGACGATCTCCCTAATCCCTCAATCCCCATCCCCGTTTTAATAAAATATAACAAACCACAGCGAAAACGGCGCTGGCGAAAATAGAAATCGACAGCCCAATTAAGGGTGAAACATCGGCTATTCCCAACATTCCAAATCGAAACCCATTCATCAAATACAAGATGGGGTTAAAATGTGCGACCACTCTCCAGGCAGGCGGTAGGGCTTGAATGGAATAGAACACACCGCCCAAATAGGTTAGAGGCGTTAAGACAAAATTAGGGATAATGGAAATATCATCAAAGCTTGTCGCAAATAAAGCATTTAAAAAACCCGCCAGTGAAAACAGCCAAGCGGAAATGAAAAGGATAAACAGCATGCTAAACCAATGGTGCATGGGTACTTTTGTAAATAAAGAGGCAATCAATAAAACGATGAAACCAATCACTAAACCGCGGATCACACCGCCCAAGGTATAGGCCAGTAAAATCGTCCATTCTGATACTGGAGCGACCAGCAATTCTTGTACACTGTGAGTAAATTTGGTTGAAAAGAATGAAGCTGAAACATTGGAATAGGCATTTAAAATCACAGCCATCATCACCAAACCCGGGGCAATAAATTGCATATAGCTGTAGCCTTCAATATTACCAATGCGAGAGCCAATCAAATGCCCAAAGATCACAAAGTATAAACTCATAGTGATGGCCGGCGGTAATAAAGTTTGTGGCCAGATGCGAAACATGCGCTGGCATTCTTTACGTAAAATCGTTAAAAAAGCGATCCAATTCATGCTAATTCTCCACGGTTTCAGGTTTATGTCCTGTTAAGCCAATAAAAAGCTCTTCCAGTCGATTGAATTTACTTCTCAAACTCTTCACTTTAATGCCCAAACCCTCCAAAGCCTGAAACAAATCATTAACCGTTTGCTCTTGCTGCAAAGGCACTTCTAAGCTATTAGGCCCCAGCAAGCGTGGCACAAATCCGGGTAAAACAGGAACTTCTAATAAACTCGTTTCAAGATCCAGCATAAAAGTTTCAGTGTTAAAATCCGCTAAGAGATCATGCACTGTTTTTTGCAGTAATAATTTTCCTTCGTCGATGATCGCCACGCGTTTACAGAGGATTTCAACTTCTTCTAAATAATGCGTGGTAAGCAAAATTGTCAAACCCTCTTCATTGATCTTTTCAAGATAAGTCCAGAGCAAGCGCCTTAATTCAATGTCCACACCTGCGGTAGGTTCGTCTAAAATCAAGAGTTTCGGTTGATGCACTAAAGCGCGTGCAATCATCAAGCGTCGTTTCATACCGCCAGATAAAAAGCGCACCACAGTTTTGCGTTTTTCAAAAAGACCCAATTGCTGCAAATAATGCTCTGCCCTTTCCTTGGCTTCTCGATAAGGCACCCCATAATAGCCCGCCTGAGTGGTCAGCACATCGATGACTTGGGTAAAAATATTGAAATTAAATTCTTGTGGTACAAGACCAATCAACCGTTTGGCAGCAATCAAATCTGTATCAAGAGAATGCCCAAACACTTGAACAGAGCCCGCCGTTTTATTCACCAAAGAGGCGACAATGCCGATGAAAGTTGATTTACCCGCTCCATTAGGCCCTAATAAAGCAAAAAAATCGCCTTCCTCGATATTCAGGCTGATGCCTTTCAAGGCTTTTTGTCCAGATGAATAAATTTTAAGAAGATCGTTAACCTCTAAAGCTAAGGGCATGTTTGTTTTCTCCTCTATTTTAGTGGGCATGTTAACACATTTTCATAAGAATTCCGATGCCTTTTATATTTCTAGAAAAGGCCTATACTCCTAACAGAGTCTTAAAATTAGGATGAATGATGAATAGTGCTGAAGAATGGCAAGAAGAAGCATTTTCCGTATTAATAAACTATACATTCAGGCATTTTTCTAGGCGATTACTGAAAAAGCTGATTGACCAAGCTGAAAAACTAGAGCTCAATGCAGGCGATCTCCTCTTTAAACAGGGGGATCCCTCCACCGCTGTGTACATCATTCTCAAAGGGCGGATCAGTGCTCAATTGACCTTAGAAAAACATTCACAGCAATTACCCAGTGTCTTTTTTTCTCGTGGGGCTTTAATTGGCGAAATTGGTGTGATCACCCAAATGCCCCGCAGTATGAGTGTTGCCGCACAGCGAAAAACCACTCTAATGCGCCTTCCCGCAGAAATCTTCACTGAACTCTATGAAAATAAAATCATTCATAATAAAAAACAAATCCGTGATTTTTATCTCATGCAATTAGACCGGAATAAAAAATTATTCCAAGCCAATACTCAAAAAGCCTATTATACTTTTTCAACCTTGGTTCCAGCTAATATCGATGTTGAGCTGGAACCTCTACTCAAAGAATTAGAAGCTTTGAATGAAACAGAACAGACCACTTATATTTTACGCAGCAGCGATTTAGAAAAAATAAGCTCTCAAGAAGAGCTCTGGAGCTATTTAACTCAAATTGAAACTGAACATACGAGGATTCTAATCGCTATCACTTCCTATGACAAAGCTCATATAGAGCTCATCTTAGACATTTCCGATCGCATTATTCTTGTCGCTAATGGCGAAGAACCCGCACATGAAAACAGTTTAACCGAAGAACTCTTATCCAAAAAAAATCCCTACGCGCACAATGTCGATAATTTAATACTGATCTATAAATCGGGAAATGCTCCTCAAAAACACGCCACAGATTGGATTAAAATAAAACCTTCCTTGCATATTATCAATTATTTTAAATCAGATCGTTCCTCACTCTTGCATTTACACCGTTATTTTTCAGGTCAAAGCATTGGTCTGGTCTTAAGTGGTTCCGGGTATCGGGGAATGGCTTACATCGGAGCCTTAAAAGCTTTTCTCGATTATGGGATCCCGATCGATATTATCGGTGGGACCAGCATGGGCGCTATTATTGGTGCCTGTTTTATAGTTTCTAAGAATATGGCTGAATTTGATCGCATGATGCATCATTTGGATCTCGATATTCGTCGTGCTTTTTCATGGCGCGAATTGGCGATTTCAGCCCATTCGGTCTTTACGGGTAGAAGTGCTTTGGCCTTAGCGGATAAACTCAATGAATTTTTCATTGAGGATCTGCCGATCCCTTTTTTCTGCGTCTCCTGTGATCTATCTGCACGCAAAGAACATCATCATTTCAGTGGGAAATTAGGGGATGCCTTACGCGCCAGCTCCGCAATTCCAGGGCTACTGCCACCGATGTTAATAGACGGCCATTTCTTTGTTGATGGTGCAGTGGTGAATAATACGCCTGTGGATGCGATGCGTGCACGGATCGATAAACATGGCACTATTATCAGTATCGATTTATCTAATTTAGAAAGCATCGGCGAATACACTCCTCCTGAAAAATGTGAAGGTTTAAAGGCTCGTCTCAAACAATTCTTTAGCAAAAATAAAAAGTCCTTACCGGATATGGGGCGTGTCCTGATTAAATCATTTTTAATTCATGCTGACGCTCGAGAAAACAATAATCTTAAACTTTCTACCGTTTATATTAAACCTCAATTAGATGATCTTCGTTTATTGCCCCACAGTTCTGTGTCACAAAAGCGCTTAATTGATTTGGGCTATGCTGCGACGGTTAAAGCCATCAAAGAAAGCCCTGCTCTTTTAAAATATGTTCGATTAAAGTAAACTGTCCTGGTATATCTTTCAAATTTCAGGATGTAAGAAGTGACTTTATCGTTTTTCGTAGAGACGCGATTTATCGCGTCTTAAGACTTTGAGCTACTGAAAATTTTTAGAGACAAAGAGCAAATTCTAATCACGAAGACGCGATAAATCGCGTCTCTACTCTAAGATTTGAAAGACTCAGTTCACAGTACTGTTTTTAGCACATAAAGAGGATCTCTATGCAAATCAATCTAGACGATGGCCCTGCGGTTTATCGCATCCGTTCTTATGAAAACAAGGCTCTACAGATCAACCAAACCCTTTACACCCAAAGCTTAACGCTCTGTGGGCAAAAAGTTTGGACTGAAACTTATTTAAGTCCTCAGTCTAGCATTGAAGAGGCTGAATGTTTTCTAAAGCTTCTCGCTTTCACACCACAAATTGTCTTATTTGGAACCGGTGAACAGCATGAATTTTTAGCGCCTAAACTTCAAAAGTTTTTCCATCAACAGGCAATAGGTGTAGAAAGCATGAATACAGCCTCTGCGACCCGAACCTATAATGTACTGATCGCTGAAGGGCGTGTTGTTGTGGCCAGTTTAAAGATCTAAATTTTCAGGATTTAGGGTATTTTTTACGCCATTGAGGGAAAACCTTAACCCACTCAATTTTATTCTCTCTGACTTTGATAATTTCTATAGGATATCCCGCTAAATAAAGACAGACCCCCGCTTCAGGAATGGCTTCAAGATACTCGGTTATCGCTCCATTTAAAGTTCGGGGACCTTCGCTGGGAAATTCCCATTGCATCAGTTCATTGAGATCGCGCACATTGATACTCGCTTTCACCCGATAACTGCCTTCTTCGTCTTTTTCAACCCATTGCTCTTGCATCAACTTGTCGACTAAAACCTTACCCATAATTTCTTGAACGATAGCGCCTACGGTCATTAGCCCTAAAATATCACCATATTCATCGACAATAAAAGCATGATCAAGATTTTTAAGTTTAAAGTTCTTAATCTGAGCGAATAAAGAACTTTCCTCCGGTATAAAATGAGGCTCTTCAATTAAAGATCTCAAGCTGTGAGGACTGATTTGATCGCTGAAAAATAATTCCAGCGCAGCAAAAACCGGCAAGATGCCTTGAATATCATTAATATCGTCTTCATAAACAGGAATATATTTCATCTGGGAATTGAGTAATTGGCTACGAATCAATCCTAAATCTTCATTGAGATCGATGCTGACAATTTGGTTTCTAGGGATCATCGCATCATTGACCGTCATTTTTTCAAGATCTAAAATGCGCAGCAGCATCTCCTTCTCTGCATCCAATGAAAAGCTGGCAGAGTCTTTCACCACTGAGCGTAATTCATCACGACTTAAACGATCGCTATGAGCATGCTGCATTTTCACACCCAATATTCGCAATAAAGCATTGGAGATCTGCGTCACTAACCAAACTAAAGGATAGAGGGCATAAAAAATAAGCTTTAAAGGGCCCGAAGCAGCCAGACTGTATTTTTGAGAATGTAATACGGCCAAAGTTTTGGGCGCAATCTCAGCGATGATCAAAACCAATAGGGTCAAAACCGCCGTACTTAAGCTTAGGGCTAGACTGTTGTCCCCCCACCAGTGAATCGCTAAAGTGGTCGCCACCGCAGAAGCCATAATATTGGCAAAAGTGTTGCCGATCAAAATGCTTCCTAACAGTCGATCCGGCTTTTGCAATAAGGTGATAATGCGTTTCGCCGATTTTGAGCCCAACTGAGCTAGATGCCGTATACGATAACGATTCACCGACATCAAGGCTGTTTCTGAGGCTGAAAAAAAAGCTGAAATGAATAACAAGGCTAGCAAAACTAAAAGTGCTAGATTTGCATTTAAAGTATACAAAACGAAACTCCTGAGAAAATATCACCCTTAGTGTGCCGTGAAATTCATAAAACAGCAAGGGGTCCTTGTCGGCTTAGCTGGCACAGAGTATAATTGCCCCATTCTTAACTTGATGTGGATATGATCATGCTGGATTCCTTAACTGAAAAACTCAGTAAAACCCTTAAAAATTTGACCGGCCAGGGCCGGATCAGCGAAAAAAATATTAGCGAAACCTTGAAAGAGATCCGTGAAGCGCTGATCGATGCCGATGTGGCTTTATCGGTGGTGAAACATCTTTTGAACGATATTAAAAAACGAGCTTTAGGGCATGAAGTCTTACGCAGTCTGTCTCCCGGTGAAACCCTCATCAAAATCATTCATGATGAGCTTATTCTGGTCATGGGAGAAAAGAATGAAGTTTTAAATTTGGCCGCCCAGCCACCGGCAGTCATTCTGATGGCGGGTTTACAAGGCTCGGGCAAAACTACCACGGCCGCTAAACTGGCCCATTTTCTACAAGAAACTGAGCATAAAAAGGTATTGCTGGCCAGTACCGACGTTTACCGTCCCGCGGCTATTGAGCAATTGCAAATTTTGGCCACTCAGATCAACGCCTCTTTTCATCCTTGTGATCCTAAGGATTCTCCCCTTAAAATTGCGCGTTCTGCTTTAGTTTCCGCACAAGAAAAAGGTTTTGATGTTTTAATCGTGGATACTGCCGGGCGCCTACACATTGATAAAGAAATGATGACTGAAATCCAGGACTTGCATAAAGCTTTAAACCCGATTGAAACCCTGTTTGTGGTTGACAGTATGACTGGGCAAGATGCCGCCAAAACCGCTCAAGCCTTCAATGAGGCACTCGCCTTAACCGGCGTTATCCTCAGTAAAATGGATGGCGATGCTCGGGGAGGCGCGGCCTTATCCGTACGCTATTTAACCGGGAAACCCGTTAAATTTATAGGCAATGGTGAGAAAATAGAAGCTTTAACGCCTTTTTATCCTGAACGATTGGTCTCACGTATTCTGGGACGAGGTGATATTGTCTCCTTGGTTGAATCGATTCAGCGCAATGTCGATCAAGAAAAATCAGCTAAATTGGCCAAAAAAATACAAAGCGGTCGTGGATTTAGCTTAGACGATTTCAAAGGTCAGCTCCTAGAGATGAAAAAAATGGGAGGCCTGGCTGAGCTGGCTGATAAACTGCCCGGTATGCCTAATTTACCGCAGAATATTAAAAACAAAATGATGGATGATAAGGTATTAACGCGATTTGAAGCCATGATCAACTCTATGACAAAAAAAGAACGCAATTTCCCTGATTTAATCAATGGTTCGCGTAAACGTCGTATTACTCAGGGCTCGGGCACCAGCATACAAGACCTGAACCAACTCTTGAAGCAATTTACCGGCATGCAAAAAATGGCCAAAAAGTTAGGCAAACCCGGTGGCATGAGTAAAATGATGCGTCAGTTAGGTGGGAAATTGCCTCAAGGTTTATTAGGTTAAGTCGGACCTTTCAATCAAACCCTCTCCCGAAATACCGCAGTACTGTGCAAAGAAAACTTAAGCCCCCTCCCCCAGTATTCTGGGGGAGGGGTTGGGGGAGAGGGCGTTTAAAAAGTAAAACCTTTTGGGGTTCTGTCGCAACAAATTTATAAAGTTGCATAGGGCCTTAGGCGCATTTATCCTAGACGCAACTATCCTGCTAAAGC
>VFKP01000032.1 GCA_009885495.1 Gammaproteobacteria bacterium | reverse complement strand
ATATGACTAAAAATTAACCAGGAAGGCTTGGCTATGACATAATTTTACATCAGACAAAACCGGCAATCTTAATTGTCGCCGACCGGCAAAGATAGTTGACGTTTAATATCTGAAGCCGGAAGATCTTTTAAATAATTTACATCGATACTCAAAAGATACTAAAATTTATTTAGACAATAACTATGACAATTCTTGGCTAACGGGTATGAATGTTGCCAAGGAGTTGCATGAAAAGGGATTTAGCCGCCTTTATCTTTTGTCTGGCAATGAGTTTAGAAAAGAAGAGCTTCCGCCTTATTTGACTGCTATTTTGAAATCTGATATTGAAAGTATTGAAAAGTCAAAAGACGATGACGAAGATGAGCAAATCGGTGAACAAGAAGAAGTGTATGCGGTTATTGTAGATGATAATGAAAGTTTTCTTAGAGCTTTACAGTTTTCTGGTTTCGGTGATCATCATACAGAAGCATACCTACGCCCAGAGGAATTTTTAGAAAATGTACATAAATATCCAAAAGATACACGTATTTTTGTAGATAATAATTTTATTTGTTCCGAGTTGACAGGTATAGATATAGCTAAAAAATTACACGAATTGGGTTATGATCGGATACATATCTTGTCCGGTGAATCATATTTAGAGGCACCAGCTTATGTGACTGTTATTGTAAAAGGGAGTCGGGAGTTTGATAAGTTAATAGGTTTATAGACGTTTGAGCGGGCGCTCATTACATACTGTTTCTTTGTCCCCCACCTTCCCAATTATTTAAATGATGAGCTATATTCCGAAAATCAACCCTCAGCGGGTTGATTTTCGGAGCTTTGTGCTCAATCCAGCACCTCAATTCTGTCAACTTTTTGAAACCCTTTGGGCAATTTACTGCCGCGACGAGCTCGTTCGCTCAGATAATGCTTTAAATCGTCCCTCTTCAAGACAATGTGTCGCTTGCCAGAATAGAGTTTTAAACTGCTCTTGCGATTTAAGATAGCCAAATCAAGCACTTTTTCCTCGCCTTTAATGAAACGAGCGCGAGGAAGATTGATCATCTTATTGCCCTTGCCTTTGGGCAATTGCGGTAATTCTTGTACGGGAAACATTAGCAGATAACCTTCTTGCGTCACAATAACGATCTGATCATTCTTGGCATCTTTAATCATGCGTGGGATTAAGGCTTCTGCATGTTCGGGCACTTTCAATAGAGCCTTGCCGGCGCGGTTTTTGGTTTGTAATTCTGCTAGGGTGGTGATAAAACCATAACCGGCGCTGGAAGCGATTAAACACAGTTCTTCGCTTTCACCCATCAATAAGCCCACAAAATGTGCGCCATTGGCGGGATTTAAGCGGCCTGTTAAAGGTTCACCCTGTCCACGTGCGGAAGGTAGAGAATGCGCGGCCAGAGCATAAGAGCGTCCTAAAGAATCCAGGAATAAAACATTTTGCGTACTGCGGCCCAAGGCCTTGGCTTTGAAACTATCACCTGATTTATAACTTAAAGTGCTCACATCAATTTCATGCCCTTTGGCTTGGCGGATCCAATCTTTTTCCGATAAGACAATGGTGACAGGTTCGGTGGCAATCAAGGATTCTTGTTTTAAGGCTACGGCTTCTTGTCTTAAGACTAATGGCGAACGTCGCGGATCGCCATATTTTTCGCGATCGGCCAGCAATTCGGTTTTAATCAAGGTATTTAATTTTTGTGGCGAAGCTAAAATCCCTTCGATGCGCTTTTTCTCTTTGGCCAATTCGGCTTGTTCGCCGGTGATTTTCATTTCTTCTAATTTAGCCAAATGGCGCAATTTCAAATCGAGAATGGCATTGGCTTGTACTTCGCTTAAAGCAAATCGAGTCATCAATTCAGTTTTGGGATCATCATGATGACGAATAATGGCGATGACTTCATCGATGTTTAAATAGGCGATGAGCAAACCATCGAGAATGTGTAGACGATCAATGATGTTGGCTAAAGCATGTTCTAACCGTTTCACCACCGTTTGGCGACGAAAACTCAGCCATTCGCCTAAGATCTGCAGCAAGGTTTTCACCTGTGGCCGGCCATTAATGCCAATCATATTAAAATTAATGCGATAATTTTTTTCAAGCTCAGTGGTGGCAAATAGATGATCCATCAAAGGCGCAACATCGATGCGATTGGAACGGGGTTCGATGACCAAACGAATGGGATTCTCGTGATCGGATTCATCGCGCAGATCGGCCACCATGGGTAATTTCTTTTGTCGCATTTGATCGGCAATTTGTTCTAAGATCTTAGCGCCAGACACTTGATGGGGTAAGGCCGTGATGATGATATCTCCGCGCTCTTCAGTGTAAACGGCGCGCATCTTGACAGAGCCCGTTCCTTTTTCATATAAATCGAAAATATCTTGCTGGGGAGTGATGATTTCAGCTTCTGTGGGATAATCAGGCCCTTTCACATATTGGCAGAGATCACGCACGCTGGCTTTAGGGTTTTCGAGTAAATGAATACAGGCATCCACGACTTCACATAAATTGTGAGAAGGAATATCCGTGGCCATGCCCACAGCAATACCCATACCCCCATTGAGTAAAATATTGGGTAAACGAGCGGGTAAATGTTTAGGTTCGTTTAAAGTGCCGTCGAAATTAGGGGTCCATTCTACGGTGGCTTCGCTGAGTTCTTCTAATAAGGCATTGGCATACGGCGATAAACGCGATTCGGTGTAACGCATGGCTGCAAAAGATTTAGGATCATCGGGAGAGCCCCAATTGCCCTGACCATCGACTAAAGGATAACGATAAGAGAAAGGTTGAGCCATCAACACCATGGCTTCATAACAAGCGCTGTCTCCATGGGGGTGAAATTTACCCAAGACATCACCGACGGTACGGGCCGATTTTTTATATTTGGCCGTAGCTTTTAAACCCAATTCCGACATGGCGTAAACAATGCGTCTTTGCACGGGTTTCAAACCATCGCTGACATGGGGCAGAGCGCGATCCATGATTACATACATGGAATAATCTAGATAAGCTTGTTCGGCAAATACTTTTAGCGGTTTGGTTTCAATGCCTTCATAATCAATTGTATCATTCATTTTAACTACTTACTCCTAAGGGCGGGTACGACAAAGCACAGATTTGGATGCAGGTTCCACGCAAAATTCAGCGAAAAAAACGGAGTTAACAATGACGTTAATGAGTATTTTTTTGATGGATTTTGCGTGGAAGATGCGCCAAAGATGGGCTTTTTGGGAAAAAGGAGCGAGTAATTAGGATTCATTTTAACTGGCATCCCCCGCTAAATTACCTTTATCTTCTA
The DNA here is from genome assembly GCA_009885495.1 of Gammaproteobacteria bacterium. Lineage (GTDB taxonomy): Bacteria > Pseudomonadota > Gammaproteobacteria > UBA1113 > UBA1113 > VFKP01. Next base: position 18,835 of record VFKP01000032.1, on the reverse strand, counting down.
ACCATTGTTTGCGATCGGAAGCTCGTTTTTTTGACAATAACATATCCATGATCTGTGTGGTGTCATCGTCATCGTCCAACGTAAGTTGCACTAAACGACGCGTTTCGGTGGCCATAGTGGTTTCACGCAATTGCAAAGGATTCATTTCACCCAAACCTTTAAAACGCTGTACATTGATTTTTCCTTTTAAGCGCTCAGCGCTGATGCGATCTAAAACGCCTTGTTTTTCGCTATCGTCTAAAGCGTAATAGACATTTTTTCCAATATCGATGCGATATAAAGGTGGCATAGCCACATACACATGGCCAGCTTTCACTAGGCTTCGAAAATGTTTTAAGAATAAAGCGCATAATAAGGTTGCGATGTGTAAACCATCAGAATCCGCGTCGGCCAAAATGCAGACTTTACCATAGCGTAAACCGGAGAGATCATTGATTCCGGGATCAATGCCAATGGCCACGGCAATATCATGGACTTCCTGTGATCCTAAGACTTGATTGGAATCCACTTCCCAAGTATTGAGTATTTTTCCGCGTAAAGGCATGATGGCTTGAAAGTTTTTATCGCGGGCTTGTTTGGCCGAGCCGCCGGCAGAATCGCCTTCCACTAAAAATAATTCAGTGCGGCGTAGATCTTGAGAGCTGCAATCGGCCAATTTGCCAGGTAGAGCAGGGCCAGAAGTAATCTTTTTACGTTCTATTTTTTGTGCTTTGCGCAAACGTTTTTGCGCCGCTTGGATAGCCAAATTCACAATGAGTGCGGCTTCATCGGTGTGTTGATTCAACCATAAACCTAAAGTATCTTTGACCACACCGCAGACAAAGGCTGCCGCTTGTCGTGAAGCCAAACGTTCCTTGGTTTGCCCTGCAAATTGTGGATCTTGCATTTTTAACGATAACACATAATGACAATTATCCCAGACATCTTCTGCGGTGAGTTTAATACCGCGGGGCAATAAATCTCTAAATTCACAAAACTCTCGCACGGCGTCTAAAAGACCGGTACGCAAGCCATTAACATGCGTACCGCCTTGAGTGGTGGGAATGAGATTGACATAACTTTCACATAAAGCCTCATTGACGGTATCCGGGATCCAGGCCAAGGCCCATTCGCAATTTTCAGTTTCTGCAGCGAATTTTCCAACAAAACCGCCATTGGGCAATAACACATCTTCTTTGAAATGATCGCTTAAATAAGAACGCAAACCATCTTCATAAAACCATTCCGTAAATTCATCATTGGTTTCATCTTTAAAGCTGATGAGCAAACCTGAGCAGAGTACAGCCTTGGCTTTGAGCACATGTTTTAATTTAGAGACCACAAATTTAGGTGAATCAAAATAAGATTTCTCAGGCCAGAAACGAACTCTAGTGCCGGTTTCTTTTTTCTGAGCAGTGCCCACTACTTTTAAAGGTTTGCTGCGTTCGCCTTGGGCGAATTGAATAAAGTATTCTTGGCTATCACGTTTGATGTACACATCAACACGTTCAGATAAAGCATTGACCACAGAGATACCGACGCCATGTAAGCCCCCGGCGAATTGATAATTCTTATTGGAAAATTTACCCCCCGCGTGTAAGCGAGTCATAATGAGTTCCACACCGGATATTTTTTCTTCGGGGTGAATATCAACCGGCATTCCGCGACCATCATCAGCCACTTCTAAAGAGCCATCGGCAAATAAAGTCACTGCAATACGAGTGGCGTGTTTGGCCGTAGCTTCATCGACCGCATTGTCGATGACTTCATGGGCCAGATGATTGGGATTTCTGGTATCAGTGTACATGCCTGGGCGCACGCGCACAGGGTCTAAGCCTGTTAAGACGTCAATAGAGGCAGCATTGTAAATGTCAGTCATGGATTTTCTACTAAATAGTTGGGGATGATGTAACCTGCATCCAAATCGGTGCTTTGTCGTACTTTCCCTTAAGGGCGAGCCGTTACCTGTAATTTTAACCATTGCAATGATATCAAAGTCGAAGCGTTGTTAATAGTCCCAGCCTCTAATGCAGCAAAACATTCTTCTAAACTAAAAACGCGGGTTTGGATGTCTTCATGCTCATGGGCTAAACCATGAACTCCTGAGGCTTGGCTGGCATCTACTTCAGCACAAAATAAATGCATTCTTTCAGCATCACCTCCAGGACTGACATAATAAGAAGCAATCGGCCGCAAGGTATCAATTTCTAGGCCCATTTCTTCCAGAACTTCTCGTTTGGCCACGGCTTCCAAGGATTCTCCCGCTTTAACACCACCGGCCACCACCTCAATCAGCCAAGGGCTATCTGGATCGGCCAAGGCCCCTGTGCGAAATTGCTCGGCTAAAACGACTTTTTGTTGTTTTGAATCGTATAAGAGCACCCCTACGGCATCACCCCGCACAAAAACTTCACGCTCAATCGTTTCGCTTTCACCACCAGCAAAGAGTTTATGTTTTAATTGATATTTAATAATGCTGAAAAACCCTTGATAGACGGTTTTCTGAGTCTCAATTTCGACATCTTGGCTACGGAATCGGGCAGTAAAAGGCATAAATATTCTCTTAAGGGTCAAAGATGAAGCCATGCTAACATGAATAAGCAATCTTTTAAACAAGCCGATCGACCGGATAAATTGAAAGTGTAGGGATTCCCTCCTACACTGTAACTATAATGAACTTTGGGGCAAATGGTGGAAAAAGTCTCGCATTATCAACTCAATCAATCGATCGCGGTCAGCGGACAGTACGTTTTTTACTCTGCGACCGATCTTAATGATCAGAAAGAGTATATCATTAAAACAGTTTCAGCGAATGCAAAAGATATTGCTAGATCACAATTGCAACATGAATACGCTCTTATCAATCGTTTGAGTCATTATAATCATTTTCCCCGTATCCATGAATTTGATCATCATATACCCGGAATAGTATTTCTCGACGAAGGCTTACAGCCTTTAGCCACCCTCTACGGCGGCAAGAAAATGCCATTGAATGAGTTTCTGCCTTTTGCCATTATTGCAGCGCGAGCTCTAGCCGAAGTGCATCAAGAAAATATCATTCATAAAGATCTGAACTTACACACTATTTTCTACAGCCCTGAATCGGGTGCTTTGCAGATCGGTGGTTTTGCCATTGCCAGTGAATTGATGCGCACGATGATCCCGGGCGATCCTCCGCATTTACTGCAGGGGCAACTCGCTTATATGTCACCTGAGCAAACGGGGCGGAGTAATCGTCCTTTAAGTATGCGTTCTGATCTTTATTCTTTAGGGATTGTTTTTTACGAATTATTGTTAGGACATCTTCCTTTCAGTCATGCTGATCCCATGGTTATGATTATTGATCATCTGAATACCATCCCCCTTAGCCCCTATGCAGGAGATCAGAGTATTCCTGAAACCTTGTCTAAAATAGTGATGAAACTGTTGGAAAAAAAATCCGAAGATCGTTATAAAGGGGCTTTGGGTTTGGCGGATGATCTAGAGCTTGCTTGGATAAGCTTTAAAGATAAAGGCGTGATTTCGGATTTTCCCTTGGGTCAAAAAGACGTCCCTATACAATTACAACTTCCGGATAAAATTTATGGTCGTGAGTCGGAGACCATTCAATTACAAGATGCTTTTAGTTTGATGGTTTCTCAGAAAAGAAGCACTCTAATCAGTATCAGTGGTTATTCCGGTATTGGTAAAAGTAGTTTAGTCAATGAATTGGCTAAAAGCATTGCTTTAAACGCTGGCTTTTTTGCGCAAGGTAAATTTGATAAATTTCAACAAAGCGACAGTTATCAAGGCTTACGCGATGCGCTTGATAAATTAGTACGTTATCAATTGAGTCTATCTGAAGGAGAGTCTCAATCATTCAAGAATGCTATCATCACTGAATTAGGTACAATATTGCCTATCATGGTTGATTTTATTCCCAGCCTAAAAGAAATCATGGGAGAATTAGCCGCTTTGCCAGAAGTGGGCATTGAAGAAACCAAGAACCGGTTTCAATTGGCGATGCTGCGCTTTTTTAAAGCGTTAACGCAAATTCATCCTATGGTTTTGTTCTTAGATGATTTACAATGGGCCAATACGGCTTTATTGGAAATAATAGAAAAATTATTGTTGGCTAAAGAAATCAATCATTTATTGATCCTCATCAGTTATCGTAGCAATGAAGTGAATGAACAACATCCTTTATCGCTGATGTTAGAACGGCTCTTTCAAAAAACACAGGTTAACAGCTTAAAACTAGAAGGTTTAAATGAAGAAGCCACTAATGAAATGCTGCAAGACATGCTGGGTTTGCCTTCGCATCAAACCCTATCTTTAAGTACACTCTTGTTTAAAAAAACAGAAGGTAATCCATTTTTTTTACTGATGATTTTAGAAGAGTTGTATAAGGAAGGGGCGCTTTGTTTTTCTAAAGATAGGCATCGTTGGGTGTGGCAAGAAGCAGAAATCGTAAATATTTCAGCGACAGAAAATGTAGTGGCATTCGTCGAGCGGCGACTTAAAAAATTGCCTGAAGAGACCAAAGTTATTTTGCATTTGGCGGCTTGTGTAGGGGGAACTTTTTCTTTAGAAGCTTTGTCACATATGCATTTAGGCGATATTCATTTTCTAGCAGAATCTTTAAACCCTGCGATGAAAGCCGGTTTATTGATCCCCATCAATCTGGAAAATGAATGGAATGAAGGGCTCAGCGATGGAACTCTTTTACAGCGCGAATATCGATTTCAACACGATCGCATTCAGCAGAGTGCCTATGAATTAAAGTCTATCGAAGAAACTAAAAAAATTCAATTGACCTTGGCTCGAAACTGGTATCAAACGTATCAAAATAATATATCTGACTCAAAATTATTAGCCATCGTCGATCAATTCAATAAAGGATTGACTTATGTTTCGTTGCAAGATGAAAAAAACCTGATCGGCCAATTAAATTACAATGCCAGCCAAATTGCTTTACAATCTATTGCTTATGAGGTTGCTTATGAATACGCGACCACGTCCAAGCAGCTGTTAAATGAAAACGATTGGGACGCAGATTATTCTTACTGTTTTAAAGTGTATTCTAATTTTATAGAATGTTCCTTCTTAACGCATCATTATGTTGAATCTAATGCGGCTTCCGAAATAGCCGTGGAAAAAGCCAACAATACTTTAGATAAAGTGAAAGTACTCGCTCTTAAAGGGAATTTAGATCGGGCTGTGGGTAAAAAGCTTGATTTAGATAACAATTATTTTTCACAGGGATTGTCCTTGCTCGGATATCAGAAAATAGTTCAGAAACCTCATTTACTCGAGGTGATCTTGGCGGTGCTTCGCTATCAATATAATTTACGCTTTCATCATCAAACTTTAGCAGAAATTAAGACTGCTTCCTCTGAAGAACAGAAGCTGATATTTTCATTACTGATTCATTTGGCTGAAGAATGTTTTTATGCCGGCGATCTACCTCGTTATGTTTATTGTCTGGCCACTTGGTGTACGCAAAGCTATTCCAAACAAGATATTGTTTTACGTGCTGCGGTTTATGGTATTTACAGTATTTTATGGCCTTATAGCCCATTTTCACACCGCTTATATCTAGAGGCGTATCAGGCAATAGGCGATGATAAAGTCACTGAACAAACGGCAGCCTTTATTTTCGCCAATACGGTGTTTCATTTGCCTTGGCATGCGCCTTGGTCAGAAGTGGTGACGGCCTTAGAGCGATCCATGCATCTTTGTGAAAAAGTCGGTAATCTAGAATTTTTGGGGTATAGCTTAGTGTATAAGATGCTCTATAAAAATTCATCCTGTCAAGAAGTGATTCATTATTATAGAAATTTAAGTTCCATGATGAGCGATATTAGCCCCAGAGTGGCCGTATTGCTAAAAATTTTTCGCCAATACTATTTTTCAATCACGAATGAAAAAGCCGCGCAATCTTGGCAAGATGATTTTTTTGATGTCAGCGCAGTAGAGAAATTGATTCAAGATAATAATTATGATGTAGGTTATAATGTTTTATCCATCTATCGCAGTTACAGTTATATTCATTTTAATAAAATAGAAAATCATTTAAATGCTTTAAATGATTTGGAAAAAAAATTTAATAATATCTTAAGCTCACATAATACTGTTGATATTGCAACCGTCTGTATGGCGATGGCTGTATTGATGGTTGAAACCTATCATAGCAACAGTCTGCCACAAAAATTAATGGTAAGGTTGCGATTGTACCGAATAGAGCGCTTGATGAAGAAATGGCACGCCTTGTGTCCTGAGAACTTCAAGCACAGGCATCTGGCTATTCAAGCGGAACGCGCTAGATTAAAAGGGAATTTTGAGGAAGCTTTAGTGCTGTATACTAAAGCCAGCGAAAAAGCGGTGACGGAGGAGTCCTGGGAATGTGCAGCCCTTTTTAATCATCGCGCACTCACTTTATGTGTGGCCTATCATGAAGAAGCGTTGATACGCAAGTATGCGAAATTGACCTTACGCTTTTATGAAAAATGGCAAGCAACTGCGGTGGTCAATTATATCAAAAAAGAATATGCACAATGGCTATCGCTTTAGCTCATATCTAAAATCGTCTTTCTGCTTTCACAGATGTTTACTGAACATTGACTCTGTGTTAGAATCAGCCCGCTGTAAAAACGCACCCACTCATTTTGTTGCCCAATGAGAAGCTATGGGGTGATTTTAAATAAAAGCTAAAAAGGAAATACTCCTCCCTCAAGGAGGTTATAGATTTTGCGTTTAACCTGCGCCAAATATCGGCTTTTCTGGAAAAGATGCACGAGTAGTTACACTATAATTCAATAATATTTTGCGAGGGATACTATGAGATTAATCATTACTAACCATAACCAAGATCAAGAATTTACTGCAGATGAGTCGATTCAAGAGATTGAATTTGAAGTCATTCCGAGAGAGACACTGGGCATTGTGCAGTTTATTTTCGAAAGTTCGAGTCAAATCAGATTGCTGAGAGGGCCGGCTTGTGACGAACAACTTTTCAAAAAATTTATCAAAGAGTTAAAACTTTATTTTGAAGAAGAGTTCGATGCTAAAATCTCTCTACTGCCTCAGGTACCACAATTATCTGTCGCCAGTTTTGAACCCAAGGAAGCCATTTCTGATCAAGTCAATGATATCGCATTCAGGATCTTTAAGCCAAAGCTTATAGACCATTATACTGAAGCATTTCTAGAAGATGCGATGAGCAATGATTCGGGTTTTGGCATCAGTCATCAAGAGGTCTTTAGTCCTCCGACCATTCTAACCCTAGATGAGAAAACAAAAACAGAAAATTTGGTTTCTATGTCAGTGAATTTTATTTATATCACCAGGCCTTTAGCAAAATGTTTTTTCGAAGAAAATTTTCAGCATTTCCAGACTTCTAATGCTGATATAGTGCTTTCGCCTTGTGTCGGTGAACAGACAGCAAAAATGTTTCTTACTAGTCTTTCTAGAGATAGAGTCTATGGTTTTGAGTCTTTAAACGAGAAAGAGGAGGATTTGGAATACCATCGCGAAGGTTGGGATGATTTTATTTCCGATATTGAGGGAGAACTTTGGGGTCAAGAAGAAACGGATGATCTTTCTAGACTCACTATGGTGGCTTACTATTGGTTTGGCCGAATCACAAGCGGGCACAATAAGAAAGAAGGGAAATATGATTTGAGCAAAGCTGCCTATAACTCTATTCGAGATCCTAATGCGCATGACAAAAATTTTTTTAAAATGCTCTTTGCAGAGAAATTATTGCTTGCTCAGCCTCATCAAGAGCAGACGATAGACAATCGTTCGTCGCTGCAGAACAAGCAAAAAAAGCGCGATAATGATGAAGAACATCTCTTTCAACACCCCTCTGTGAGGGCAATAGGAAATACTATTGACTTTGCTTTTAGAAGAACAACTGTAAGTTCGTTTCAGGGTGAAGGAAGTGCAGATCAAGCCAGCGTAGAATTGGAGACAAAAGGGTTTTATATCGATAATCCCATGGTTGAAAAAACGTTTAAAAACACTTTATCTTTATTTTTCGGACGATATACCGATTGTAGTCCATCACAAAAATCGCTTCCCAAAAATGCCGATGCAAATGATCCTCAGATAGTCCTGATCTCATTTTTTCATCCAGAGATAGAAAAAGAATTCACAGAGAAATTTAAAGATGAATGGAGGAGAATTGAACAGAGAACAAACCCTTAACTGTTCCCCTAAGAATAGGGGTGAAGGGTGATGAACTTTTCTCCGATAGCATTGTGAAAGACTAGGCAGAGGGTCTCAGCATTCAGAATACCGATCTTTTGTTCAAAATGAACTCTGCACTAAGCGTTTATCCACTTGCACTTCCGCTCCAAACCCCTTACTCTTAGTCCTTATTGATATAAGGACCTTGATAAGCATCGTGACAGAACAAAAAATAGACACAAAAACCGCGCGCGCGAATATGATCAGCCAACAGATCCGGCCTATGAGCGTCGATCGTGTAGAGATCTTAGATTTATTTCAAAGTATTCCGCGAGAGGATTTTGTGCCTCTGGAATACCGAGATTTAGCCTACAGCGACAGCGAATTGCCTATCGGGCATGGTCAAAAAATGCTAACACCGCAATTTTCATCACGTATGCTGCAATGTCTGAATTTGAAAGAGACAGATAAGGTGCTTGAAATCGGTACAGGGACGGGTTATTTAACCGCTTTATTGGCCAAGTTAACCCATAAGGTGTATAGCATTGATAAATATTCCGAGTTCAGTCATAATGCGGCTAAGAAATTAGCCCGCTATGGCATTGATAATGTGGAATGTTTGACGGCAGATGGTCGCAAAGGTCTAGGTTCGCATCAACCCTATGATGTGATGGTGATCAGTGGATCTTTGCCTGCCTTAGACGAGGTCTTGTTGCAACAATTGGCGGTAGGTGGCCGCTTATTTGTGGTGTTGGGCCTAGGGCAATGCCAGACAGCCCATCTTTTTACACGTCTCAGTGTCGATGACTGGCAAGATCAAAAATTATTTGAAACCTCGATAGATCCCTTGGAGGGTGAGCATGTTGAAAAATTTGTATTCTAAAAAAATATTGACACAGATCAGTTTGGCTTTAGCGGCATTAGGTTTCGCCTGCCAGACATCGGCTACGAATTTAATGCAAGTGTATCAGGATGCTTATAATGGAAACCCTACTTTTCTAGCGGCTAAATCTACAGCGCAATCGCAAATGCAAGAAGTGCCTTTGGCGCGTGCCGGTCTTTTGCCTGAGGTCAATGCTACCGCAACGGATGGGTTTAATAATCTTGACAATAATTCTTCTCAGGGGCAGCCTATTCCTCTTCCCAGCGGAGGAACCGTCCAGACTCTCAGTAATAATGGCACTTTTAATTATAACCAACATGGCTATGTGATTGCTGCTAGCCAACCAATCTTTGATTTTGGCGCCTGGATGAATTATGGCCAAGCAAAATTTACCGCCTCTGCAGCAGGAGCCACCTTCAACGCAGCCTTACAAACCTTAATGAGTACCACGGCGCAAACCTATTTTAGTGTATTGGCGGCAGAAGATAATTTAAGCTATATTCAAGCCGAAAAGCAGGCGAACTATGAAGCTTTAACCCAAGCCCAACAGAAATTTGAAGTGGGTTTGATTGCCATTACCGATGTGGAACAGGCGCGTGCTCAATACGATCAAACCATCGCTCAAGAATTGGGTGCTGAGAATACTGTGCGTAATAATAAAGAAAACTTACGGGCGATCACCGGTGTTTATTATGAAAAATTAGCAGGCCTCATCAATAACACTGTGCCCTTATTGGCGCCTCAACCGGCCAGTGTCGATGAATGGGTGAAAACCGCCGATAAACAAAATTGGTCTTTAATTGCCGCGCGGCAAACAGCCGAAGCGTCTCGCAAAGCGGTACAAGTGGCGCAATCCGGACATTTACCCCCAGTCGATGGCGTGGCAGATTACACGACTAACAATACGGGAACGACTCCATCCGGGCAGGCAGACACCAAAGATGCCTATATCGGTTTGCAATTGACTGTGCCTATTTTTTCTAATGGTATGGGCTTTGTTTCGGCCACAGCTAAACAAGCCAGTTACAATTATGAAACGTCCTTGCAAAATAGAAACGAAACCTATCGCACCACGTTGAATGATACGCGCCAAAGCTTTAATGATACGATTTCTTTTATCAGTCAGGTGAAAGCCGATGAGCAAACGATCAAATCCAGTCAAGTGTCTTTGCAAAGTATTCTCGATGGTTATCAAGTCGGAACTAAGACCATGTTGGATGTGTTAACGGCGCAAGAGGATTTATTCAATGCCTGGAGTGCTTTTTCTGCCGATCAATACAATTACATCAATGCCACGATCGCTTTAAAGCAAGCCGCCGGTACATTATCACCTAAAGATCTACAGCAATTGAATAATTGGCTCACGGAAAATCCTAAGCCGTTTACCAGTACGCTCTATACCTCTGATACCAATGATATTAAGCGCAGCAGTTTGGGTGGCGGTTAGTGCAGAGTTACTCTTCTGAAAAAATAGCGGGATATTCAAAAAATCAAGCCCGCGTGATGCGAGTGCAAACCGCACACGGAGAATTTTTAACACCCAGCTTTATGCCCGTGGGGACTTATGCTGTCGTGAATACGATGATGCCCGAAGATCTTTTAGCCAGCGGCAGTCAAATTATTCTCGGTGGTAATACTTATCATATGTTGTCGCAACCCGGGATGGAAGTGATAGAAGCCTTAGGCGGCATGCATCGCATGATGAATTGGCAGGGGCCCATGCTCACCGACAGCGGTGGTTATCAAGTCTTAAGTTTAAGTCAGAATAAACGCCTGTGTAAGATCGATGAAGACGGTGCGCATTTCAAGCACCCGCACACCGGGCAAGCCTTACATTTAACTCCCAAAACTTCGATAGAAGCGCAGAAGATCATTGGTGCCGATATTATTATGGCCTTTGATCAATGCACGCCGGATGTTGCAGACGAAGCCTTAGTGCGTCGGGCCATGGAGCGTACCCATCGTTGGCTGATCATTTCCAAAGAGATGCATGAAAAGCAAAAGCTTTCGCCTTACGGACATGCACAGGCCTTATTCGGTATTATTCAGGGCGGCTGCTTTCGTGCTTTGCGTGAAGAAAGCGCGCGCTTTATCGTGTCTTTAGATCTAGACGGTATTGCCATTGGCGGTGAAGCCATCGGTTATCGCATGGATCAAACGGTGGAAACGATTGGCTGGGTGCGCGATTATTTACCCGAAGATAAAGTCCGTTACAGCATGGGGGTGGGTTTATCTCCACAAGATTTATTGGATGTGGTGGCTGCGGGCATTGATATTTTTGATTGCGTTGCGCCCACGCGAAACGCCCGCCATGGCAGTTTATACCATGGACTTATTGTGCCCGATGGCGATTGGCTTAAATTTGAAAGTGAATTCGACAGCCATCGTTTAACGATCCGTAAAAGTATTTATGCTAAAGACGATACGCCCATTTTAGAAGGCTGCAATTGCACGACCTGTCAGCAGTATTCTCGCGGCTATTTGCACCATCTGTTCAAACAAAAAGCCGTGGCTTATAACCTTTTGGCCTGTATCCACAATGTGCATGTGATGCAAGAGACTTGCCAGGCCATGCGAGCCTTAATTTTAGCGTAGGGTATAAGCGATACGGGCTTGCATCGAACCCTAAAAACTCTTATAGTTGGCTCAAGCTCGGGCCTTACAATTGCCGTACGAGCGGTAGTTTTTATTAATTTTTAGGAGTTTGATGATGAAATTAACATGGCGTGTTCTATCGGCGGCCTTATTGGGCGCTATGGTCAGCTTAAGCTTTGCTGCACCTGCTGCAACGGATTCTACAGCAGTGGTCTTGACTGCAGACAATGGTGTCGCGGTGACGAATGATGCGGGCACCGCTATGCCTGCTAATAGCAGCGATACGGAAGCCTCAGATGATTCCAGCGATGATTCCTCTGCTGCGGGTTCTAATGGCGATTCTGAAGCTTCAGACAATTCCAGTGACGACAGCAACCCGGATAATTCTGTTCAAAGTAGCGATCAAAATATGATGGACAGCAATGATTCTAGTGATGATTCGGACGACAACGATTAAATCCTTGCTTCATCTTTTCTCTAATCTTTCTCCCAATATTTAGGCTAAGTAAAAGCTTCCTCTCTGTCAGTACTCTAGGAGGGGGAGAAGAACACGAGAGAGCTCCCCTCGCCCAGTACTCTGGGTCAGGGGTTGGGGGAGAGGGTTTCTCTACAAAGTTCCACTAACCAAATCTAGGCCTATCATGCAAAAAAATGCGATCACCCCTTCACGCGAAGAAAATTATCCCGAATGGTATCAACAAGTGGTGGGACAAGCGGATCTTGCCGAAATGTCGCCTGTTCGCGGTTGTATGGTGATTAAACCCTGGGGATATGCTATTTGGGAACGCATTCAAAAAATTTTAGATGAACGTTTAAAGGCCACAGGCCATGTCAATGCGTATTTTCCTTTACTCATCCCTTTGAGCCAATTGGAAAAAGAAGCCAAACACATCGAAGGGTTTGCCAAAGAATGCGCCGTGGTGACGCATCATCGTTTGATTGCCGATGGCAAAGGCGGTTTAAAGCCGGATGGTGAATTAGAAGAACCTTATGTGATTCGCCCCACCAGTGAAACGATTATTGGAACGATGTATTCCAAATGGGTGCAATCCTATCGTGATTTACCTATTCTTATTAACCAATGGGCCAATGTCATGCGTTGGGAGATGCGTACGCGTTTATTTTTGCGGACCTCAGAATTTTTATGGCAGGAAGGGCATACGGCACATGCTAACGCTCTGGAAGCCAAAGAAGAAACTTTAACCATTTTAGATCTCTATCAAAAGTTTGTCGAAGATATTTTAGCCATGCCTGTTATCAAAGGAGAAAAAACAGAATCGGAACGTTTCCCGGGTGCCGTCAATACCTATTGTATTGAAGCGATGATGCAAGATGGCAAAGCCTTACAAGCCGGAACCTCACATTTTTTAGGTCAAAATTTTGCTAAAGGCTATGATATTCAATTTTCCGATCAGCAAGGGCAATTGCAACACGCCTGGACAACTTCTTGGGGCGTGTCGACACGCTTAATTGGCGGTTTAATTATGACTCACAGCGATGACAATGGTTTGGTGTTACCGCCTAGCATCGCTCCTTATCAAATTGTGATTTTACCTATTTATCGTCAAGAAGAGGAACGAGAGAAAGTATTGGCTTTTTGTAAAATGCTGCAGGAGCAATTGCAAAAACAACTCTGGCAAGATGAACGCTTACGAGTTTATATCGACCAACGCGATCTGCAGGGGGGCGAAAAAAATTGGCAATGGATCAAAAAAGGTGTCCCCTTGCGTTTGGAAATAGGCCCTAGAGATTTGGCACAGAATGTTATTTCATTTTATCGCCGTGATCAAGAAGTAAAAACCAGAATTAATTTAGCCAGCGATGAGTTTATGGCCCAGGCCTCTGATATTTTAGATGAGATGCAAGTTCATTTGTTTAAAACCGCTCAAGATTTTCGAAGTCAACATACACAAGAAATCAATAGCTTTGAAGAATTCCAAGCTTATTTTCAGAATCAGAAAGACACTCTATCGGGCTTTGCTTTATGTTATGCTTTGGATACCCCTGAAATTGAAGCGCGTTTGAAAGACTTAAAAGTCAGCGCACGCTGTATTCCTTTGGGGGTAGAGCACAGCGAAGGGCGTTGTATTTTCACGGGCGAGAAAACAGCGCAAAAAATTATTTTCGCGCGTTCGTATTGATATTGTTTTTCAAAGTGATGTCTCTACCCAAAGCGGAGATTTTAACTCGGGACAGACCGGACATTACAACTTTGGGTTAACACGGCCCCATTAGCTAATTGACAAACTATAGTTCTCGTATTAATATCGCGATCAGGTCGAAAAACTTTATTTTGGAGTACAATATGTTCAGTTATTTTAATACAGCGAAAGTCGGGCAAAATATGCAAAAACTGGCTTATTTCGGTCTTTTATTAACCGTATATGCTGTTGCCGCCAAAGAATCTTTCTGGCTTACGGGCGAAGGTACGCAACTTCCACCAGAACTTCAGGGCGTCGATTTGGACGCGCATCCATGTCAACCGCTTTGCTACCCCCCGTATTCACAAGCGATAAACAATGTTATTGCAGCTAATAATAAATTCAGCCCCATGGCGGTTGGTGTTTTAGCATATTGCCAAAAAGCTGTCGAAGCTTGTGGAAGTGGTATAGAAGCATGCCTTTACGGTATAGGAGAAAAAGATCTGAGCGAGTTTTTGATGTATTTAACCGCAAAAGCAGCGCCTTATTTTCCATCTGCACCTACGAATCTAGGCATGTAATTTATTGACAAAGTTCATTATAAAACAAAAACCAGCGTGCCCAGAGGGCTGAAAGAATCCCCAGATAAGCGCCTAAAACAATATCGGAAGGATAATGGTCCAACAAGATGACTCGACTTAAGGCGATTAAAATGGCGGGTGTTAGAAAAAGCCAGCGATAGCGGGGCCAAGTCAATCCTAAGGCCGTCATCAGTGAGAATGCGCGAAAGGTATGTCCTGAAGGGGTAGAGTTTTGTGACCAGTGATCCACTAAGAAACTAAAACCATATTGGCCCTGAGAGAGCAGCAAAGTCGGTCGATAGCGGGCTAATAAAAATTTTAAATTCTCACCCAGTAAAGAGGCAATCATGATGGATAAAAGTATATAAAATAATTCCTTTGATCCTCGATTTGAACCATAGCGATAATCATGATAAAACAGGATGAGTAGCCCTAAAGCTAATAGTGATTGCCAAATATTGCCTTTTGCTAAGGCCGAAATGGGATGTGCTAAACTCGCCAGTGTTTCTTTATGAGCGGCGAGGAAAAAGATGCAGGGTTTATCCACAAAAAAGAAAAGCAGCGTGCTAAGCCCTAAGACTAGGACTAAAGAAACTAAGGTTTTTGAGGCTAAACGATCCATGAGAATTCTCCTGTTTTAAATTTACCCATTTACTCCAAACCCAAAAACAGCCGATAATAGGCCATTATTTCTTGAAGAGGCTGGGTGTGGATTATTTCCTATATCGCGATCACGAGCTTTATGCCGCCGATGATCATATACTTTTTAACCAGAGCCAAAGCCTTATCGTGGATGGGTTCTGCGATCGGTGTACCGATCTGTGCCTCATTGATAATAGCCTGATAGATTCAAAAATCCAAGGTTATTTTGATAGAAATCCAGGATCAGCTCAAAACTCGGAATATAATATCTTGATCTGAATCATTATTTGACAAATCTAAAATTTCCATGTAAATTAGGGATGGCATTCCCTGATTTACATGGAAATTAACATGAAATACCAACATCGTGTCATCGAGTCAAAATTGCAAGAATATTTAAGCTTTTTTGCAGTGCTAGGCCTTACCGGCCCACGGCAATCGGGAAAGTCTACCTTGTTGCTCGAGAACCTGCCTCAGTACCGCTATGTGAATTTTGATGATCTTCGTTTTGTCGAGGCCTTCTATGATGATCCTGAAAAATTCATGCGTCTTTATAATGACAAAGTCATTTTTGATGAAGTGCAGCGGGTCCCGGAATTATTTCGATACATTAAAATTGCGGTTGATCAAGATCGCCAAAACTGTGGTAAATTTGTATTAACAGGTTCCGGACAGTTTGCTTTAATGCAAAATATTTTAGAATCGCTGGCTGGACGTATTGGTTTATTGTCTTTATTACCGTACCAATTTATAGAGATCCCTGAAGCATTCAGAAAAGAGTCCATTTTTCGGGGGTGCTATCCTGAGTTGGTGGGTAAACACTATCAGTTGTCTGCAGATTGGTTTGCTTCTTATATGGATACCTATTTGAATAAAGATGTTAGAATTTTGGCGAATATAGGTGATCTTAGGGATTTCAGTCGTTTTATTCATTTACTGGCCGCCAATATCGCACAGGCTTTAAATTTATCGCGCTATGCCAGCGATTTAGGGGTGGATGTTAAGACCCTAAAAAAATGGTTATCCGTGCTGGAAGCTTCTTATATTCTTTTCTTATTGCCACCGTATTACAATAATTTTGGAAAGAGAATTGTTAAAGCGCCTAAAGTCTATTTTTATGACACAGGTCTGGTTTCTTATTTGGTCGGCATTAGCGAATATCAGCATTATGAAAAAGGCCCTATGGCAGGCAGTTTATTTGAAAATTATATTATTTCTGAAATTTATAAACGAGAATTACATCAGAAATCGAACTCGGAATTATTTTATTATCGCACTACCAACGGTGTTGAAGTGGATCTCATTATCGATCGGAAACAATATAGAGAATTTATTGAAATTAAACACAGTGAAACTTATAGCACTAGAATGAAGAGCGCTATCTCAGAATTGGCGAACACACCTGATCAAGCCGTTCTTATTTATCAGGGTGAAACCTTGAATTTGGATCTCAAAGTTAGAATTGTCAATTATCAAGAATTCTTAACGGCCCATTGACTCCAAGCCCAAAAACAGCCGATAATAGCCCATTATTTCTTGAAGAGGCCTGGCTGTGGATTATTTCCTATATCGCGATCGCGAGCTTTATGCCGAAGAGATTGCCGTTAAAAGCATTGTTGAACGCTATCATACGCCCTGTTATATCTATTCGCAACAGACTTTAGAACGGCATTGGCGAGCAATTGATGAGGTTTTTCAAGCACATCCCCATCAAATCTGCTATGCCGTTAAAGCCAATGGCAATTTAGCTTTGCTGAAGATCCTGGCTGATTTGGGCTCTGGTTTTGATATTGTTTCTGGGGGTGAATTGACCCGTGTTTTAGAAGCGGGGGCGGATCCTAAAAAAATCGTTTTTTCAGGCGTGGGCAAGACGTGCACTGAGATTAAACAAGCGTTGATTGCAGGGATTGGCGTTTTTAATGTGGAATCGATCCCAGAGTTAAAACGCATCAATGCATTGGCTTTAGAATTGGGGCGTATTGCGCCTGTGGCTGTGCGTGTCAATCCTGATGTTAAAACCGATACTCATCATTATATCGCCACGGGGCTACAGAGCAATAAATTTGGCATTGATAAAGACGCGGTCATTAGCGTATACCAAATGATAGAAAAATTGCCGGGATTAAAAGCCCTGGGCATTGCCTGCCATATTGGATCGCAGATCTTAGATTTAAAACCTTTTCAAGAAGCTTTGCAGATTATTTTGGATCTATTAAGCCGTTTAGATAAGCAAAACATTAAGCTAGAGCATGTGGATCTAGGCGGTGGTTTGGGCGTCGCTTATGATCAGGAAACACCACCTTCTCTGGCCTCTTATGCAGAGTTGATTTTAAAGACCTTAAAAGAAAAAGCGCCTTATCAACTTAAATTGTATTTGGAACCTGGGCGCGTCATTGCTGCCAATGCGGGCATTTTAGTGTCTAAAGTGGAATACCTTAAAGAAACACAGGCTAAAACTTTTGCTATTTTAGATGCCGGGATGAATGATCTGATGCGTCCTGCTTTATATGAGGCGTATCACCGTATTTTACCCGTACAAGAAAGCGATGCGCCTAAAAAAACGCTTGATTTAGTAGGCCCAGTTTGTGAGAGCAGTGATTTTTTAGGAGTGGCCCGTGAATTGGCGATAGAGGCCGGAGATTTGATCGCCATACGCAGTGCGGGAGCCTATGGTTTTAGCATGAGTTCACAATACAATGCCAGAATGCGATGTGCTGAAATTTTAGTGAATAAAACACAAGTCAGTTTGATTCGTTCGCGTGAAACCATGGATGATTTACTCAGAAATGAATATCCACAGCAACCCTTTGTTAAACTACAAGCTTTAGGCAATGATTTTGTTTTATTGGATTTGGATCAAGGCAGTGAACTGTGGTCTTCAGAAAAAATTCAGCGTTTATCCAATCGCCATACCGGCATTGGCTTTGATCAATTATTAACTTTATCACAGTATTCAGAAAATAGTTTTGATTATCGTATTTATAATGCTGATGGGACAGAAGTGGAACAATGCGGTAATGGCGCGCGTGCAGCAGCCTTGTATTTAAAATTAAAACATAAAATTGATCTGAAACGTGATATTCAGCTTAAAACTTGCACTCAAGTGATGAGTGTGCGTTGTTTGCCTGAAAACCAATTTAGCGTGAAGATGGGGCCAGCAGAATTTTTTAAAGAAACTTTGGAAGAATTTATATTTGAGCAACAAGCCTGGGAATTTCGATCTTTATCGGTTGGAAATCCGCATGCTGTTTTTTCAGTGCCGAATATTGATGCAGCGCCCGTGTTAAGTTTAGCGCCTTTATTAATGCAAGACCGACGGTTTCCTCAAGGGGTGAATGTAGGCTTTATGCAGATTGTCGATGCGCATTGCCTGCGACTGCGCGTGTATGAACGCGGTGCTGGTGAAACACAAGCGTGCGGCAGTGGAGCCTGTGCTGCAGCCGTAACAGCGATGGCTGCGGGTTTATGCCAAAGTCCTGTTACTGTGATTTTGCCAGGAGGCCGTTTAAGTATTGAATGGACTGCCGGTCATAGCATTCAGATGCAAGGTGAGGCCGCTTGGGTTTATGAAGGTTTCGTTTAAGGTGCAACAGGAGCAGAGTTATTTTTTGTGGATGGTCGCTTCCATTGCCGCCTTGGGAGGGTTTTTATTCGGCTATGATACAGGGATTATCTCAGGGGCTTTAATTTTCATTCAGCGTGAATTTGCTTTGAGTACTTTAGCCGCTGAATGGTTAGTGTCCAGCGTTGTTTTAGGGGCTTTATTCGGCGCCTTATGCAGTGGGGCTCTTGCCGATCATCTGGGGCGTAGAATCATGCTCTTATTGTCCGCTTTATTTTTT
>VFKP01000006.1 GCA_009885495.1 Gammaproteobacteria bacterium | reverse complement strand
GTACTGTAAACCGGACAATTCATTTACTCCAACAGCGGACAGTTTACTTGTTCCTAACAGGATAATGCTTCAAACCTTGCCTTTGCAGTCCATTTTAAGTATAATGCTTCTATGTTTTAATCCGATTAATGAGACTTAGGGATGGACTTTCTTCATGTTGTATTGACGCCTTTACGTCGTTGGCAGGCCCTGCCCTTATGGGGCAAAATTCTCTTGGCCTTAGTGCTGGGTATTTTCACTGGTATTGTAGGCGGGCATGCCGTTGAGCCCGTGCAAGTCATTGGTTTAATGTTCATTCATGCCATTCAAATGTTGGTCGTGCCGGTGGTCTTTACTTCCATCGTTTGCGCTGTTATGTCCTTAGATAAACTAGAGCAAATGAAATCTTTGGTTTTAAAAGCTTTGAGTCTCTATGCGCTCAGCATGATTTGTGCGGCCAGCATAGGAATTATCTGTGCTATTTTGATTGCTCCTGGAAAAGGCATGGATTTGCATTTAATTGCAGCGCCCGGCTTATTAAAACCTATGCCTACAGCAGCAGAGGTGCTTATCAGTTTTATTCCCCAAAGCCCTGTTGCGGCTTTTGTCGCTAATAATGTGATCCAGATTTTAGTATTCGCTTTACTGTTAGGCGTCTCCATCCGTTTAACAGGAGAGGCGGCTAAACCGGTCGAAGATTTATTTCGCTCATTTTCAAAAGTGGTGTTTCGTTTCTCACAGATCATTATTAGTTTTTCACCTTATGGTGTGTTTTCCTTGATTGCCTATGTGTTTGCGCGTTATGGACTGATTATTTTAATTCCCTTGATTAAATTTATTATCACGGTGTATCTGAGTTGCCTATTACAACTTATTCTGGTCTATGGAGTAGGGCTCTGGATAAATCGCATCAATCCTTGGCATTTTTTCAAAGGCATTTCAAATGCGGCCATTTTAGCGTTTACCACTTCCAGTTCGGCAGCCACTTTGCCGGTCAGTTTAAAATGCGCTGAAGAGCAGCTCAAATTACCCAAAGATTTAGCTTCATTTCTATTGCCTCTGGGGACTACCTTTAATCTGAATGGCTTATCGATTTATTTAGCGGTGGCCACTATTTTTGCGGCCAATCTCTATGGCATTCATCTGGGGTTATTACAATACTGCACCGTAGTGATTACAATTGTTTTTACCGCCGTGGGAGCCGCCGCAGTGCCGGGCTCGGCCTTGATTGTCATGGGAGCGGTTATGGGTTCGGTGGGGATCCCCTTGGGCGCAATCCCTCTCATCGCCGGGGTAGACCGTTTTAACGATATGGCTCAAACCAGCACCAATGTGATGGGCGATTTATTTGCAACTACCTTAATTGCTAAAAGTGAAACTAAAGACAGCGGGCTAGAAAAGGGGCCTGTGATCAATCTGGATGTATAAAGGATAGTGTTCTGATCTATTAAAAAGGCATGAGTAGTTAATTAAAAAGTTTATATTTTAATACCCTCTCCCTCAACCCCTCTCCCGGATTACCGGGCGAGGGGAGTTTATGCACTTTCCCCGGACAGTACTGCGAAATAGTGGGCGAGGGGAGAAATGAGTCTGAAATTCAAATCTTCCTTTATGCTATACTTCTACGGCTCTGAACGACCAGGGCATCCTTTTCACCAACGATCAATAAGGAATTTATCATGAAAAAACAAGCTCTCATCGCATTAGCCGCAGGCGTTTGCTTAAGTACAGCTGTATTTGCAGCTGATTCAATGGATGCCTCCGCATCTACTGCTGTTCAACAGGGTACGCCTGTTACCGCTCCTGCAACACCTTCTATGCCTAGCGCTGATGCCAATGCTCCGGCTTCAAACAGCATGCCTTCTGATATGAAAAACAGCGAAGGCAAATGCTCTGCAGGCAAATGCGCCGCAGGACAATGTTCCGCTGCGCCAAGTTCTACGCCCCCTGCCAGTTCCAACTAACTCAGATCTCAGATGAAGTTTTCTGAAAAAAATCTGTCAATAGGGTTGGGTTTACGCTCAGCCCTATTGCCTGCGATAGCCCAGAGTCTAGAACATAAAAACTCGCTGCCTTTTTCCATTTTAGAATTAGCCCCTGAAAATTGGTGTGGTATGGGCGGTGCTAAAAAACAATTATTGAATACCTTCAAAGATCAATTTACATTTTACAGCCATGGCTTATCCTTATCTTTAGGTGGACAAGCGCCCTTAGATTTTAAATTTTTAGAAGATCTTAAAAATTTTTTTAAAGAATATCCCATGTCATTCTACAGTGAACATTTAAGTTTCTGCAGTGATGATAAAGGCTTGTTATATGATTTATTGCCCGTTCCTTTCAACGAAGCAACGGTTTTACAGTTAGCAGAACGCATTCGAAGGGTACAAGATTTCTTAGAGCGACGGATTGCCGTTGAAAATAATGCTTATTATGTGGTCTTAGACTCTGAATTATCAGAACTTGAATTTATACAAGCCGTTTTAGATGAGGGCGATTGTGATTTATTATTAGATGTGAATAATGTTTATGTAAACAGCATTAATCATCATTATGAGGCAGAGGCTTTTATTAAAGCCATTGCCTCTGATAAAATAGCCTATATGCATGTGGCTGGCCATGAAAGACAAAGCTTAAGCGATTTTGGTTTAAAGGCTGAAAAATCAGAAATCATCATCGATACCCATGCTTATCCCGTACCAGCTCCTGTCTGGGATCTTTTAGATTTCACTTATCGCTGTCATGGTGTAAAACCCACAATATTGGAGTGTGATAATCATATTCCTACTTTTCCTAAGCTGTGTGAAGAATTAGAGCGTGTCCAAAGCCTGCAAACTACAGCTGAGGTTTTAAGGCCATGAATGTTCAAGCGGAGTTTAGCCAATATTTGCGAACTTCCAATCAGAATCACCCTAAATCCCCTGCTTGGCAGATCTATCATCGTCTATTAAGGGCTAATTTGACTGAAGTTTTAAATGGAGTGTATACGCGAACGATCCAAGCCTTAGGCCTTGAATTTTGGAATATTCTCATTGATCGGTTTTTTGAGCGATATGAGGCTAAAACACGCTATTTTTATGAATTGCCAGATGAATTCTTAGCATTTTTATGGCAAAATAAGGGCTTATATCGGGATCGGCCTTGGCTTTTTGCTTTGGCCCATTTTGAATGGATGGAATTAGCGCTTACGGTCTCGACCGAGGTTTTAGCTGAAAAAAGCCGTGTGTCCTATTCAAAGTCGCTGAGCTTTAAACTTTCGCCTTTGGCCCATTATTGTGAATATGAATATGCTGTGTATCCAGGAGATAGCGCGTATAAGGCCTTAGCAAAGCGGGCTCAAACATGGCAAGGATTGGTGTATCGCAATCGGGAACATCAAGTGCGTTGGTTTGAGTTGGATGCTTGGACAGTACGGATCATTCAGCAGTTTAATGTCCACGGAACAATGCGCGAAGATGATTTGGTTCATGCTTTGATTCAGCAAACGCCTGATCACAGTAGCGAGCAGATCCGAATTTCTTTACACGCCTGGTGTGAATTATGGTTGAAACAAGATATTTTAATTGAGGGGAATGCACAATGAAAACTGAAAACATTATTTTTTTTGAAGAACTGGGCCGTGATGATGTGGCCCGTGTGGGGGGTAAGAATGCGTCCTTGGGAGAAATGATACAAAACTTAACGCGTTTAGGTGTGAAAGTGCCTGCGGGGTTTGCTACCAGCGCACAAGCCTATCGCGATTTTTTAAAAGTGGATCATTTGGATCAACGGTTGGCTGAATTGTTAGCGCCTTTGGATATTGAAAATTTAGCGCAATTGGCAGAATGCGGTGCCAAGGCGCGGAAATGGATTTTAGAGGCCAATTTTTCTGAAATCTTTAAAGCGGACTTGAAAATAGCCTATGATACTTTAGAACAACGTCTAGGCCATGATTTTAGCCTGGCGGTGCGTTCATCAGCGACTGCAGAAGATTTACCCGAAGCTTCTTTCGCCGGTCAGCAAGAAACCTTTTTAAATGTCAGAGGTTTTGAAGGGATGCTTCAGAAAATTAAAGAAGTGTTCGCCTCTTTATACACTGACAGAGCCATTGCTTATCGCGTGCATCATGGCTTTGCGCATGAAGATGTGGCTTTATCAGCAGGCATACAAAAAATGGTGCGCAGCGATGAAGCCGCTGCTGGTGTCATGTTTACCTTAGATACTGAAACTGGATCGAATGAAGTGATTTTCATTACCTCCAATTATGGTTTGGGAGAACTTTTAGTGCAGGGTAGCATTAATCCGGATGAATTCTATGTGTATAAAACGGGATTGAAAAAGGGTCATCAGGCTATTTTATCGCGACGTTTGGGGCAAAAACAACAGCGCATGATTTATAACACCGATCCTGGCGAAGCCTTGGTTAAAGTTGAAAAAGTACCTGAAGATTTACAACATAAATTTTCTTTAACCGATGCTGAGATCACAGCATTAGCGCAATTCGCTTTAACCATTGAAGCGCATTATGGTTGCCCTATGGACATTGAATGGGCCAAAGATGGGCAAGCCGGTGAATTATACATCGTACAAGCAAGACCCGAAACAGTGAAAAGTCGTCAAGATCAACAAACCTTATCGCGGTTTAATTTATTGGAGAAAGGCCCTGTGCTGACGGTAGGGCGTAGTATTGGACAAAAGATTGGCCAAGGAAAAGCACGCGTGGTCAAGGGTTTAGCGGATATTCAAAAAGTAGAAGTCGGTGATGTGTTGGTGACGGATATGACCGATCCCGATTGGGAACCCGTGATGAAACGCGCCGCCGCTATTGTTACCAATCGCGGCGGGCGTACCTGTCATGCCGCGATTATTGCGCGAGAACTCGGGATCCCCGCGGTGGTGGGCTGTTCTACAGCCACCAACGATATTAAAGATGGCGAGGCGGTCACGGTATCCTGCGCTGAAGGCGAAGAGGGCACGGTCTATCAAGGGCTTTTAAAATTTGAACATACACAATTACATGTGGATCGCATGCCTAAATTGCCTTTTAAAATTTCCATGAATGTGGGTACACCGGATCGCGCTTTTGATTTTTGCCAATTGCCCAATCAAGGGGTGGGTTTGGCGCGGTTGGAATTTATCATTAATCGCAATATTGGTATTCATCCTAATGCACTTTTGAATTTTGATCGCTTAAAACCTGAATTACAAGCGGAAATTAAAAAGCGCACCATGGCTTACGCATCACCGGTTGATTTTTATGTTAAACGTTTGGCTGAAGGCATTGCAACATTAGGGGCAGCCTTTTACCCTAAACCAGTGATTGTCCGTTTATCAGATTTTAAATCCAATGAATACGCCAATCTTTTAGGCGGCGATTTATATGAACCTAAAGAAGAAAACCCCATGTTGGGTTTTCGCGGCGCTTCACGTTATGTCGCAGCATCTTTTAAAGCCTGCTTTGCTTTAGAATGCCAGGCGGTCAAAATTGTCCGTGAGCAAATGGGCTTAAGCAATGTTGAAGTGATGATCCCTTTTGTGAGAACCGTCACAGAAGCCAAAAATGTCATCGCGGCTTTGGCGGAAAATGGTTTGAAACGTGGCGAAAACGGTTTGCGCTTGATCATGATGTGTGAAATTCCTTCCAATGCTTTATTGGCCGATCAATTCCTACAATATTTCGATGGTTTTTCCATTGGCTCTAACGATCTGACTCAATTGACTCTGGGTTTAGACAGAGACTCGGGTTTAGTGGCTGAAGCGTTTGATGAACGCAATGAGGCGGTTAAAATGCTCTTGCAAATGGCTATTGATGCTTGTCGCAAGCAAGGAAAATACATTGGGATTTGCGGGCAAGGCCCTTCTGATCATCCTGATTTAGCACTATGGTTGATGGAACAGGGTATCGATGCCATTTCTTTAAACCCAGATACAGTGGTTTCAACCTGGTTATTTTTAGGCGAGGCCTCAGCCGATCAAGATTAAGTAGAGACGCGATTTATCGCGTCTTAAATTTTCAGAATTAAGATAGGCTTTTTAAATTCTAGGGTAAGTAACAGCTCCCTTCGCGCGGTACTCTAGAGATTTAGCTAAGAACAGCTCCCCTCGCCCAGTATTCTGGGAGAGGGGTTGGGGGAGAGGGTTAAGCAATTTGAGAACCACTAACATGAAAACTGATTTAGACAAAGCTCCTTGCCAAAGCTTGCACGGCGTAGGTCCAAAAATGGCAGGACTGTTAGAAAAAATCGGTATTTGCAGTTTGCAAGATCTTTTATTTCATTTACCTTTTCGCTATTTGGATAGAACTCATTTAACCCTTTTGCGCGATCTGCGTGTGGGTGATTATGTCGCGGTTGAAGGGGTGATTGAAAATCAACGCGTGAGTCGCGGGCCCAAGGGCAGTTTGAGCTGTGAATTAAAAGATCGCAGTGGGTCTTTAACCTTAAGATTTTTTCATTTCTCAAGAGAGCAATTGCGTAGTTTAGAAGTGGGTTTAACGCTGCGTTGTTTTGGTGAAGTGCGTTATGGCTATCATGGGCCTGAAATCATTCATCCTGAATACCAATGTTTAATTCCGGGTAGAACGCCTGAAATTGATGAACATCTCACACCGATTTATTCCAGCACAGAGGGTTTATCGCAATGGCAATGGCGGCGATTAACGGATCAAGCTTTGGTGTTATTGCGCGATGGTGCGGTTTTAATCGATCATTTGCCAGAGCAAGTACGCGATAAATTTTCTTTTCCCAGTTTAAGCCAGGCCTTAGATTATGTGCATAGACCGCCTGCGGATGCCGATCGTCAACAATTGCTGGCGGGTTTACATCCTATGCAGCAGCGTTTAGCCTTAGAAGAATTGTTGGCGCATCAAATGGGCTTATCGCGTTTACGTGCCGCTTTACAACGCAGTGCAGC
>VFKP01000055.1 GCA_009885495.1 Gammaproteobacteria bacterium | reverse complement strand
GGATTGCTGCAAGAATATTCATTTTCTTCCTCTTCTTTGATTAAAAGAGGATATTACTCAATTTAAAACAGGTCTGTCACGCGAGCTTGCCGGAAGGACACAATAAATCCCGAAAATCTATTCCATGCTTTAAAATATTGGCTCTATTTTTGTCCTCATCCCATTCAATGGAGATACTGTTAGTATATACAATTGTATCATTCAATGCAAACACACCTCCCAGGAAAGTTCTTAATTAATTTTTATTATACATAATAAAATGATGTTTAAAAAGAGTGTTTTACTTTGAGCACTCACCCGCTAAAGGGCTATTCTCTCTCAAGGCAAACTATCTGGCCATAAATTTTGATTTTTGATGGCCAGATAGCCTATAAAAACGACCTACCCGGCCATAAATTTTTATTTTTTATGGCCGGGTAGCTATAATAGAACCCATACCCGGCCATTTTTGAGGTTGCCATGCCGATCACGCCTGAAAAAATCGTTGAAAATCAATCCTTTATAGGGAGAGCTTTTGAAAGGCAACAATTGCAGCAAGTCGATCGTTTAATGGATAGCCCAATGATCAAGTACAGAGCACCGGATGCGCAGAGGCAACTCCTTTGATTTTCGTTTGTATATTTTGGTAAGCAAATCTTGCAAGTTCTAAGGTATCCGGGTTAAAGAATGCACGAGTACGTTGCCCATCGGATGCCGCCTCGCTTAAAAAAGAGCTTAGTTTTGGTTTTAATTCAATGGTGGAATCCATCATTTTCTGTGTCAATGCAAGGTATGTTTGTCCTTTAATAGTCTCTTGCGCGGAATAAGTGTGTTGATGTGCTTTTATATTTTTTCCCAACGCCTCCTTATCATCGATAAGCGGTAAAAGACTATTGAAAAAATGATCGTATTGCTTTCTCAATAAAGCAGTCTCTGTTGATGTGGCAAAATATTCAAACAAGCGATATAAACATAAATGTGAATCGACTGTTTTTTGCAAGGATTGATATTGTTTTTTTCTGTAAGAATCTTCACTACTCCAAAATTCAAACTGGCTTTTCTCATTTTCTTGATTTTTCCATAGATGTGCATTGCAACGTAATAAATCCAGCCAATGGATTTTAACTGGGCATAGATGCAAAGGCTGATCATAAGCCTTGGCAATAGCTTCTTGTACGGGTAGTGACAGAACCCCGAGTTCTCGGCTAAGAATGCTTATCATCGTTACCCAGGATATGCTCCTAAACCACGCTCCTATCACTTGTACCGGTGTTTTATTGAATAACAAAACATTATCCAAAGGAGTTAAGCCAAATTGATCTTCTTCTAACAACGCCGCTTGCACTCCAGCAGACGCAAAAAATTCCGGGCTGGGGCTATTTAAGGCTGGCTCGATCTGCGTAGCTAGAATATGCAATGGCATGATTCTATGTTCGCCGGGTCTCGAAAACAAGGGCCAATAAATTTGTTTTCGAACCAAAGCGCCTAGAGTATCGGGATAATAACTTGAAATTCGTGTGATCTGTTTCAAAATTTTGTCTTCATCAGAATAGTCTACTCGCACTACACTTAAGATAAAACAGGCCAATAAACTGGCTCGATAATGATTAGGTGCAATGATCTTTAGACTCTGAGCGCTATCGACAAAATGATAACTTCGCCAAAACCCTTGATCATAATGGCGTAAACTTTGCAGCACTGTTTGGCGCCATTCTTGAGAGGAATTTTCGGATATTTCTAAGATCAGCTGCCGCCCTTGTTGTGATAGTTTTATTCCGGCATTTTGTAATTCATGGCGTTTAATCGTTAATTTTTGAGTACGCGTAGGCAATAACCAGAAAAAAATGTTGTTCTGAGAAGCACTGACCAATAGTCCCGTGGATAATTCTAACAACCCGCAAATAGCCTGCTCATCTCTTTTGAGCATACTCACACAAAGATTTGTTTCCAGATCCCAGAGCTGGAGTGTGCCCTTAGCAGAGCCGCTGACCAATAACCCTAAAGATAATTCCAGTAAGCACAAGACTGAACTTTCTACCGCCAATTCACGAACACATCGGCCTGTTGCAAGCTCCCATAGCCTAATGCTCCTATCGGCAGCAGCACTCACTAAAGCTCCCGTCGATAATTCCAGCAGCGCATTCACACTGCCACGATGTCCTTCCAAGGTTTGAATACAGACGCCTTGTTCAAGATCCCAAATTTTGATCGTCTTATCAGAAGAGGCGCTGGCCAAGAACCCTGTGGACAATAATAACAAAGCATTGACCTTATCCTGATGCCCGATTAAAGTTTTAATACAGCGGCCCTTAGCCAGATCCCAGAGTTTAATAGTCTTATCATGAGAAGCGCTCACTAGATAACCCGAGGGTAATTCCAGCACAGCGCAGACATTGCCACGATGTCCTTTAAGCGTTTGAACACAAATTCCTCGGTCAAGATCCCAGATTTTAAGGGTTCGATCGCAAGCAGCACTGATTAAACACCCCGTCGATAATTCCAGCAAAGCCAGCAGCTTGTCCTTATGGCCCTTAAACGTTTTAAGGCAATGGTGCATTTTAAGATCCCAAAGCTGGATGCTATGATCCGCAGCACTACTGGCCAATAGTTTAGACGATAATTCTATGAGCACTGATCCTGAATAATCCTGTTGTGCATATGGGAGCATTTCATTCACCACTTGAGATTTATCAAATTCTTGTAGGGATAAAGTCTTCAGATTGGGACGAGTAAAAAATTGATCTGTCAAGGTCCATAGATCAGCCGCTTGTTCTTCAATTCTAGCTTTCGAGGAAGATGCACTGCTGGAGCCCTGCCCCTCATCCCCCTCAATGAGTACAAAAGAGCTCGATGAAGAAGCACTAGCCTCATCGTTTTGAGATGATCTCCGGATTAAGCTTTGGATCAATTTCATGAGCCTTTGTGTTTTTTCCGGATTCGGCGCCTTGATGTCTATCCCGGTTGGGCTAACTGTAAATCGATAACTTTTCCAAAATCCTCTATCGTAATGGCGCACTATGCGCTCTAATAATTGACGACAGTGTTCAACGACCGCTGGCGGGATCTTCAGGGTTAATTGCCGTTCTTGTTCTGCAAACTGAATTTCAGCGGAGTCTAATAGGCTTGGATCAAATTTTAAGGCTAAAGCTCGACTGGGCAAAGGCCAAAATTTAATCTGACCAAAACCGCTGGCAATGCAACCGATGGATAATTCTAAAAGGGGCCGCACGGCCTGACCTTCTTCTTCGCGAAAGGCTTTGACGCATTCGCCTGTTTGCAGATCCCAAAATCGAATTGTTTTAGTCGAACCGCTGACTAAAAGGCCCAGAGAAACTTCCAACAAACTCATCACCCAATCCGTATGCCCCAGCAAAGTTCTGATACAACGATCGGTTTCTAAATCCCAAAGCTTAACGCTCTTATCTGAAGAGCCACTGGCTAACAATCCCGTGGACAATAGGACAAGAGCATTCACCCCATCGGTATGTTCTTCCAGAGTTTTCAGGCAAAGGCCCGTCTCTAAATCCCAGATCTTAATCGTCTTATCAGAAGAGGCACTGGCTAATAACCCCGTAGGCAATAGAACAAGAGCATTCACCCAATCCGCATGCCCTTCCAGCGTTTTCAGACAAAGGCCCGTTTCCAAATCCCAGACTTTGATACTACAATCTCGCGAGCCGCTGAGTAATAAACCTGTAGAGGATAGCGCAAAGGCGGTGACCCAATCCGTATGCCCTTCCAAAGTTTTCAGGCAGAGATCGGTCTTAAGATCCCAAACCTTGATGGTTCTATCCGCAGAACCACTGATTAAAAATCCAGTCGATGATTCTATAAGAACATTAACCCTATCATCATGGCCTTTTAGCGTTTTGCGCGAGCACAGACTGTTATGCAGATCCCAGAGCTGGATGGTTTTATCCGAAGAACCACTGGCCAATACTCTTATAGATAATTCAATCAGCGCTAATACTGTGCCCTGATGCCCTTCCAGTAGATATATCGCGTCTGCTTCTTGCGTTTCGTCAAATTGACCTATTTCCAAAGTATTTAACTTGCCAAACCCTAAAATTTGCTCTGTGAGCAAAGATAAATTAAGCGGTTGTAGCTCGAAAATAAATTCACTCATAGGCCTGGAAGCTAAGAGTACAGCGGGTTTACCTTCTTGTCTGGTTTTCAGTAAATTGAAGACTTCTAACTGCTTGTTTTGCCATGCTTGGTCTAATGCCTGTTCAATCTGAGCATTCACTTCTTCAGTCAGTACTTTATCTTGTAGCATTTCATCCAGACAATAGTTGACCAGAAGGGCATACCCTTGACGCGCCCCATAAAGCAATATCGATTCATTCTCTTTTGCCCTGGGATGCAGATGATGAATAAGCTCTAATACAGCCCTTTCTTTTTTTTGTTTAGCCAATTGAACTAAATAATCGATACCCGTTTCTTGCTCGCGCCTTAGGATAAAATCATAAATATAATTTTTTTGATAGGCTTGCCAGCGATCTCGTAAAAAAACAAGTACCTTCGCATTGCTGTATTCAAACACTAAATCAATTAAGGTCTTATTTTTATATTCACTGAGTTTCAAGGTCAATAAGCCTGGATGCCTTTCTAAATAACGGCTAATAAGCACTTTGTCATTAACTTTAATGCCTTCTTCAATCAGCGTTTTTTGCCAATCCTTAGGTAAATAAATATCTTCACTGTGCCAAAGTGCTGGAACTTTTGAAAACCAAATGTCTCGAGCGTTAATTGTCGTATCATTTTTAGAAAATCCTTCTTCTGGGATAGAGAGGGATGTTCGCAGGCTGGGGTGAGTGCCCTCTGACTTAATCCACTCTTCAATCGCTTCTCGCTCATAGGTGACACCTGAAACCAACACGGGATCAGCCATAATCAGGCGTGTAATCGGACAAGTCGTTAAGGACTCATAAGCCTGTCTTAACAGCTCATTTTTTGTTGCCTCGCTAGCATTGACCTCTCTAAGCAAATCATTCTTTGGCCTTTGAGATGAACTCGAACTTTCGCCAGGATATCCCATAACACCTTCTTAAAATTATCATAATCTGGTTTTTAGCATTTTACGCCTTGAAACAACCCTAATACACTCACAACTATAAGATCTCTAATTCAGAAAGTTTTCTTGCCAATTCCAATCCGCTTCAAATCAAAGGCAAATACTTCCTTAAACGCTGCGCAAGCTTAGTCACTCGCGCCTTGATTTTATCATTGTGAACAGCTTTATATAAGGCTTTTTCTTCCACCACCAAAACCACCAATTGTTTGCCGCGGGTAATGCCCGTATAGAGAAGATTGCGTACCAATAAATTATAATGTTGCATGGCTAGAGGGATCACCACTCGTGGAAATTCCGAGCCCTGGCTTTTGTGAATGCTGATGGCATAGGCCAAATTCACTTCATCCAATTCATTCTGCTCATACTTGACGCTACATCCGTCAAAATTGATCTGCAAACTTTGCTCATCCATATTGATGGATTCAATCCAGCCAATATCGCCATTAAACACTTCTTTGCTGTAATTATTCACCGTTTGGATCACTTTATCCCCTAAGGCATATTGAATGCCCAAACGGCTCAATTTTAAACGCGCATGGCCATTTAAACGGGCTTGTAATTCTTGATTTAAAATTAAGGTGCCTAAACTGCCGCGATTCATCGGTGAGAGCACTTGAATGTCTTGCACTGCAGAACAGCCATAATGTTGTGGCAATCGCTCTACCACCAGATCGATCAAGGTTTGATGGATCTCTTCTACATTGGGTTTTACAATCACATAAAAATCCGCATCTTTTTGTCCATGAGCGCTGGGCATTAACCCTTGATTGATTCGATGCGCATTGAGAATAATTTGTGAATGCGCGGCTTGTCGGAAAATTTCTGTTAATTGCACGCTGGCAATGCAGCCTGAATGGATTAAATCCGATAACACCGCCCCAGGTCCCACCGAAGGCAATTGATCGCTATCGCCCACCCAAATCACTGCGGCATGCGTGGGAATAGCCCTTAATAATTTATACATCAACGCAATATCAATCATAGAGCTTTCATCGATGATCACGACATCCGCTTTCAAAGGCTCGTTTTCATGATGGACGGCTGTGCGTGTGGAGGGATCGATTTGTAACAATCGATGAATGGTTTTAGCGGGCACGCCCGTGGTTTCCGTCATGCGTTTGGCCGCACGTCCTGTAGGCGCGCACAGACACACCGATAAACGCGCTTTATACAATAGCTTTAACAAAGCATTGACAATGGTGGTTTTACCTACGCCCGGGCCGCCGGTGACCACCGATAATTTATGATCCAACACACAGGCAATGGCTTTTTCCTGTGAAGCGGACAGTTCAATTTTAATTTGTGTTTGAAGCCAGGGTAAATAATCTTGCCCATTGTCATTCACCCAAGGACATTCCCCGGTATTTAACCGCGCGATCTCTTTGGCCACTCCTTCTTCGGCTAAATATAAACTGCGGGGATAAATACACACGGTTTCATCTATGGTTTCCGCCACCCAATGCCCCTGCAGAATGCCTTCTTCCATCGCTGCCAATACGCCTTCACGATCTAAAGACAATAATTCCATACTGGCGGTCATTAAAGCCTCTCGCGGATAGGCACAATGCCCTTCTTGGCAAAAATTTTGTAGCACATGATCGATGCCTGCTAAAGCGCGTTCAGGAGAATTTGCGGCAAATCCCAAGCGCAAGGCCAGATCATCGGCAGATTTAAAACCAATGCCCGCAACATCGAAGGCTAAATCATAAGGATTAGCCTTTACTTTGGCCAAGGTTTCTGGGCCATAGGTTCTATATATACGTAAGGCTTTGCCTAAAGCCACGCCATAGGTTTGTAAAAAAACTAAAATTTCACGGCCTAGTTTTTGCTCTTGCCAAGAATCTTTGAGCATGCTCAAACGCTGTGCGCCAAAACCCGCGATCTTCAATAATTTTTTAGGTTGATTTTCAATGATGTCGAAGATTTTCAACCCAAATTGGTCGACCATCTTCTTGGCAAAATGCACGCCCACACCGCGTAATAAACCCGATGATAAATAGCGCTCAATGCCCATTAAGCTATCGGGTAGCGCAATTTCAATGGAAGAGACTTTCAGTTGTCGACCATATTTGCGATCGATCACCCATTGCCCCTGACAAGACACATATTCACCCACGGCAATAGCGCCCAATTCGCCCACAATGGTGGTGGGTTCGGCTTGATTTTTTACTTTAATTTTTAAAATTGAAAAGCCATTGTCTTCATTAAAAAAAGTCACTCGCTCGACCACACCGATCACACAGTCTTGTTCTAATGCGGTTTCCGTCATGATTTTAAGGTCCGGCCAAAATCATTATCAGCTCGGCTGTAGAGGGTGTCAAAACGCCATAAACTGAATTTCGTGTGTCTATCGAAGATATCCAAACCTTCAATAGCTTTTAAGCGCTTAGCCAAAAAAGTCGATAGCGGTAAAGTCAAAAGTTCAACGGCTATTTTAATCAGCCACATCGTTAAAGCCAAATGATATACGCCCGTCCACGATAATATCCCTATGAAAGCAAAACAAGAAAAGACTGCAGAATCCAGAAAAGAAGCCAATACCGTAGAAGACACAAAACGCGCTGCCATATGGCGGCCTTGCCAGCGAATTTTTAACTGAGCTAATACATAAGCGTTCACAGGCTCTGCGCAAAAATAACTGAGGATTGACGCTAGAATAATGCGCCATTCAATATTCATTAAGGTATCAAAATTGGCATTATAGGGTGCATCGGCAGGGCCAGGTAAATGCGTGACCAAAGCGCCATAAGCTAGAAAAAAAAGATTGAATACAAACCCACACCAGATGGCACGACGTGCAAATTTATAACCATAGACTTCCGTGATCACATCAGAGATCACAAACGATAAAGGGAAAATCAAAGTGCCTGCATCGGTGACGACTGGCCCTAATTGTAATAATCGTATGTCAAACCAATTGGCCAGTAAAATGGTTACGGTATAGCTTAACAGCAAAAACCAGAGCATTTGTGGACCTTGGTGAAACCCGTCTCTTAGCATCGCCGACTCCACAAACATTTGAGATATTCTGTTTCAGGGATCGCAGGATGAATAGGATGATCGTAAGCTTGGCCACTGTAATTAAAGATCTGTAAATTCACGCCTGTTTTTTGCGAGGCCTTATTCAAGACCATCAACAGATCTTCTTTGCTGGTGTAAAAAGAGCAGGAAGCAAAAACCAAGATCCCTTCCACGCTCAGAAGTTTTAGAGCCGCTTCCAGTAAACGTTGATAGCCCATCAAAGCATTGGACAGATCTTTACGTTTTTTAGCAAAGGCCGGCGGGTCTAAAATAATCACATCAAAACTTTTGCGTTTATCGGCCAAATCGTTGAGGATATCTAAAGCATCGCCCTGAATACTTTTGACCTGGCTTTGCTGATTGTGCTTGACATTTAAAGCTAAACTGTCCAAAGCCTTGCGTGAGCTATCCACACAGCTGACTTCGCGGGCACCCGCTGCGGCTGCTGCAAGGCCCCAAGCACCCACATAAGAAAAGACATCCAAAACTTTTTTATCTTTCACCCAGGCAGCCAAGGCTTTACGATTCTCGCGATGATCGTAAAACCAACCCGTCTTTTGACCTTGCACCGGAGCCTGAAATTCTAAATCGCCTTCTTTAATAATGAAAGGCGCCTCAGCATCGCCCTTTAACACTTCGCGTATGGATTCTCTTGAACCTTCACTGGCGGTGGTTTGCAGCATTAACCGCTCTACTGTAAACAAACTTTCTAAAGCTTCTATAATTTCGCTTTGAAGAGCGACCATACCGGGAGTATTCAATTGTAGGCTAAAAGTATCCCCAAAACGATCGATGACCAAACCCGAGACGCCATCGGAATCGCCATAAAATAAACGATAATAAGGCTGTGTATAAATTCGTTCACGCCATTGTAAGGCTTTTTTGAACTTTTGTTTGAAAAAATCGCTGTCAATCGCTTTATCTTCACGACTTAATAAACGCAAACACAATAAAGCCTGTGGCTCAATACAACCCACCCCTAAAAATTGACCATGGCAATCTAGAATACGCAATTGTTCACCGGCAATAAATAATTTTAAAGGATTTTGCTTGACATCAATTTCATTGCTGTAAATCCAATGATGTCCGGCCAATAAACGACGCTCTTCATGTTTTTTGAGGTGAATACTTTTCATAGAAAAAATGGCCTTAAATGATAAATTTTGTATGCGCATCATACGCGATTAGCCTCGATCTTGCAAATAAAGCTTAAGCCCTCTATGATGCTAATCTCAGCATTAATCTCTAAGGATATTCTTGTAGATGTTCAAATATGCCTCATTGCCCCCTGAAATTTTACGGATTGTCCGCGATAAGGGCACCGAAGCGCCCTTTAGCAGCCCCTTAGTCAATCCTGTAAAATCAGGGACTTATCTGTGTCGTGCTTGTGGCATCGCTTTATTTCGTGCTGATTCACAATTCAACAGCCATTGCGGCTGGCCCAGCTTTGACGATGAACTGCCCGGACGGGTGGAACGTCGTTTGGACAGCGATGGCCATCGCAGTGAAATCCTCTGCCAAAACTGCCAGGCCCATTTAGGACATGTCTTTGAAGGCGAACATTTAACGCCTCGCAATCTTCGCCATTGCGTCAATGGCAGTGCAATTGAATTTGTGGCTGACACAAGCTTGCAAAAAACTGAAGAAATTATTCTCGCTGCCGGTTGCTTTTGGGGAGTGCAATATTATTTAGACCGTCTGCCAGGAGTCATCAAAACAGAAGTGGGTTACAGCGGCGGACATATCGAATCCCCCAGCTATGAAATAGTCTGTACTAAAACCAGCGGCCATTTAGAAGTATTGCGAGTATTATTTGATCCTGAGAAAACCAATTTGGAAGCCGTGTTAAAATATTTTTTTGAAATTCACGATCCCACACAAATGAACGGACAAGGCCCTGATCACGGCCCACAATATCTATCGGCTATTTTTTATTATGATGAACAGCAGAAACACATTGCCGAATCTGTGATGGCTGAGCTGCATCAATTGGGTTATACCTTAAGCACACGCTGTTTAGCCGTACAGATTTTCTGGCCGGCAGAAGTCTATCATCAGCAGTATTACGAAAAACAACAAGGGACACCTTATTGTCATCATCGTATTAAACGTTTTCATTCAACGCCTTCTTAAAATAACAAGGATATTTTCTTCATGTCTACCGATAATTTACCGATATTCAGCACTATTAAACCTGAAACCATTGTTCCTGAAGTGAAGAATTTTATTGCCCACAGCCGGCAGTTGATCCACCGCTTAACTGAAAATCCCAATCCCAGTTGGGCGACGCTGATGCAAGCTTTAGAAGACAATAGCGCATTAGAAGCAAAATTATGGCAACCCATCGAACATTTAAATGCGGTGATGAGTCGCCCCGAATTAAGAGAGGCCTACGATGAAGCTTTAGCCTTATGGTCGGAATTTCACACTGAAATCAGTCATGATACCGCTCTTTTTGCTGTCATTAAACATTTGCATGACAGTCCTGAGTTTAAAACATTAACGCGGCCACAGCAAACGGTTATAAAACATCAGCTGCGCGATTTTCATTTGTCCGGAGTGGATTTGCCTGCCGATAAAAAAGCACGCTATCGCAAAATTGTTGAAGAACTCACCGTTTTGTCTTCAAAAGTGGGCGCGAATACTTTAGATGCCAATAAAGCCTTTATACGACCCGTTCACGATGTTCAGGAATTAGCAGGATTACCGGATTGGCTGATTGAAGAAGCCGCCTTAAAAGCGAAAGAACTGGGTCAAGAAGGCCATGCCTTTAGCTTAGAAGCTCCCGTTTATTCGGCGATTATGCAATTTGCCGATCATCGCCCTTTACGTGAAGATCTGTATGTGGCTTATGTGACTCGAGCTTCCGAATTAGGACCCTTTCCTCATCAATGGGACAATGGGCCCTTGATCGATCAAATCTTAGGCTTGCGTCAAGAATTGGCTGTCCTCTTAGGCTTTAAAAATTATGCTGACCTTTCTTTGGCCGATAAAATGGCTCCTAGCAATGAAGAAGTTGTGGCCTTTCTTTCGCAATTGGCAAAAGCATCTAAACCGCTGGCTGAAAAAGAAATGGCAGCTCTTGCAGCCTTTGCAAAAACAGCAGGTTTACATTCCACATTGCAACCCTGGGATTTAGCGTATTACAGGGAAAAATTACAAGCTAAAGAATACGCTTATAGCAGCGAAGAATTACGCCCTTATTTTCCTTTGTCTAAAGTCTTACACGGCTTATTCGAATTGTTAAGCCAATTGTTTCAGGTCCAATTTACAGAAGAAGATCATTTTGATCATTGGCATAAAGACGCTCTTTTGTATCGCATCAATAATCCTGATGGCAGCCTGCAAGCTCATTTATACCTTGATTTATTCGCACGTCCCGGTAAACAGCAAGGCGCTTGGGTGGGCGGCTGCTATCCCCGTTATCGGGATAAAGAAGGCAAATTACATCATCCAGTGACTTTTTTAGTCTGCAATTTTAGCCGCCCAGGCATTGATCGCCCGGCATTGCTCACTCATTCGGAAATGCAAACCTTGTTTCATGAATTTGGCCATGCGCTGCATTATTCACTCACGGAGATCGATGAGCCCAGCGCCTCTGGCACTTCCGGGGTCGCCTGGGATGCCGTCGAGTTTCCAAGCCAACTCATGGAAAATTGGACTTGGTCCAAAGAAGTTTTAAACCGCTTATCGGGACATTATCAAACTCAGGAACCTCTACCGGAAGCCTTATATGAAAAATTATTGGCTTCAAAAGATTTTCATTGCGCCATGCAAATGGTTCGACAATTAGAATTCGCTCTATTTGATTTTCGCATTCATTCTGAATTTGATGTCCATAGACCTCATTGCGTGCAGAATATTTTGGATGAAGTACGCAAAGAAGTCTCTGTGGTACCTATCCCCAATTATCATCGCTTTCAAAATGCCTTTACGCACATCTTTGATGGCGGTTATGCCGCGGGATATTACAGTTATAAATGGGCTGAAGTGCTTTCCGCCGATGCTTTTTCACGTTTCGAAAAGGAAGGCTTATTAAACTCCGAGCTAGGACTTGAATTTAAACATAAAATCTTAACTCAAGGCGGCTCTGAAGACGCTATGGATTTATTCGTCTCTTTTATGGGGCGCAAACCTGAAATCCAAGCTCTGTTGATTTCCAATGGGATTAAGGCCGAGTGAATTTATGAAAGACTATGTATGGACCTTAGACGGTGCTCGATTACAATGTCAAAGTACCCATGGAAAAACTGCGATCAATTGGTTGTTTCTTCCTGGTGGCCCGGGCTTAGGCTCTGAGGCGCTGTCGGGTTTGACTCAATTATTAAAAGATAAAATTCCAGGAACGATTTGGCATTTGGATTTACCCAATGATGGCTCAAATATCTTAAACGATAAGCCGCTTGCTCATTGGCGCTCAGCTATTCTTCAAGCCGTCAGCGCATTTGAAAAAGTTATTTTAGTCTCTCATTCAACGCCTGGCATGTATGTGCAAACTATCCCAGAGCTTGAAGAATATCTGTACGCTTGTGTCTTTATAGGTTCAGCACCGAATGCTTCCTGGCAAAAAACATTTGGCGAGTATTGTCAGAAAAATACCAACGCTGAGATCATCGCTGCAGAAAAGCACTATGCTGCAAAGCCCAATAATGAAAGTTTAAGACAACTCTTAATCGCTGCGGCTCAATTTTGTTTTGTCACCGAAAAATCTCTGAAAGAAGGCCGTGAACTCTTTGCAAGAATCCCGGTAAACCAGCTGGCCGATCAACAATCCTCATCCTGCTTTGATGCTGAAAAATATCAGGCCAGCTGGATCCCCAAAATAAATACTTTAATAACCACAGGCTCTAAAGATTTTATCACTCCATTAGAGTTATATCGTAATGACATAAACTATCAACAAGACCCTATTTTAATCCGTGAAATTTCAGGGGCTGGGCATTATCCCTGGTATGAAAATCCACTTGAAGTCATACAGGCATTTCAAGAACTTGTGAACCGTTTGCCTACTTCTGATTAGGATAAGATCTATGGCTTCTTAATCTTCTTGTTTAAAACAGCATTTTTATGATACAATTTTATCTCTTCTATTATGCTCTTATACAATAATCAGCGAGGACCCAAAAATGCCTGGACAAAAACGCCTATCATCCGAAACCCCTACTACGAGACCCAGGAAACGCGCCAGGACGGAACCCCCAGTTACTTACAGCGAATCCCTCAAACAACAGGCTGATGCTGGCAATGCCACAGCGCAATACAGGCTAGGATGCTGCTATGAAAATGGCTGGGGAACTGAGATCACCCCCCAAAAAGCCTTTGAATACTATCAACAGGCTGCTGACCCAAACCACCCTCTTATCCCTGCGCTATACAAGCTAGGGTGCTGCCATGAAAATGGCTTGGGAACTCGGATCAACCTCCAAAAAGCCTTTAAATACTATCAACAGGCTGCTGACCACGGCTACCCCCCTGCGCTATACGCACTAGGGCTCTGCTATGAAAATGGCTGGGGAACTGCAACAGACCTTGCACAAGCTCAAATACAATTCGAAGTTGCGGCGGCTAGATCTAAGGAAGAAAGCCTCAGAGACAAAGCAAAAGAACGCTTGGAACGAATTGATTCAAACACATCGGGACATAAGGTTTCGCAATCAGTATCAAGTTCTAATGAAGGACGCTCTAGCTCGGCTGAAAGCGAAACATTAAAAGCAAAAATCGTATCCCTTTCAAATCCCAGGGTAAATCCTCCTATCCACCGTTGTAGGCTCCAGAGCTCTGGATCAAACTAGCCAGTGAAGGCATCTCATTTTTCTGACTGATCCG